>CAZWLA010000004.1:0-61445 GCA_964633845.1 uncultured Arcobacteraceae bacterium | reverse complement strand
TGTATGAGGGAAATAAATTTTATGAAAAGTTGTCTTGACAAATCAGTCCATTATACTATATAGTAATATAGATGTAAACAATGTAGTAAGCAATGCAATAAACATTAAACTGATTTTATGTATATGATTTATACTTTTATCTCTAAATAACTTTTCTATTTTCATATTCTTATCTTTATATATAATATTGCCAATAAACCAAAGCAATAGTAACAATTGTTACTATACCTAATATATTAAAAATAAACCCTATTGTGGCCATATCTTTAACTCGTACAACTCCGCTACTCATAGCAATTGCATTTGGTGGTGTTGCAATAGGAAGCATAAATGCATAACTAGCACATACTGTAGCAACCATAAGTAATAAAGATGTATCTATATTACTAACCTGCGCAAGCGAATAAATTATTGGTAATGCAATTGATGTAAGTGCAGTATTTGATGTAATCTCTGTAGTGAATGTAATTAATGTAGCTGTAATTAGGAGCAATAAAAGTGTCGAAAATGATGTAATTGCTAGCAATTGATTTGCGATGTTTGAAGCTAATCCAGTTGTAGAAAATGCCATAGCTATACTAAATCCTGCTCCAAAAAGAAAAATAATCTCATATGGTATTTTTTTACTATCTTCCCACTGTAAAAATCCTATATTTGGCATAAACATTAAAAGACCAAATCCAAGTAGAATGCCTTTTTCATTTAGTCCTAATCCACTATAAAATGGTTCAATTGGAGAATTAGCTAATAAAGTTACTGCTAAAGCACCTAATATATATAGTAATCTTTTTTGTTCACCATTAATAGGTGCTAGTACTTCTAAGTCTTGATCTAATTTTATGTCTCTTAATCCTAAAGACAATAGATATGGTATCACTAAAAGCATCACAAAAGCGACAGGTATTGTTAAGACCATCCATTTAGCAAATGATACTGCCTCAAGAGCATTTGATTCTAAAAAACCTAAAAGTAATAAATTTGGAGCAGTTCCAATTGGTGTCATAATACCACCTAAACTAGAGCCATATGCAACAGCTAAAACTAATCTCATCTTGAGCTTAAGTTCATCTGCTAAGTATAAACCAATTGGTATAAGTAATAATGCTGTAGTAGTGTTAGATATTAAAGTACTAAGAAGTGCAGCTGTAATAGCAAGTGAATATATCATACCTCTAGGAGTTGATGGGAATATTGATAAAAGCTTATGTGCAATAACTTTATGCAAATCTATTTTTTGTGTAGCAATAGCTACCATAAAGCCACCTAAAAATAGGAAAATTATAGATTTAGAATAATTAGCAGCAGTTGCATTTGTAGAGGCAATATCAAATATAGGGAATAACAAAATTGGTAATAATGATACAACACCTAAAGGTAATGCTTCATTGGTCCATAATGTAACTAAAAAGACAACTATAGATATCAAGAGTGAATGTTGCATTGAAAAAATAATTTGTGAGAAAAAGAATCCGACTATTGCAAATATAAATGCTATTAAAATTTTATTCATAAGAAATCTTATCATAATTGATTGAAATTAAAAATAAAAAAGAGCCGCCCAAGGAAAAAGCAACTCTTGTTTATCACGTTCGCACCGTTAAATTTCATAACAGAATTATAAAAGATGAAAATGAAATGAAAATGAAATCATATTGATTTTTATAATATTATTGTAATTTTTGTCCCTTTATCCTCTTGTGATTGAATTTCAATCTTTCCATCATGTAAATCTACACTATTTTGAACAATACTAAGACCAAGCCCAAATCCTTTAATCTTTTTATTTCTAGATTCATCTACACGATAAAATCTACTCATTATTTTTGCAAGATGCTCTTTTGCTATACCAACTCCTTCATCTTCAATAACAAAGTGTATATTACTATCAAGCTTATAAAGAGAGATATGTATATTTTTACCATTTGGTGTATATTTAATTGCATTATCTATTAAATTTGAGAAAATAGTTGCTATTAATACTTGATTTGCATTTATACTTATAGATTCAAGTTTATTAATATTTAAATTAATATCTTTTTTATTGATACTACTACTATGTTTATCAATAATATCTAGCAGAATAGCGTCAATATTAATTAATTTAAATGTTTGAGAAATATTCTCTTTTGTATATTTTGTCATCAAAAGTAAATTATCTACAATTTCTTGTATTGACGATGCCTCTTGCTCAATAACTTTTAAACTTTTTTCATAATATTGTGAGTTTCTAGTTTTATGAAGTGCTATTTCAACTTCACCTTTAATAACTGTAAGTGGAGTTTTTAATTCATGAGAGACATCGCTATTAAACTGTTCTAGATGCTCAACTCCATATTTTAAACGGCTAATCATTTTATTAAATGAGTCTATAAGATCTTGAATCTCATCATCATATTCCGAAGGGGAAATTTTTTGAGATAAGTCAGTTACATATATTTTATTTGCCGTTTTCGTAATATTATTTATAGATTTTAAAATCTTATTTACCAAACCATTTGCAAATAATAATAATATAATAAATAATAAAGGCTCCAATATCATTAAAATATGTTTTATCTGATCAAACTCTTGTTTTATCTGCTTATCTACACTATATTGATAAAACAAAATTGCACCTTTAAATGGATTAGATACTCTTAATACATACATACCATTTAATCTACCATGTTCTTCAAATACAAAAAAAGAATCACTCTTATCAATAAATCCAATATGATTATTAAAGTTTGTATTTCCTTTATTATATATAATTTTATTATCTTTGACAATAGCAACATCAAGTGATTTTAGCTGTTCATCTTTAAATAATTTATCAACAGATACATTATTAATAATATTTCTATTAATAAATACAGCTTTGTTATAAAGTTTATTTTGAATAGATAATTTTGTATTTTGTTCAAAAAAATGATAAATTGCTGTATTAAAAAGTATCAATAAAAGTAATGTTGCTGTTGCAAAATAGAATAAAACTTTTGTCTTTATACTTTTAAACATCTAGTGTGTAACCTAGCCCTCTAGAACTCTTTATATATTCTTTACCTATCTTCTTTCTTAAGTTATATATTGTAACTTGTATTACATTACTATTGATATAAGATTCATCATTCCATAGTTGTTCTTCAATCATACTGTTTGACACTGATCCACTTTTATGCTTAATTAAAAACATAAGTAATTCATATTCTTTTTGTGTTAATGTTATATCTTGATTATTTTTTTTAATAGATTTTAAATCAATATCAATAATAATATCTTTAATTTGAATTGTATTGTTTCCTGAAGAGATAGATCTTCTATAAAGTGCTTGCACTCTAGCACTTAATTCTTTGAAAGAGAATGGTTTGGAGAGATAATCATCAGCACCAAGACTAAGTGCTGATACCTTGTCATCAATCTCTGATTTAGCTGTAAGCATTATTGTAGGTGTAGTAATATTTTTATCTCTTAAACTTGATAATATATCAATACCACTTTTTAAAGGTAGCATCCAATCCAATATAATAATATCATAAGAATTTATAGATGCTAGGTATTCACCATCTTCACCATCACTAGCAGTGTCGACAATATATCCATCCTCTTCAAAGCCACGCTTTAAAAGAGATAAAATATTTTCATCATCTTCAACTATAAGAATCTTCATTAAATTACCTTAATATATTTTAATGATTTTAGCTAATGAAAATGAAGTGAGAATGAAGACTAATCTCTTCTTCTACGACTTCCATCTCTTCCGCCATCACAACCTCGACCTCGACCACCGTCTCTATCTCCTCGACCTCTTCCGCCATCACGACCTCGACCTCTTCCGCCATCACGACCTCGACCTCGACCACCGTCTCTATCTCCTCGACCTCTTCTGCCATCACGACCTCGACCTCTTGATTGTCCAGCACCTTCTCCAGGAATAGCATCTTTAATATCTAATTTTCTTCCAGATACTTGTACATTTTTTAATATATCTAGTTTTTCATCTGAGATGTCTTCTGGTAAATCTACAGTTGAGAATGTATTATAAATTGCGATTTTTGCAATATCATTTGCATCTATTTTTGCTTCATTTGCAATAGCACCTACAATATTACCTGGTTTAATTCTATCTTTTTCACCAACTGATACTCTGAATCTTTTAAAACCATCTCTAATTGCTGGTTCATTAAATTCTGAATTTCCGCTACCATTATTATCATAATCAATTTTTTGTTCTTTAAAG
Source organism: uncultured Arcobacteraceae bacterium (assembly GCA_964633845.1). Taxonomy (GTDB): domain Bacteria; phylum Campylobacterota; class Campylobacteria; order Campylobacterales; family Arcobacteraceae; genus JADHTT01. The sequence continues at coordinate 57,229 of CAZWLA010000004.1, read as the reverse complement.
TCTTTTAATCTTAATGGATCACCTTTTCTAGCAATTCTAACAAGTGCTGCTGCAATCTCTTCTGCAGGAATATTATGATCTTGCTGGTATGATTCAACAATTGCAGTATAATATTCTAAACCTTCTTTTGCAAGTTCATCAGTAATTTGTTGCTTAAACTTTGCTACTCTTGTATCATTTACATCTTCAGTTGAAGGCATCTCCATTCTCTCGATTGGCTTTTTTGTAGCTCTTTCAATCATTCTTAAAAGATTTCTCTCTCTTGGTGCTACAAATAAAATAGCTTCACCTTTTTTACCAGCACGACCTGTTCTACCAATTCTGTGCACATAAGATTCTGTATCATAAGGGATATCATAGTTAATAACATGAGAAATTCTATTGATATCAAGTCCTCTTGCTACAATATCTGTACCAATTAAGATATCTAATTTACCTTTTTTAAGCTGGTTAACTGTTTTTTCTCTTTGAGCTTGGTTCATATCACCATTTAATCCAGCAGCAGCGTAACCTCTTGCATTTAACTTATCTGCTAGTTCTAAAGTCATAGATTTTGTTCTTGTAAAAATTATAATTCCATCATAATCTTCTACTTCTAAAATTCTAGTAAGCGCATCTACTTTATGTAGTCCACTAACCATCCAAAATCTTTGTCTAATAGTACTAGCTGTTGTAGCTTTAGATTTTATTACAACTTCAGCAGGATCATTTAAATATCTTTGTGTAATTCTTTTAATAGCACCTGGCATTGTTGCAGAAAATAGTGCAATTTGTCTATCTTCAGGAGTATGCTTTAATACCCATTCTACGTCATCTAAGAACCCCATATTAAGCATCTCATCTGCTTCATCAAGTACCATAGTTTGAAGTTCATCAATCACTAATGTACCTTTTTTAATATGATCCATCACACGCCCAGGAGTACCTACAATAATTTGAGGATTTCTCTTAAGACCTCTTAACTGAATACCATAATCTTGTCCACCATATATTGGTAATACATGGAAACCATTCATATATTTTGAATAGCCTTGGAATGATTCTGCAACTTGAATAGCAAGCTCTCTAGTTGGAGCTAATACTAATACTTGTGGTTTTTTGATTTTTACATCAATTCTTGAAAGAATTGGAAGTGCAAATGCTGCTGTTTTTCCCGTACCTGTTTGAGCTTGTCCTAAAACATCTCTACCGTCTAGTACATATGGGATCATCCCCTCTTGAATTGGAGATGGTGAATCATATCCTACTTCTTCTATGGCTTTTAATACATCAGGAGCTAGTCCTAAATCACTAAATTTTGTATCTGTCAATTTGTTACCTTTTTGATTGTAAGTAGGCACGCTAAATTGATATGCACACCTAAGATTTTTGAGAAGATCAATACTTCTCTACACGAATAAGTTAAGTATAATTACGCTAGCAACTACTCAGAGACGCTATGCCTAAAGGCATATACGCTTACTCTTTAATTTCTAAATAAGACAAGAAATTATCTTTTTTTACGAAATTAAACATTAAATTTGAAGTTCATAAGATCACCATCTTGTACGATATAATCTTTACCTTCAAGTCTTAGCTTTCCAGCCTCTTTTGCTTTTAATTCACCGCCACATGTTACAAAATCTTCATATGCAATTACTTCTGCTTTGATAAATCCTCTTTCAAAGTCATTGTGAATTACACCGGCAGCTTGTGGAGCTTTACATCCAATTGGGATTGTCCAAGCTCTTACTTCCATTATACCGGCTGTAAAATAAGATTGTAAACCTAATTTTGCAAATGCTTTATGTATAATTTTTTCTAATCCTGATTCCTCAACACCAAAGTCTTTTAAAAATTCACTGGCTTCTTCTTCATCAAGACCTACTAATTCTTCTTCAACTTTAGCACAAAGCATCACAACATCATTACCTCTAGAAGATGCATACTCTTTTACTGCCTGAACATAGTCATTTTCTTCCATTAAAGAATCTTCATCAACATTTGCGCCATAGATAATATCTTTATTCGATAAAAATCTAAGCTCTTTATCTAAATCAATAAAGTTCTCATCATCATTTTGATCAAATGTACTTACAGGATTTAACTCTTCAAGATGTGACATAAGGGCATTAGCAATATCTAATCTTGCCGCTGCAGTTTTATCAAATTTTGCTTCTTTTTTAAGCTTAACAATTTTCTTTTCAAGCTGTGCTATATCTGCATATACTAATTCTGTTTCAATAATCTCAATATCTCTTATTGGGTTTATATCACCTTCAACATGAACAATATTTCCATCTTCAAAACATCTAACCATATGTAAAATAACTTCAACTTCTCTAATATTAGATAAAAATTGATTTCCTAAACCTTCACCTTTTGATGCACCTTTTACAAGACCAGCAATATCAACAAAGTCAATTGTTGAATGTTGAATTTTTTCAGGATTAACAATTTTTGCTAATACATCAAGTCTTTTATCTGGTACTGGTACAATTGCTTTATTTGGTTCAATTGTACAAAATGGATAATTTTGTGCTTCTGCATTTTGTGCTTTTGTTAAAGCATTAAAAGTTGTTGATTTCCCAATATTTGGTAAACCCACTATTCCAACTCCTAGACCCATTACATTGTCTCCTTGGCATCTATGCCTAATAATTTTAAACCAGTTTTAATCGATAATGCTACCATTGATAAAACTTTTAAATAGCTATCTTGATTATCTGATCCTACAATCTTATTTTCATTATAAAACTTATGTAAAAGAGCAGCAAGAGAATGTAAATATTCTGTTACTTTATGTACTTCTCTTTTATCAAATGCTTCGTTTAATACTTTTGGTAAAAGCAATGCTTCAAATAATAACGATGTTGCATTTTCATCTAAGTCTTTTAGTTTTAAGTCTTTAGAATCTTCTATACCAAGCTCTGCTTTTTTAAATATTTGATTTATTCTTGCATGCGCATAATTAATATAAAAAACTGGATTTGATGAATCTTTATTTTTTAATGTATCAATATCAAATTCCAAATGCGTATCACTTTTTTTAGTTAAGAAAATAAATCTTAATGCATCAGATCCTATCTCAGAAGTGATATCACTCATTAAAATTACATTTCCAGCTCTCTTACTCATCTTATATGGCTGTCCACCTTTTAAAAGTGAAACCATTTGAGATAATAAAACTTCTAGCTTATCTGGATCATTATCAAGGAATTTAATAGCAGCTTTTACTCTAGCTATATATCCATGATGATCTGCACCCCAAATATTAATAAACTTATCATAGCCTCTATCATACTTATCCTTGTGATAAATTATATCTCCAGCAAGATAAGTAGGAATTCCATTTTCTCTAATTACTACACGATCTAGTTCATCACCTGCATTAGTTGATCGTAACCAAATCTTATCATCTTTTTGATATAGATGATTATTGTTTTCTAAAGTACTTCTTGACTCTTCCCACTTATCATATAATGGTTTTTCATACACAAAATTATCAAATTCTATACCTAGATCTTTTAAATCATCAGTGATAATTTTTAATACTTTATCTTTTGCAAAAAGAGATAGTTCAGTAAATTGATTTGCCTCTTTAAATATATCTTCACCAAATTCGGAAGCTGCTTGAGCTGCTAAATCAAAAAGATATTCACCCCTATAATATTGCTCTGGATATTCAACATCAACTTTTAAAATAGACTCCCTACCAGCTAAATATAAAGATAATCCAAGTAAGTCCATCTGAGAACCAGCATCATTTACATAATACTCACTAGTTACATCATAGCCTAAGTGATTACCTATTGTATATAATGCATTTCCAAATATTGCACCTCTTGAATGACCAATATGAAGTGGACCTGTTGGATTTGCACTAACATATTCCAAAAGTACTTTTTGATTCTTATCATCACCCTTAGCAAACTGATCTTTATTGCTTAAGTTTTCATCAATTGCACTTTCTAAAAAATCTAATGAAAGTTTAAAATTAATAAATCCTTTAACTGCTGTTACACTATCAAAGACTTCATCATTTTCAAATTTAGCAGCTAATTCATCTGCTATAATCATTGGTGATTTTCGTAATTGTTTTGCTAATGAAAATGCTACAGGAGTGGCAAAATGACCAAGAGATCTATCTTTTGGTTTTTCTAATACAATAGAAACACCTAAAGTGTTTTCTATTATTTGTTTGACTTTATTTTGCATAAAGTCTTTTAAGCGTTAGTTTTTGATTCAGTAGAAGTTGTAGTAGTTTCTTCTGCTTTTGCTTCAATATTGTCTTTTTTAGCTGTTGCATCAACAACCTCATCGTCTTCTTTTACTGCAGATTTAAAGTTTTTAATACCTTGACCTAATCCTTTTGCTAATTCAGGAATTTTTTTCCCTCCAAAAAGTAATACGATTGCTGCAACAATTATAAACAATTCCATTCCACTTGGCATACCCATAATATTCTCCTATTTATTTAAATATCGAAGATTATACCCTTTTGCCACTTAAGAATTTATTTTAAAAAATAAGTAATAATTTTATATCCACTTCCAGCTGCAATAATTGATCCAAACACATTAAATATCACATTTAACATCGCGTAATAAAAAGATGTTTGCATTAAAAAAAAACTCTCAATTGCAAATGTAGAATAAGTAGTCATTGCTCCTAAAAATCCTGTAATTAAAAATGCTTTAGTAGCTTCTGAAGGGGTAAAATATAAAAACAATCCTATTAACAGTCCAATCAAAAAACTACCAATAATATTAACTGAAAGTGTAGCTAAAGGTATATGATATGGAAAAGCTTTACTTACTGTTATATTTACATAAAATCTTACAATAGCACCTATAAAGCCACCTAAGCCAACTGCTAATAATATTTGATAATTCATATTAAATACTTCCTGTTTTATTTAAAAATTCTTCAACTACTTTAAATGAACCAAATACTAAATATTCTTCACTATTATTAATCTGCTCAAAGTTACAGTATTCAATATTTAGATCATCACATACTTCTTCTATATCTTGAGTTTTGGCTATTCTTTTATCCTCTATATTAATAATATGAAGCTTATGAATAATAGGTTTTAAAATCATCAACACAGAAGCATAATCTTTATCACTATAACTATTATATACTAGATTAATTTTCTTATCTAAAAATTCTCGCAGTAAAACTGTAGCAGCCAAAGTATTATGGCCTACATCAAGTGTAGTATTTTTTTTATATTGTTGACATCGTCCAAATAGCTTTGGTAATTTCAGATTTGTAGTTTCTAAATCTAAAAACTCTAATGCACTTAAAGCTAAACGAAGATTATTTTTCAAATATACTGGTAGTTTATTTGCATCTTTTGGAAGAACTATAGATGAATTATATACAATTTCATCTCTATCATTTAGTACATCTTTCTTAGCATTATTAACTTCCATATTTGATACTTGATACCCAAGTATATATTGTGTATCACAAGATCTCATCTTTGTTGATGCTATTTTTTCTATAGTATCACCTAAAAACTCTGTATGATCAAGACCAATAGTGGTAATTAGTGTTAAATCATTTCGTACAACATTTGTAGCATCAAACTCTCCACCAAGTCCGGCTTCTAGTACAATATAATCCATATTACTACTAAGAAGTAATGCAATAAGAGTTGTATATTCAAAATATGTTAATTTTTTAATAAGATCATCTGGTAGAAGATTTTGTAATTGCTTATGAGCAATATCAAGTTGTAAATTTGTACTATTAGATCCATCAATCCAAATTCGTTCATTAAATTCTACAATATGTGGAGAACTATAATGTAATGTATTCTTACCTTGCTGAACTAAAAATGACGATAAAAATCTACCGGTGCTACCCTTGCCATTTGTACCAATAATATGAATAACATATGGTATATTAATATGATGTTTTAATATTAACCATGCTTCATTTACATTATTATAATCTATATCATCATAATATAAAGGTTTTGAATTTAAATACTCTTCAAGACCCATTATTTAAAAGTTTGAATTGCTATTTTAGATAAAATCTCTTCTAGCGCTTTAGATGCAGCAATTTTAATTGCTTCCTCTTTAGCAGTATCAGAAACAGATGCATCACTAGAGTCAACTGCAAAATCATAATAATCACTAAGTGTTAAACTCTTTGTAAAACCATTTGCTTTATATTTTACATTTAGTGATACACTAGCTCTATAAATACTAACATAACCTTGAGAATCATACTGAATTGCTGATAAGCCAACAGAGCCAAGGGACAAATTAATTATCGTATTTGCATCATCTTTACTATCCACAAGTGTTGAACCAAATCTACTTACAATCATCTCATTCATTGCATCTTTTATAACGACACTATTTGAAGCATTATCAATATTTATATTTAAATTTACAAATACTTTTTCCCCTATCTCTTTTTTTGTATAATAAGATGATGGTTTATATCCAGCACATCCAACAAAGATAAAAGAGACTACAAATATTAATAATAACTTCCTCATATTTAACCTTTTACAACTAAGTTTACAAGCTTATTAGGTACAACGATCTCTTTTATGATCTCTTTACCTTCAATCCATTTTTGTGTAGCTTCATTTACTTTAGCAATTTCTAGTATTTGATCCTTTGATGCATCAGGTGATACTTCAATCTCAGCTCTTTTTTTACCATTGATTGTTACAGCTAAAGAGATACTATCTAGGATGAATACTTCATCTTTAACATCAAGTGGTCTTTCAAAGTTTGCTCTAGCAAATAAATTTTCACTAAGCTCCCAACATAGGTGTGGAATAATTGGCTCAAGTATATTTGAAAGTATATAATATCCCTCTGCCCAAATTACATTATTATCTTGATTTCCAAGAGCATTCATAGCTTCCATAGATGAGGCAATTAAAGTATTAAATGCAAATGTTTTATTCATAACTTCATTAGCTTTTATAAGTGCTTCATATACTTTTTTTCTAGCTTCTTTTTCTTCTTTTGCTAATAACGAATGATCTATATTATCAATTAGTCTAATATCATCAATTGTTGCATTTGATGACCTTTCACTAAATTTTTTAATAAATCTAAATGAACCTTCAACAGCAGAGTCATTCCATTCTAATTCTTTTGTAGGTGGTGCTGCAAACATCATAAATAGTCTTGCTGTATCAGCACCATATTTAGATACGATTGCATCTGGATCTACAACATTTCCTTTTGATTTTGACATCTTAGCACCATCTTTAAGTACCATACCCTGAGTTAATAAATTTTTAAATGGCTCTTTAGAATTTGTATATCCCATACTATTTAATGCTTTTGTAAAGAATCTTGCATACAATAGATGTAAAATAGCATGCTCTATACCACCAATATATTGATCTACATCCATCCAATAATCGGAGTCTGATTTACTAATACCTTCATCATTCCATTTACTTGGATTTGTTGCATATCGTAGATGATACCAAGATGACTGAACAAACGTATCTAATGTATCTGTCTCCCTTATAGCATCACTTCCACATTTTGGACAAGCACAATGTTTCCATGTTGGATGATTATCAAGAGGGTTACCCTCACCTGTAATCTCTACATCTTCAGGTAAAGCCACTGGTAAATTTTCACTTTTTTCAGGAACTAAACCACACGAATCACAATGGATAAAAGGAATTGGTGCACCCCAATATCTTTGTCTTGAAACACCCCAATCTCTTAGCTTATAATTGATTTGTTTTTTTCCAAGCTCATCTTGTTCAAAGTCATATATAATAGATTTTTTAGCTTTTGTATTTTTTTGACCATCATACTTACCACTATTAATTAGTTTACCTTCACCAGTAAAAGCCTCACTCATATCAGTATCATTTTGAATTACTGTATTGATTGGCAAATTATACTTTTTAGCAAACTCAAAATCTCTTTGATCATGAGCAGGCACTGCCATAACAGCACCTCCACCATAACTTACAAGTACAAAATTTGCTACCCATACAGGTACCTCTTTGCCTGTTAATGGATGAATAACTGTTATCTCAAGATCAAGTCCCTCTTTATCTTGAGTAGCCCTATCTCTATCACCAACTTTTTGCATAGATTTAATTGTATCAATCTTTTCATCACTTAGCAACTTATTATCAATTAAATATTTTACAATCTTATGCTCAGGGGCAAGAGCTGAGTAACTAACACCATATATAGTGTCAGGTCTAGTTGTAAATACTGAATACTTATCAAAGTTTCCACCAAGTTTAGATTTTGACTCTTCACTTAAAGAAAAATCAAACTCTAATCCTTCACTTCTACCTATCCAATTTTCTTGCATAGTAAGTACTTGTGATGGCCATTGCCCCTCAAGCTCTTTTAAATCATCCAAAAGCTCTTGAGCATATTTTGTAATTGCTACATAATATCCAGGCATCTGCTTTTGTTCAACTTCATTATCACATCTCCAGCAACATCCCTCTTCAACTTGCTCATTTGCTAAAACTGTATGACAATCTTCACACCAGTTTACAGTTGTAGATTTTTTATATAAAATTCCCTCTTCATACATCTTAATAATAAACTCTTGTTCCCATCTAGTATAAAGTTCATCACTTGTAGCAAACTCTCTAGTTTTTGAGAAACTTAGACCTAAACCTTGTAACTCATTTCTCATGTAGTCAATATTTTCATATGTCCATTTTTTCGGATGTAATTTATGTTTAATAGCTGCATTTTCTGCTGGCATACCAAAAGAATCCCATCCAATTGGATGCAATACATTAAAATTATTCTTTCTAAAGTGTCTAGCAAATGCATCACCAAGACAATAGTTTCTTACATGTCCCATATGAATTCTTCCACTTGGATATGGAAACATACTTAATATATATTTTTTATCTTTTTGACTGTCTTCAGATTCTGGCTCAAATAGATTATTATCATCCCAATATTTTTGCCATTTATTTTCAATTGAGTTTGCATTATACTCCATTAATAATCTTCCCTTTTATTATGTTTTGCACTCTCTATTAAAGATAATGCCATTGAATAAATATTTGCTACTACTGCACCAATTGCTAACGCAATAGCTAATTGTTCATTTCCTGTAAAAGTTAATACTACAAATGCAGGAATTAGATGTAAATCAGCCACTAATGAGCTAGCTAATAACTCTGTTGCTAATAAATTTCTAACACCAATTTTCAAAATAGTTGATATTACATTTACACCAGCAGCTAAAAATAATGCTACTGGCTCATGATAATACAAAAAACCAGCTGTTGTAGTTAAACTCATTAATGAGAAAAAAATGTATACTACTTTACCCCAATCCATTGTTGCCCCTTTTTTAAACTGTACCTTGCTCGTACATTGCTCTCATTCTATCTTTTTCTTGTTGCTCTTTTAATTTTTGTGCCTCTTTAGATCTAAAATTAGCAATAGAAAATTTAAGTTGAACTAAAATTGTAGCTGCAACAAATATAGATGAATAAGTACCTACAATTACACCAATTAATAATGTGAAACTAAATCCACTAATTATCTCTCCACCAAATAAGTATAATGTAAATACAACAAAGAATGTTGTCAATGAAGTAAGTGTAGTTCTACTTAATGTTTTTGATACAGATTCATTTACCACTTCATTTAAATTATTTGATTTTGATGTTTGCACACCTTCTCTAATTCTATCAAATACAATAATTGTATCATTTAGTGAATATCCAAGAATTGTCAAAATTGCAGCTAAAATATCTAAGTTTACATCTACTTGAAATAATGCAATTGCTCCTAATGCAATCGTAATATCATGTATTAAAGCTAATATTGATGCAATTGCAAATCTCCATTCAAATCTAAATGACACATAAGCTAAAATCACAATTAGAGACAAAAATAATGCCGTTAGACCTTTTTCTTGAAGTTCACCTCCAACTTTTGGACCAACCATATCAACTCTTCTTACTTCAAATTCACCAGTTGGTTTTAAAATCACAGCTATTTCATCACCTATATCTGAACCAATACTACTTGATGAAGTTGGTATTTTTAATATGACTTCTTTATCGCTTCCAAATTTTGTCACATTAGCTTTATTATATTGAGTAGTTTTAGCCAACTCTTCTCTAATTTTAGCAATTGGGGCATCTGTTTTATATTGAACTTGCACAATTGTACCACCAGAAAAATCTACACCAAAGTTAAGACCTTTAGTAAACAATATTCCTAAAGATGCTAAAACTAAAAATGCAGATAAAGCTAAAAATGGTAATCGTTTTCCCATAAAATCATATGTTTTATTTGATTTAAAAATTTCCATTATTTAACTCCAAACCATTTTCTTAAATTTTTACTCTTGCTGATTTTTGGTAAAAGTGCTTCATAAACACCATGCGTACCTAAAATTGCTGTTAACATAGATGCTAAAATACCAATCGAAATTGTAATAGCAAAACCTTTGATTGGACCAGTACCATAAGCATATAATATAATTGCAACAAGTAATGTAGTAATATTTGCATCTAAAATTGCTCTCATTGCATTTTTATATCCATCTTCTATTGATTTAGAGATAGACTTACCCTGTCGTAATAACTCTCTGATTCTCTCTGAAATAATTACATTTGCATCAACAGCCATACCAACAGTAAGAACAATTCCTGCCATACCAGGAAGTGTAAGTGTCGCACCAAACATTGCCATAACTGCAATAATAATAAATATATTTGCCATTAATGCAATATTAGCAATAATTCCAGCATAACCATAGTATATCACCATAAATACAAACACTAAGGCAAATCCAGAAATTAATGCTATCATGGATGATCTAATAGAGTCTGCACCTAAACTTGGTCCAACACTTCTTTTTTCAAGCATTTTAACAGGAGCAGGTAATGCACCACTTCTTAGTGCAATAGCAACATTTCCTGCTTCATCCACAGTAAATCCACCAGAAATTTGTCCACTTCCACCACCAATTCTTTCTCTAATTACTGGAGCTGAATATACTTTTCCATCAAGAACAACAGCAAGTCTTGCACCTACATTTTTACCAGTAAAGTCACCAAATACTCTAGCACCTAAGGCATTTAGTGTAAAATTAATAATAGGTTGATTACTTTGGTCAAATGATACTCTAGCATCAACAATCTGACTTCCATTTAAAATAGGTATTGCTTTTAAAATAAATTTCTTTTCTGGATCACTTTGATGTTCAAGTACTACATCACCAAGCTCTTTTACTCTTTCTTCAGATAATGAGTAAACTTGATCTGCATAATCTTCATCTACTGTCATCATTTCCAAATTAGCAGGTTTTGCTATAAGTTCTCTAGCTCTTTTTTCATCTTCTGCAGTTTTAATCCCTGGTAACTGAACAACAATATCTTCTTTACCTTGCCTTACAACTGTAGGTTCAGCTAATCCAAATTGATCAAGTCTATTTCTGATTGTTTCAACTGCTTGAGATACAGCCATATCTTTTGTAAGTGCAATCTCTGTTGGCAACAGTTTAATAGTATATTCTAAACTTGGTGTTTTAAATATATCTAATCCTCTAGTTTCACTTAACATTTTATCAAGTTTTACCAGTTCATCTTCATCTAATAAAACAAAAGAAAAACTATCTTTTTCAATAATCATATCTTCAATTAAAATTGACTCATCATCACAAAAATATTTTACAGCTGATGCCGTTGTTTTAATTTTTGATACTACAGCTTCTTCAGTTTTAACACCAAGTAGCATATGTAGTCCACCTTGAAGATCAAGCCCTAAAGATATTTTTTTTCCACTATCAGTTTGCATAAATGACGGTATTGAAAATACAATACCAAATATTAAACTAAGTGCAAATATCACTAGTCTATAATTAAATATTCTCATATTCTACTATTTGTCCTCTAGTTTATTTGCTACATAATCTAATGCTAGTTTCATTTGACTACCATCTACATTTTTTACGGTATAGTATGTTTCCTCTATTGCTGTAATCTCTACTATTACCCCACCATTTGTTACGATTGTATCACCAACTGCTAGTGAATTCATCATCTCTTTATGGTCTTTTGCTTGTTTTTGCTGTGGTTTAATAATTAGAAAATAAAATATTCCAAATAATACAACTAATGGTAACAATGATCCTAATAAACTTCCACCTTGTGCTTCCATCTCTCTATCCTTATGTAAAGGGCGTTAGCCCTTATATTATTTTGAGATATTTTATCTAAAAGTCGCTTTATGATAGAATTCAAAATGATTATTTCCAAAAAAATACTAATTAGTTTTTTTATTGCTATACTATTGTCATCAAGTATATATCTTGAACATTTTGGATTTTCTAATATAATTCTAAATACAATTATTTCTTTATTTAGTATTTACCTTTTGTTAACCGTATCTAAACAATTACTTTTTTATATTGGATTTTTTACAGCTATTCTTTGGTTTTGGTGGATCTCATATAGTTTTATATATTATGACTTAGAGTATTTAATCCCAATTGTACTAATTGCTATTGGTTTAATTTATGGATTATTATTTTATTTAACAGCTTTACATTCTTCAATAATATACAGAGCATTAGCACTATTTACATTAAGTTTTATCAATCCATTTGGATTTAATTGGTTTAAAATTGAACTATTATTTGTAAACAGTTTCTTTGGTATTGATAAAATTAATCTCATTATAATCTTAATATCATTAGGACTATTTATTCAATATAGAAAAATAGCAATCCTATTGCTATCAGTTTTAGCTGTAGAGTATAATATCAATACAATTAATCCTGCTAATATCTCAATATCTATGCCACAATATAAAATAGAACAAGATAAAAAATGGATTCAATCAAATCGTCAAAGTATTATAGATTTAAATATTTATAACATTCAAAAAGCTATAGATAAAGGCTATGAGCTTATAATCCTTCCAGAAACCGTTTTTCCATTACCTTTAAATACAAGTGAAAAGCTCATAAATCAACTAAAAAAAATGAGTGAAAAAATTACTATTATTACTGGAGCATTGGACTATAGTGATAAACAATATTATAATTCTACCTATATGTTTAAAGATGAAAAAATGACAATTGCTCACAAAACAGTATTAGTACCATTTGGTGAAGAAGTACCACTTCCTAAACTACTTAGGGATTGGATTAATGATAGTTTTTATAATGGTGCATCAGATTATAGTGTTGCCACTACCCCTACTACATTTGATATAAATAATATTAAATTTAGAAATGCTATATGTTATGAAGCTACTACAGATAGAATATTTGAGAATATTGATACACAATATATGATTGTAATATCAAATAATGCTTGGTTTACTCCATCAATAGAACCTACATTGCAAAATTTATTATTGAAATACTATGCTAAAAAATATAATGTTATAATCTACCATAGTTCAAATATGTCAGCAAATCAGATAATTAAAGGAAATTAAGTGTCAACTATTAAAACAGCACTAATTCAACAAAAATTTCATAATACAAAAGAGGAAACTTTAGATAAAACTGTCTCTATGATAAAAGATGCAGCATCAAATAATACACAATTAGTAGTACTGCAAGAATTGCACCAAAATGAGTACTTTTGTCAAAGTGAAGATGTAAAATATTTTGATTATGCTAATAGCTACAATCAAGATATAAACTTTTGGTCAAAGATAGCAAAAGAAAATAATATTGTACTAGTAACATCATTATTTGAAAAAAGAGCAGCTGGACTTTATCATAATACGGCAGTTGTATTTGAAAGAGATGGATCTATTGCTGGTAAATATCGAAAAATGCATATACCAGATGACCCAGGCTTTTATGAAAAGTTTTATTTTACCCCAGGAGACTTAGGATTTGAACCAATTAAAACATCTATAGGTAACCTTGGAGTATTGATATGTTGGGATCAATGGTATCCAGAAGCAGCTAGACTGATGTGTCTAAAAGGTGCAGATATTTTAATATATCCAACTGCCATTGGATGGTTTGATGAAGATAGTGAAGATGAAAAAAATAGACAACTTAACTCATGGATGACAATTCAAAGATCACATGCAATTGCAAATGGAGTTCCTCTTATAAGTGTCAATAGAGTCGGTTTTGAAAAAGATACTTCAAAACAATTAGATGGTATTAGATTTTGGGGTAGTTCATTTATTTGTGATGCACAAGGTGATATAAAATCACAAGCTAATAATAAAGATGAGACTATTTTATACGGTCAAATTGATTATAAAAATAGTGAAGATGTTCGGCGAATATGGCCATTTTTACGAGATAGAAGAATAGAAAACTATTCAGGTTTGACAAAAAGATTTATTGACTAAAAAATATAAGTGTATCAAATAATAAATAGTATTTTACATAATACTAAGTAGAAGTTTTTTATAAAGCTTTAGAGTTTGAATAGTCGATGAAGATTCTAAGATATTTTACAGAAGTAAATGACTATGAAATATCTTAGGATTTGAAGATGGATATTTGAATAAATAAAGTTTTATTCAAAAGATCCTAACGACATAAGCTTTTTATACCTGTTGGCTTTTCTTTCCTCTAAAGGCAAGGCTTTTAATTGGTTAATACTTTCAATAATATAATCTCCAACAGCTTTATATGCTTCTTTTTTCTGTCTATGAGCACCAATTAGTGGTTCATCAATAACATCATCAATAAGCTTCATCTCTTTAAGATCTGTTGGTGTAATTTTAAGAGCTTTAGATGCTGTCTCAACTTGAGCAGGATCACTCCATAAAATTGCAGCACAACCTTCTGGTGAGATTACTGAATATACACTATATCTCATCATTGAAAGTTTATCAGCTACACCAATTGCAAGTGCACCACCAGAACCACCTTCGCCAATTACAATTGATAAAGTAATAGTATTTAAATCACTAAATTCGAATAAATTTTTTGCAATAGCTTCACTTTGAGATCTCTCTTCTGCTCCAATACCTGGATATGCACCTGGAGTATCTACAAGCATAACAATTGGTATATCAAATTTATCAGCTAATTGTGCAGCTCTTAAAGCTTTTCTATATCCTTCAGGATGAGGCATACCAAAATTTCTCTTGATCTTATTTTTTACACCTCTACCTTTTTGTTCACCAATTACTAAAACTTTTTGATCACCAATGTATCCAAAATAACATAGCATTGCTGCATCATCAGTTAGATGTCTATCACCATGTATCTCATAAGAGTCAGTTAAAAGTGCTCTGATATAATCTAATGCATATGGTCTATCAATATGTCGTGCTAACTTTAACTTTTGAAAATCATCTAAGTTTCCATAAGTTTTTTCAACTTCTTGCTGAAGTTTTTTTTCTAAAGTAGATACTGCATATTCATCAGCTTTTGTTTTTGCAACAATTATTTCTTCTTCAATCTTTCGTATATTTTCTTCAAAATCTAAATAAGTTGCCATAAAATATTCCTAAATATAATAATTAGTCGTTAAACTTTTTCATAATCACAACACCATTTGTTCCACCAAAACCAAATGAGTTAGACATAACAATATCAAGTTCTGCTTCTCTTGCTGTATTAGCTACATAATCTAAATCACAATTTTCATCAGATTCAATTTGATTAATTGACGGTGGGATGATACCATCTTGCATAGCTTTAATTGCAATAATTGCTTCAATTGAGCCAGCAGCACCTAAACAGTGACCAATTTGACCTTTTGTTGACGTAACTGGAGGACAATCTTGCTCCCCTTCAAATAATGCTTTTAATGCTGCTGTTTCATTTTTATCATTTACTGGTGTAGATGTACCATGCGCATTTACATAATCAACTTTTAATTCTCCACCATTATTCTTCTTAGCCATTGCATAAGCAGCTTTCATAGCTCTTAATGGTCCATCTTGAGTTGGTGTTGTAATATGATTTGCATCACCACTTTCACCAAACCCAATAAGTTCAGCATATATCTTAGCCCCTCTTTCTTGTGCAGACTCTAATGTCTCCACTACTAATGCTCCAGCACCCTCACCCATTACAAAACCATCTCTATTTTTATCAAATGGTCTTGATGCAGTTTTAGGATCATCATTTCTAGTACTTAATGCTTTCATAGCTGCAAATCCACCAATACCAGCACCAGTTACGGCTGATTCAGCACCAATTACAAGCATTTTAGATGCTCCGCCAAGCACAATTGTTTTATAAGCTTCGCCAATAGCATGTGTACCTGCAGCACAAGCTGTAACTACTGATAAGTTTGGACCTTTTAAATTATGTTGAATAGTTACAAAACCACCAAGCATATTTACTAAAGATGATGGAATAAAGAATGGAGATATTTTTCCTGGTCCTCTAGTATTACAAACTACAGAATTTTTTTCAATATTTGGAAGTCCACCAATACCTGATGCAGATACAATACCAAATTCATCAGCTATATCATCACTAACCTTGTTGTCTGTAACTAAGCCAGCATCTTCCATCGCTTCTTGTGAAGCATGAATTCCAAGCTGAATAAATCTATCAGCTTTTTTAGCCTCTTTTTTACCTAAAATTGCTGCTGGATCAAAGTCTTTTACTTCTCCTGCAATCTGTGCAGAAAAGTCAGTAGGATCAAATAATGTAATTCTATCGATTCCTGTTTGACCATCAACGATAGCTTTAAAAGACTCTTCTACATTATGTCCTAGTGAATTTATCATTCCAAGTCCAGTTATTACTACTCTTTGCATAGTACTTCTCCTAAAAATATTAATAGATTATTTATATTAAACTAAACAAATATCACAGTATTTGACATTTGCTTAACTTAAAAGTTAAGGCAATCAAGCTATATAGTTATATAGCTTGATTAATTAAATGTAGACTACTTGTTGTCTTCGATATATTTAAGAGCATCAGCTACTGTTAAAATACCTTCAGCATCCTCATCAGGAATTTCAATATCAAACTCTTCTTCTAAAGCCATTACTAGTTCAACTACATCTAGTGAATCTGCACCTAAATCTTCAATAAACTTTGAATCTTCTTTAACTTCTGCTGCATCACAATCTAATTGTTCAACTACAACTTCTTTTACTTTTTCTAACATTTTATTTCCTTTTTTTGTTATTGTATTGCCATTATAGCACATAATTTTTAAAACTATGTATAAAGTCCACCATTTACCTTTAGTACTTCTCCTGTAATATATGTTGCACCATCACTCAAAAGAAATGCTACGGCATCAGCAACTTCATTAGCTTCACCAAATCTTCCAAGTGGAATATTTCTTGTGTATTCATCTTTTACTTCTTGCTTAAGTTCATCTGTCATATCAGTTCTAATAAACCCAGGCGTAATAGCGTTAAATCTAATTGCTCGAGGAGCTGCTTCTTTAGCAAAAGCTTTTGTCATAGTATTAACTCCACCTTTTGATGCACTATAGTTAGTTTGTCCTGGATTTCCCATTTCACCTACTATTGAAGATATATTTACAACTGCACCAAATTTCTTTTTACTCATTGCTTTTAGTGCATCTCTACATCCAATAAATGCTGATTTAAGGTTTGCATTAATAACATCATCAAAATCATCAACAGACATTCTAATTGCTAATTTATCTTTAGTGATACCCGCATTATTTACAAGGTATGATATAGCACCATCTGAATCTACAATTGTCTTAATCATATCTTTCCAATCAGCCTCTACTGATACATCACCTTTAATTACAGCAGCTGTTCCACCAGCAGCTTCAATCTCTTCTTTAACTGCATCTGCAAGCTCTGGCTTACTTCTATAGTTGATCCATACTTTTAAACCATATCCAGCCAATACTTTTGCAATATCTGCACCTATACCCTTGCTAGCACCTGTAATTAATACATTTTTTCCTGTAAATTTCATACATATCCTTTCTTATTATAGCTATAAACCATAAGTATTGTATATGAACAACCTCTGCAACTTTAGGGTAAAAATTTTAATTTTTGGGACCCAAAGTGAAGCCGTTTGAATATATAATACTTATGGTTTATACACCTCTTTTATTATTCCAAACTCGTATATGTAATCTATCTGAATATTTAAATCCATTTTTAATAGCCATCTCTATCACAGCAAGACTATTGCGATCAATTGCATCAGAGGTGTCACCCATAGGCATTAAATAAACCTCTACATTTGGAATATATTTTAATATACTATCAATTTCTTCTTGTGCTTTACATAAAGATTGATTATCTATTACAAATTTCAAATATGCTTGCTCTGCATTATTAATTATATTTAACAAGCTTTGCTTATTTATCCTTTTATTAAAAGACTCACCACTATTACTAAGCTTAACACTTATAGAAAAAAGTATTTGCTTTTGCCACGATTGATTAAATTCTATATTAATTGATCCATTTGTTTCAATTGTAATATGGTAACCAAGATCAATATAGTATTTCATGAATTTTTGAAACTCTATATTTTTCCAATATAAAAGTGGCTCACCACCTGTAAGTACAATATCAACTTTATAGCTTGGTAATATTTTATTTACTCGTTCTATTAATGGTTTTGAGGATTCATATCTATCCCAATCTACTGAAAAAGCACTATCAGAAGCATGATAACTATCACATGAGAACTTCTTTATTCCACTTGGAGTCTCATACTGTACTTCAAAGCCAGGACATGACATATTACATCTTCCAAAGCGTACAAATACAGAAGGATTTCCTACTCTTTTCCCTTCCCCTTGGATTGTTGGACCAAAAACTTCATTGACCTCTATCAAGCGTAAACCACACTTCTACTTTTTGGTGTTTCATAATATTCTAAATGTGATACTTTAATATTTATTTTATCCATTTTTTCTTGAACTATTTTAAGTAGCCAAGCGGAAAGGTTTTCACTAGTAGGTACAAAATCTACAATAATAAAACCTTCATACATCTCCTTTACACAAAGCTCCTGATCTTTAATATATGTTAAGTCAGGGATCATATAATTTTGTGGCATTTTATGTAAGCTATTTATGTCAGTATATAATGGCAATAATGTTGGATACAAAGGATCATTAATATCAACAATAAATTTATGATCAACTACATCATCTAAAAATTTTTTAAACCAATTTAGATGCTTAAAGTCTGTAACCATTCCATTGACTAACTTATCACTTTCTAAATGTACAATTATTTTAGCTTGATGACCGTGAAGATGTCTACACATTAGGCAATCATCTAGAGCATATTCTTTATTTAATTCTTGTGACCAAACCCTATGTCCATAGCAAAGGTCAAACTGTTTAGATATATTCCATTTCATATGCGAAGTTTATCATAGTGTTAATAAAACTCTATGATAAAAACATTAATGAAATTAAAAATATAGCTAATGCTATAGAGCCAATAGAAAATATACGAGAAAGGAGATTATCTTTTTCTAAAAGACCTGTCCCAACTTTATATAAAGTATAAAATACTAACACAATTATAATCGAAGCTATAATTTTAGTAGTCATAATCTGCCCCCTTAATAATTCACATATTAAATTATAAGTAAATTTTATATTAAATAGTATAAAAGATATAAAGTAGTAGTATAAATTAAGAGATTAAATATATTCTATAGGATCTTTGGTATTTGCAAGTTTAAAGCCATTTAATCTTAATCTACAGCTATCACATACACCACAAGCTTGTTTCTCATTTTTATAACAACTCCAAGTGTATTTAAGTGCTACATTTAATTCTAATGATTTTTTAACAATTTGTTCTTTACTCATATGTACAAGTGGAGTAATAATCTCTAGTTTAGTCTCATCTTTAGTACCTTGATTCATAGCACTTTGCATTTTATTAATAAAGCTATCTGTACAGTCTGGATATCCACTACTATCTTCTTGAACAACCCCTATAAATAATGCTTGAGCATCATGCTTTTCAGCAATAGCAGTTGCAATTGATAAAAATATACCATTTCTAAATGGTACATAAGTTACTGGTACACCATCTTCAAGACCACCTGTTGGGATATCAATAGATAAATCAGTTAAAGCACTTGCTCCTATTTGTGTAAAAAATGGTATATTTATCTCATATTTATCTTTTATATTTAGTTCTATACATATATTTCTAAATGCTTCAAGTTCTTTATGTTCTGTTCTTTGCCCATAGTTAAAATGTACAGCAATAATATCATATCCACTATTTTGAGCTAGATATGTAGCTAATGTGGAATCCATACCACCACTTAATATACATACTGCTTTTTTAGATATTTTATCCATATGTGATAAAATCCTTTTTATTACTCGTAAATCCTTTATGTGAAATCTTAATCACATTTACCATAGATTCCCCATCTAATGTTTCTACATCACTACCTAAAGCTAAAAGAGCATTCGCATGTGCTAAGACACTTACCATTCCTGGTTTTTTCTTTAAAGTTGTATCAAAATATTCACCATCAAAATTTCCAGGCACTAGTGTCATTCGACCTTTTTTATTATTAATTTTTGTTTTTAGTTTTGCATGTAATATTTTATGATTAGCACAGTGAGAGCCTTTAAGCCTTTGAACTAATGGTGTTCCAAATATCTCAAAAATTATTTGAGAGGCAAATGGATTACCAGGTAGATTTAAAACCATTGTATTATTAATCTTACCAAATACTGTTGGCTTACCTGGTTTTACAATAATTCCATCAAATATTTTTTCAAATTCAAAATGATCAAATGCTTCTTTTGTGAAGTCTTTATCACCTACACTAACACCACCAGATGTTACAATTAAATCAAATTCTAAAGATCTTTGAATATGATCCACTAAAGATTCAACAGTATCTTTTGCACTCCCCATAAATTGAACTTCACACCCTAACTCTTTACATCTTGCTATTAAAGATGGTGAATTAGAATTATATATCTGGTGTGCTTGTATAGGTTCTGTATGAGGTCTAATCTCCTCACCACTTGCAAAAATTGCAATTCTAGGTTTTTTATATACTTCTATATCAGTGATACCTTGACTTGCTAATAATGATACAACACCAAAGTGCAACTCCTGATGTTTTCTAATAATATTTTCACCAACATCTATATCCTCACCAACATATCTCATATTTTGAAATTCTTTTATATCTTCAGGAATCTGTATTGTATCTTTATCAATAACTTTTATACACTCTTGCGGTACTACGGCACTAGTATTTGATGGGATTGGTGCACCAGTCATAACTTTAACTGATGCTAAAGAGTCTAAATCATACTCTGATACATCACCAGCAAAAGTTTTACCAATTACATTTACAACTTGGCCTCTATCTTCAAAGTTAATTGCATAACCATCCATAGCTGAATTATTAAATCGTGGAAGCGGTAATTTTGCTTCTACATCTTTTGCAGATATTCGTCCACTAGCATCTTCAATTTTTATAGTCTCTACTGCTATCTCTTTTGTATGCTCTATAATTAGTTCTAATGCTTTTAGAGGTTCTACTGCCATATCAGTCCTTTAATATAATCACTTTTAGTTATTTTAGATATAATACCGTAAATTAACTACTAGGAAACTAAATGGAAGTTATGGATCTATCTATACAAACTCATATTTTTATAATTATGGCACTTATTGCTATTATTACTTTAAACTTATATAGACTATTTACTCAAGAAGATTTTTTCCGTCTTGCAGCTGGATATAAGATTATGACACCTTTATTTCATTCTATAAATGCAGCGGCAGCCTATACAGGTATTATTGTATCTGCATTTACTCATGATCTTAGTATTACTGTAATTTTAATGATTGCAACAACAATATTTATTATGGTTAGTGAGATAAAAAGATATAAAAAAATGAGAATTATAAAAACTCTAGATTATGATTTACAAAAAGATTTCAGATCATTTGCTAAAAAAATTGCACTAATGCAATTAGCTGCATTAATGCTAACATTTGTAATAGCTAAATTATTCTAACCATAACTAGTTATGCAATTTACTTATCATATAAATAGTGGAGATCAGTCTCTAAAAATTGATGGGGAACTGCATAAGTATCTTTTCAAAGTAAGAAGACATGACAAGCAAAAAGATATTTTTTTTAGAAACTTAAAAGATAATAATATTTATAGATATCAAATTGATTCTATAGGAAAAAGAGATACAACATTGTCGTTAGTTGATTTTCAAGAAAAGATTATTAAAGCAAATAAAGATCTTCATATTGGATGGTGTGTAATAGATCCAAAAAGCATTGAAAAACAAATAGCAAGCCTTAATGAACTTGGTATATCAAAAATAACATTTATTTATTGTGAGTACTCTCAATATAAATATAAACTAAATAAAGAAAAACTTCAAAAACTTCTTATTAATTCTTCACAACAATCTGGACGAAGTAATATCATAACTCTTGATCAATGTGCTAGTATCAAAGAGTTTATAGAAACATATCCTGATTCATATATGTTTAACTTCTCTTCTAATCATATAGACAATGTAAAAAACAATATAAAAACCATTATACTTGGTTGTGAAGGTGGTTTTTCTAAAACTGAAATTAAAAGTCTTGATGATAAGAAAATTGTAGGTATCAATTCAAATATAATTTTAAGAAGTGAAACTGCAGCTATTGCAATTGCAGCAAAAATACTAGTATAAATAATTTAATTTATACAATAAAAAAGGGTAGGCAAAGAGCCTACCCTTTTTTTATGAAGAAAAGTTCTTAGTGAACTTCTCTCCAAATTTTTGATTTCCATAACCAAGCAAATACTGCAAAGATTACTAAGTAAGCAAAGAACTTAGGCCATAAAGCATCTCTTTCTGGCTTTTTACTATCACCAACTTCTTCCATATAAGCAACTACTTGGTTTTCTGCAGCTAAAGTTAAACCAACTCTAGGCATAGCAGTACCATGAAGATGTTTACCTGGTTCATTGATAAACTCATGTAAGAAACCTTTTGATCTACTTCTAATATGTTGAGATAGATCTGGAGGCGTAGTCCCCATATAAGTACTTACATCACCTTGAGCAGCCATTGATCCACCATAGAAATCACCATACTTAATAGAGTGACATCTCTGACAAGCATCAATAAATGCTTCTTTATTTGTAATGCTAGATGGTGCAATAGATTTTAAGAATGCAACAATATCAGCAATCTCTTGTGCAGTATCACCACCACTCATAGACATATATGGAGTCATTGGGTGCATTGCACCATCAACAAACTTATGTTCAACTTGAGCAGCTTTAGCTGGATTTGCAATAAATGCAGCTAAATATCTTTCATCATAAATTAATCCAGCAGTTGTTAAATCAGGAGTTACAACACCCATATCCATTGATGCACCAATTTGTACACCATCAACAGTCATAGAGTGACATGATTGACATTGGAATTGATCAACAATTAGACTTTTACCAGCAGCAACATCACCAGTTTTACCAGCTCTTACATCTTCAGTATCTGAAAATGTATAGTCTGGAGCATCTACATGTGGATGTAAAGCAGAGTGAGCAAATGGTTCAACTCCCCAATATAATACACCTGTAAAGAATGCAACTACAGCAAATATTTTAAGTTCTCTCATTATAAAGCTCCTCTTTTCTTAGCATCCATCTTAGTTACTATTGGTAATGAAGCCCATAGCAATAAGAATACAGCAGTAGCATAGAATCCTACCCATGCATTTGCACCAGTTGGAGGTAACTTACCATATACAGAAAGTACAAGTAGATCTACAATCATAATCCAGAACCAAATAAAGAACATAGGTCTTTTATGTGCTGGTAATACATCTGGATCTTTATCTAAGAATGGGAATACAAGGAAAATAACTTGTGCTAATCCAAAGATAATTAAACCAATATCTCCAGCTTTCATTCCAAACATATCAAAGAAAGGTCCTCTTAAAGTCTCATAAGACCATAGGAAATACCACTCAGGATAAATATGTGCAGGTGTTTTCATATCATTTGCAGGGTCAAAGTTAACTGGATCCATTGCAAAGTTATAATTATTAAATACTAAGAAGAAGTAGAATATTAAGAATACACTTAATACAGCAAAATCTTTAGATAAGAATACAGGCCAGAAAGGAATTACTTTACTCTCAGCTTTGTTTCCAGCTAAATATTTTTCAGCTTCTGCATCATAATCAATATCATCAGCATCTTGATTATTAACATGTGGAATTCTTAGTGTATAGAAGTGGAATACAATTACACCAATAATTACTAATGGTAATAAGAATACATGTAACATGAAGAATCTAGTAAGAGTAGAATCATTAACTGCGAATCCACCTCTAATCCATTCAACAAGTCCCCAAGCTTCTAGTGATCCACCAGCAAAAAGGTTTGTAATAACAGCAGCAGCCCAGTAAGACATTTGTCCCCATGGAAGCATATATCCAGAGAATCCACCAGCAGAGAATGTTACAAATAATAACATACCAGAGATCCAAATCATCTCTCTACCTTTTTTGTAAGATCCGTAATAGATACCTGTAAACATATGAATATATATAATTAAGAATACAACAGATGCTGCAACACCATGCATATGTCTAAATAACCAACCATATGCAACCTCTTGCATAATTGTATAGTTTACACTATCAAATGCTAAAGCAGTATCTGGTTTGTAATACATCATTAAAAAAATACCTGAGATAACTAATATTTTAAAAGTTACAGCAAGTACAACACCTAGAGCCCATAAGAAGTTAATATCTTTTGGAATCCAATATTCTGTCATCATTGTTTTTATAAATCCAGTACCATTTAGTCTTTTATTAAGACCTTCAGCACTAAAAAGTGATTCATTTACTAAAGCCATCGTCTCTCCCTTATGCTCTAACAGCCATCATAGCTTTTGATTCCGGACCTTCTTCTCCAAGAGTAAGTACAGTTCCGTTTATACTAAATGGTGGTGTCACAAGTGGCTTTGGTGGTGGACCAAATGTTTGCTTACCAGTAGCATCAAACTCTCCACCATGACATGCACATTTCCAAACTTGATCTTTCCATGCCGGAATACAACCTAAGTGTGTACATAGACCAATTGCTATTGTATATCTTTTGTCACCCATTACTAGGTCACCATCATATGCTGCCATATCAGCAGTTTTCTCTAAGATAAAGATAGGTTTCCCTCTCCATTTAAATGTTTGTGGTTTTCCTGGCTCAAGGTTTATCTTTGCAAGATCTACTGTTGTAAATCCTGCTGCAAGTACAGATGGAAGTGGATCCCATGCTTGTTTCATACCAACAAGCGATGCAGCTCCTCCAACTGCAGCTACAGCTGCAAAAGACATACCAAGAAAATCACGTCTGTTTGTGTTAGACATATTTATTCCTTATTATGATTTTTAACGTGCTATTTTATAATGAATTTACTTAAATATAAATGATGTACATCAAAAAATTAAGAAAACTATTAGTTTTCTATATATTAAGTGCTAATATGAACATTATAGGGTATATAATGACATTTAAATGTCTTAAAATGAAAGTTAATTCTATATCAATAGGTATAAATCTTGTAATATCTTCATTTTTATCTATTTTATTTAATAAAAATAATTTAAATATAATATCTAAGAATTTTATAATAAAAATAGATCCAATCCAAAATATAAATGTAAAAGAACTATGAAGTGATTGATATAGGAAGATTAAATATATTGTATATATAAATGTAATATTTAATAAAAAATATAAAAATATATTTTTTTTATAGACTATATAATTGTTTTTAATTAAACCATACAGTGTAGTGGATTTTTGCCAATTAGATTCAAATAATTCTAAACCGACAAATAATGCGAGTTGGAAAATTAATACTTCCAACTCTGTACTTTATTTAATCTTCTTGTGAAGAAAATTTAATTTTTTTATCTTTATATAAACCTGTTCCAACTGGTATTGTTCTACCAATTACAACATTTTCTTTAAGATCTTCTAGCATATCCATTTTAGAAGAAATTGCAGCTTCGGTTAGAACTTTTGTAGTTTCCTGGAATGACGCAGCAGATATAATCGAATCTGATGTAACAGCAGCTCTTGTAATACCTAATAATAATGGTTCAGCTAATGCAGGTTCACCACTTAACTTCATAATTCTAGCATTTTCTAGAGTAAATCTTTTTCTAGATACCATATCACCAATAATGAAATTTGTATTACCAGCATCTGTAATAGTTACCTGTCTTAACATTTGAGATAAAATTACCTCAATATGTTTATCTGCAATGTTAACACCTTGCGATCTATATACACCTTGAACTTCACTTACAATAAAGTGTTTAAGTGCTTTTTCACCAAGTACTTTTAATATATCATGACTTGACTTTTGTCCATCAGTTAACTCTTCACCAGCATGTACAAATTCACCCTCTTTTACAAGTACCGTTCTTGCTTTGTCTACAAGATATTCACCTTTGTTTCCAAGCTCATCTGAGATAATGATTCTTTGCTTACCTCTTAAAGGCTTGCCAAATGTAACAACACCATCAATACCTGCTAATAATGCTATTGCTTTTGGTCGTCTAGCTTCAAATAATTCAGATACTCTTGGTAGACCACCTGTAATATCTGCAGATTTTGCAACTGCTTTTGGAGTTTTACCTATAATATCTGCTACAAAAATAGTATCACCTTCAGCAACAAATAATGCTGTTTTAGGATCTAACTCATACCTATGTGCATTATCAGCAGATGTAACAATTACAGATGGTTTATATCCAGCAGGAATATATTCATTTATTACTAGCTTTGATGTACCAGTTAATTCATCATATTGTTCTGATACAGTAATACCAGGAATAATATCTTCAAATGAAACTTTACCAGCTGTTGATGTAATTGTAGGATCTGAATATGGATCCCATTGTGCAATTACAACTTGTTCATCTTTTTCAGGTACTGCAATAATTGTATCTTTAGTTACTTTACTGTCGTTAGTACACTCAACTATAGATTCTCTAGCAATATAGTGTCTAATTGCTTCTCTATCATCATTATCTACAATAATTGCAAATAAACCTTTTGCTGTAACTTTATCACCTTGTTTTACTTCAGGTCTTGGCTCAATACTATCACCTTTTAATTGATAATATTTAACTGTACCAGCTTCATTTGACTTAATAGTTTGTGCAATTGGAGCTGAATCTTCAACCATCAGTTCAGATGCATATGGTATTCTTGATGGTACATTCCATCCATCTTTAATAACTTCAACAATTGAATCATGTGCTTTTACATCTGCTTCAACATTGTATGGTAAATATATTTTACCTTCAATTTTACCACTTAATCCTGCTAATTCATTTGCTTTTGCAATATCAGTTTTTCTGAAACTATATGTTTTTGTTTCACTTTCACCCTTAATAGTTACAATAGCTTCATCAAGTTTCATCTCTACTGATACTTTACCATCAAATGGTGCATTTACTTTTGGTTCTACTAGTAAAATTGCTGCATTTCTTCTATTTGCAATAATCTTTTTATCATTTTTATCAATATAAGTTTTAATATTATAATGTCTAATAAATCCTTCTGATGTAGCCTTTAGATCTCTTTCACTTTGAGTAGCACTTGCCGTACCACCAACGTGGAAAGTTCTAAGAGTAAGCTGAGTACCTGGCTCACCAATTGATTGAGCAGCAAGAACACCTACAGCCTCACCTGGATTAGCTTTTCTTTGCTCAGCAAGGTTAAGACCATAACACTTCGAACATAAACCATGATCTTCTTTACATGTAAGTGCTGTTCTAATAGTAACAGTTTTAACTCCTACTTCTACAATAATTTTAGCATCATCTTCTGTAACTAATGTACCTTCACTAAATAGAATTTCATTAGATATTGGATCAATAATATCATTTGCAATTACTCTACCTGTAACTCTTTCCTCAAGTGACTCAATTAACTCATTACCATTTGTAATATCTGTAATATCTACACCCTCATGTGTACCACAATCTTCTATAGTAATTCTAACATTTGCAGATACATCTACAAGTTTTCTTGTTAAATATCCAGCATTGGCTGTTTTAAGAGCTGAATCGGCAAGACCTTTTCTAGCACCATGAGTAGAGATAAAGTACTCAAGTACATTTAGACCTTCTCTAAAGTTAGAGGTAATTGGTGTCTCAATAATTGAACCATCTGGTTTAGCCATAAGTCCCCTCATACCTGCAAGCTGTCTAATCTGAGCAGCAGATCCTCTAGCACCTGAATCTGCCATCATATAAATAGAGTTAAACCCATCTTTATCATTTTCAACTAAATCCATCATCTCAGATCCAAGAGTATTATTAATAGATGTCCAAATATCAATAATTTTATTGTATCTTTCTTGCTCTGTTAATAAACCTTGTTCAAATTGTTTTTGCACTTCAATTACAGCTTTTTTAGACTTAGAAATATGATCATCTTTTGTATCTGGTACATTAATATCATCAATAGATATTGAAATACCAGCATGTGTTGCATATTTAAATCCAAGATCTTTTAAATTATCTAAGAATTTTGGTGTAACTTCATATCCACCATGCTTATAAATATAATCTACTAATATTCCTATCTCTTTTTTCTTAAGAATTTTATTCCATAAATTTTCTGGAACAAAATCTGGTAAAATATTATGAATAATTAATCTACCAGCTGTTGTATGAATAATCTTACCATCAACTGCTGTTCTAATTTTAGCATTAATATCAATTTTACCCATCTCAACAGCCATAAGTACTTCATCTACAGATGTTAATAGTTTATGCTCACCTAAAGCACCATCTTTTGATAATGATAGATAATATATACCTAAAATCATATCCTGAGAAGGTACAGCAATAGCCCTACCAGAAGCTGGAAGAAGGATATTCATAGAACTCATCATAAGGATTTTTGCTTCAGCAATTGCTTCTTGTGATAAAGGTACATGCACTGCCATCTGGTCACCATCGAAGTCGGCATTAAATGCAGAACATACAAGTGGATGTAACTGTATTGCTTTTCCATCAATTAATGTAGGATGGAATGCTTGAATTGACAGCTTATGTAGAGTTGGTGCTCTATTTAATAATACTGGATATTCATCAACAATTTCAGAAAGAGCTTCCCATACTTCATTAGTTTGAGCTTCAATTAATCTTTTTGCAGCTTTTAATGTTGTAGCATAACCTTTTTCTTCAAGTTTTGCCATAAGATGTGGTTTAAATAATTCAATAGCCATAATTTTTGGTATTCCACACTGGTCCATTCTTAAATTTGGTCCAACAACAATTACAGATCTACCTGAAAAGTCAACCCTTTTACCAAGTAAGTTCTGTCTAAATCGACCTTGCTTACCTTTAATAATTTCAGATAATGATTTAAGAGCTCTTTTATTTGCACCTTTTACTGCATTTGCAGTTTTACCATTGTCAAATAATGCATCAACTGCCTCTTGAAGCATTCTTTTTTCATTTCTAATAATAATTTCTGGTGCATCAAGTTCTGTAAGTCTTTTAAGTCTATTATTTCTATTTACAACTCTTCTATATAAATCATTTACATCTGATACAGCAAATTTTCCACCATCTAGAGCAACTAGCGGTCTTAAATCTGGTGGAAGAACTGGAAGCTGAGTTAACATCATCCACTCCGGCTTATTACCTGAATTAATAAAGTTTTCAACAATTTTTAATCTTTTAACGATAGTTTTAATTTTAGCTTCTGATTTAGTTGCTGCCATATCTGTTCTAAGTGATTCTAGTAGTGCTACTAAATCTAAAGAAGATAAAAGTTCTCTTACAATTGATCCACCCATATCAGCTTCAAAACCTGTATGTTCAAAGTGCTCATTTAACGTTCTAAATTGATCTTCATTTAAAATATCAAATTTTTTAACTGGCTTAGTATTTTCAATATCATAATATGCTTCACCAGAATTTTTTACAATATATGCTTCATAGTATAAAACTCTTTCTAAGTCTTTTAATTTAACACCTAGAAGTGTACCTACTCTTGAAGGTAAAGATGACACCATCCATATATGTGCAACAGGTGAAACTAAATCAATGTGTCCCATTTTAGATCTTCTAACCTTAGAAGATATAACTTCAACACCACATTTTTCACATACAACACCTTGGTATCTCATCTTTTTATATTTACCACAAAGACATTCATAGTCTTTAATTGGTCCAAATATTTTTGCACAGAATAATCCATCTCTTTCTGGCTTAAGTGTTCTATAGTTGATAGTTTCTGGTTTTTTTACCTCACCATTACTCCAAGAAAGAATTTTTTCAGGACTTGCTAATCTTAATTGAAAAGCAGAAAAGTCTGTTGGTCTATCTAATTCTTGAACCTCAATTGGCTTTAATACTGTATCGTTCTTACTCATCTTCAACCTCTACTTCATCATAAATTTCTACATCAAGACCTAATGCTTGTAACTCTTTGCTTAATACAAAGAATGTTTCTGGAACACCAGACTTAGGTACATTTTCACCAGCTGCAACAGCTTTATAAGCAGCTGTTCTACCATCAATATCATCTGACTTAATTGTTAACATCTCTTTTAGTACATTTGTAGCTCCATAAGCTTCAAGGGCCCAAACTTCCATCTCACCAAATCTTTGTCCACCAAATAATGCTTTACCACCAACAGGCTGTTGAGTTACAAGAGAATAAGGTCCAGTAGATCTAGCATGCACTTT
This sequence comes from uncultured Arcobacteraceae bacterium, assembly GCA_964633845.1. Classification (GTDB taxonomy): domain Bacteria; phylum Campylobacterota; class Campylobacteria; order Campylobacterales; family Arcobacteraceae; genus JADHTT01. Next base: position 26,567 of record CAZWLA010000004.1, on the reverse strand, counting down.
TTCATCAACTAAGTGATGTAGTTTAAGCATATACATATATCCAACATTTACTCTCTCTTTCATCTTCTCACCAGTCATACCATCATAAAGGTCTACTTTTCCATCAGAATCTATTTTAGCTAATTCAAAAAGTTTTTCCATCTCTAGCTGGTTTACACCCTCAAAGATAGGTGTTGCAAATTTAACACCACTTGACCAATCTCTTGCATATTCAAGAAGCTGTTCGTCAGAACATTCCTCTATGAATTTTTTACCATTCATAAGTTTTGTTACATCAGCAATCTCAATCATTTTATATCGAAGGTCAGCTATAAATGTTTTTTGCTTAGCATCAAACATATCTTGAATCTGTGCTCCAAGTTTTTTACCAACTAAACCTAAATGAACCTCTAGAATCTGTCCAATATTCATTCTTGATGGAACTCCTAGTGGATTAAGTATAACATCTACAGTTTTTCCATCTTCCATATATGGCATATCAACTTCAGGAACAATATTAGAAACAATACCTTTATTTCCATGTCGTCCTGCCATTTTATCACCAACTTTAATCTTTCTTTTTGTAGCTACATAAACTTTAACTTGTTTAATTACACCTGATTTTAAAATATCATCATGCTCTAATACTTCAAGTTTCTCTTCATGTTCAGTTCTTAAAGTTGTTTTTTGTTTAATAAAGTTATCTTTTACATTTTCATACTCATTTTGAATATCTTTTGAGTATGAAGCAACAACTTTTTTCATTGCAAATCTATTTATATTATCTAAATCTTCAATTGCAATTTGACTACCTTTAGTATAAGTAATATCATTTACTTCAACATCTTTTTCAAGTGTAGATGATGCTAAAAGATCATGAAGTCTTAAACCCTCTTCTCTATCTAGCATTTGAAGTCTATCATGATGTTTTTGATCTAATTCATCTTTTTCATGCTTAATAGCTTCTAATGCTCTTGCATCTTTTTCGTATCCTTTTTTAGTAAATACTTTTACATCTACAACTGTCCCTTCAAGTGATGAACTAGCATATAGAGATTTATTTATTACATGTCCTGCTTTCTCACCAAATATAGCTCTTAGTAGTCTTTCTTCTGGTGTTGGTTTAATCTCACCTTTTGGTGTAACTTTACCAACAAGAATCATTCCTGGTTTAATATATGTACCAATTTTAACAATACCACTGTCATCTAAGTGTCCAATAGACTCTTCTTTTACACCAGGAAGATCTTTTGTAATCTCTTCATTTCCATGTTTAAGCTCTTGAGCCACACATTCTTTTACATTAATATGTACAGAAGTTAAAGCGTCTTCTTTGATTAGTTTTTCAGAAAGAATAATTGCATCCTCATAGTTATAACCATTCCATGGCATGAAAGCAATTGCAGCATTGATTCCAATTGCAAGCTCACCTTTATCCATAGAAGGACCATCTGCAATTACTTGTCCAGCTTCTACATATTCACCTTCTTTAACAGCTGTTCTTTGCACAAATGAAGTATTATTATTTGTTCTAACATTTTTACTTACTTCATAATAATCTATAAAGTGTCCATCTTCATCAGAACCTTTAATATATATATTTTTAGAATCAGCTTTTTCTACAACTCCAGCTCTTTTTGCTTTAATAGCTTCCCAAGAATCTCTTGCAACAGTTTTTTCTAAACCTGTTCCTACTACTGGTGCAGTTGGTTTTAGTAATGGAACTGCTTGTCTTTGCATATTTGATCCCATTAGGGCTCTATTGGCATCATCATGCTCTAAGAAAGGAATTAAAGATGCACCAACACCCATAACCATTTGTGATGATATATCAATTAAATCTACTTTAGTTCTATCTACAAGAATAATTTCTCCATCTTGTCTAGCTTCTACAAGTGCTTCAACAATTTTGCCATTTTCATCTACATTTACAGAACCTGGAGCAATAAATTTACCCTCTTCTTGTGTAGCAGTATAATATGAAATCTCATCACTAACAACACCATCAACAACTGTTTTATATGGAGCTTCAACAAAACCTAATTCATTTACTTTTGAATATGTTGATAAAGTATTAATAAGACCAATATTTTGACCCTCTGGAGTCTCAACTGGACAAATTCTACCATAATGAGTTGGGTGAACATCTCTTACTTCAAATCCAGCTCTTTCTTTTACTAAACCACCTTCACCAAGTGCAGAAAGTCTTCTTTTATGAGTTACTTCTGATAATGGATTTGTTTGATCCATAAATTGTGATAACTGTCCAGATGTAAAGAACTCTGTTACAGTTGATGTAACCATCTTAGCATTTACAAGATCTTGAGGCATAATATCTTCAAGTGTACCACTTAGTGTAGTCATTTTATCTCTAATTGCTTTTTGCATCTTAATTAAACCACCGTGAAGTTCACCAGCTAATAATTCACCAATAGCTCTAATTCTTCTATTTCCTAGGTGATCTCTATCATCAATATGACCATGACCAGCCTTTACTTTAATTAAATACTGTACTGTCTTAATAATATCTTCATAAGTTAATACTGTTACATACTCAGGTACATTTACGCCTAACTTATGGTTCATTTTCATTCTACCAACTTTTGTTAAGTCATATCTTTCAGGGTTAAAAAATAAGTTTTTAACAAAATCTTTAGCTGCATCAGCAGTTACAGGTTCACCTGATCTCATAACTTTATAAATTCTAATAGCACATAGATCGTTTTCATCATCAATCTCTTCTGTTTGCTTAAGAAGTTTAATTGATTCTTCATCAGCATGGAATGCATTAATAATAGAGTCATCAACACCATCAGCTAAATCATTTGCTATAGTAAAGTCTTTAAATCCAAGGTCAATTAGATTTTTTAATTTAATATCATCTAGTTGTGTAAGCGCATCATATAACACTTCCCCAGTTTCAGGATCATGAATTTCAGATGCAGTATGTCTTTCCATTAAAATATCAACTGGATATTCTACAAGCTTAAGTCCACCTTCTGCTAAAGCTTTTGCTTTTCTATCAGTAAGTCTTTTACCAGCAGCTAAAAGAAGATTTCCTTTTTCATCTTTAAGATCAAAATCTAATCTACCAGTGAAATTAGCAGGTACAAAATCCATTAAGAATTTATTTTTCTTAATCTTAATAGTTTCTACTGGGTAGAATAAGTTAATAATATCCTCTTTAGAATAACCAAGTGCTCTAAATAAAATTGTAACAGGTACTTTTCTTCTTTTATTAATTCTTACATAAAGAATATCTTTAGCATCATATTCAAAGTATAGCCATGATCCTCTATCTGGAATAACTTGACCAGTATAAATTAATTTATTTGCTACAGTAGTTGCTTCTTCTTCTTTAAAAATTACACCCGGAGATCTATGTAATTGATTTACGACAACTCTTTCTACACCATTTACAACAAATGATGTTCTATCTGTCATCATAGGAATATCTCTGATATATAAAGATTGTTCTTTTATATCCTTAACACCTACTTTTTCACCTGTCTTCTCATCACAGTCCCAAAGAGTAAGTCTAACTTTAACTCTTAATGGAATTGAGTAAGTAATTCCTCTTACCATAGCTTCTTCTACAGAATACTTTGGTTTTTCAAACTCACTTCCTAAAAACTCTAAAGTGATTCTATTTTGTGAATCGTGAATTGGGAAAACTGATTTGAATACTTTTTCAATACCAGCATCAGATCTGTCTTCATGACCAACTTTTAAGAAGTTATCATAACTATTTTGTTGTAGTTGAAGTAAATTTGGAATATCTATTTTTTGTGGATTTTTTGAGAAATCAACTCTTAATCTATTTCCAGATTTTAAAGAATTTAACATACTTGACCTTTATTTGAATTGTTATTTATTATAAAGCACAAAAGCACCTAAAACAAAAGGTAAAAATTTTACCCTTTATTTAAGGTGCTATTAGTGTGTTATATAAAGCCTAAATAAGGCTTTATATAGAGAGGGTAGTTAGAACTATGCTAACTCTACAGTTGCACCAGCAGCTTCTAGCTCTGCTTTTGCAGCTTCTGCATCTTCTTTAGATACACCCTCTTTTACTTTTGCTCCAGCTTCTTCAGCCATTGCTTTTGCTTCTTTTAGTCCTAAACCAGTTAATGCTCTAACTGCTTTAATTACATTAATTTTCTTAGCTCCAGCATCTTTTAAGATTACATCAAACTCAGTTTTTTCTTCAGCAGCTTCACCACCAGCTACAGCTCCACCAGCTACAGCTACAGGTTGTGCAGATACTCCAAATTTTTCTTCAAATTCTTTTACTAACTCAGAAAGCTCTAATACGCTTAATCCTGAAATATACTCTAATACGTCTTCTTTAGAAATTGCCATTTCTTGTCCTTTTTTATTTTTATTTTCGCTATTAGCGAAATTTTAATAGCATATAATTATGCTGATTCTTCTTTTTGCTTTCTAAGAGCATCAAGACCAATAGTAAAGTTTGTAACTGGTGCCATCCACGTAGCAGCAAGCATACCAAGTAACTCTTCTCTTCCTGGAAGCTTAGCAAGTGCGTTAATTGTAGCAATATCAGCAACTTTACCTTCAACAATACCAGTTTTAATCTCGAACTTATCTTTCATTGAAGATGCAAATTTATCTGCAACTTTACAAGCAGCGATCTGATCTTCTGCCCATACAAAGATATTTGTACCAGTTAGAGATATCTCTTCTAGATCAGCATTTTTAACAGCAATTTGCACTAAGCTATTTTTAGCTACTTGTACTTTTGCTCCAACTTCTTTTGCTGATTTTCTTAATTCTTCTAACTCTTTATGAGTTGTACCATTATAATCAGCAACTACGATAGCCTGCGAAGATTTAAATTCTTCAGTTAAAGCGCTTACTAGTTCATTCTTTTGTAATTTAGTCATTATTCCTCCTTCCAAAACATCATACTTCGGTAGGTAATTAAGAGAAAAATTCTCACCCACTGTCATCAGTTTTAAGATAAAGCTTATTTAAAAGCTAATTATTTAATATCCATTGCTTCAGATGTATCTACATTTACAGCTGGAGACATAGTTAATGATAATGTAACTGTTGTCATATATCTACCTTTTGCAGTAGATGGTTTTAACTTATTAACTGTAGTTAATAAAGTATTTAAGTTCTCTTCAATTGCTTGTGCAGAGAAAGATGCTTTACCAATACCAGCATGAATATTACCTTTTTTATCAACTCTAAATGCAACTTTTCCACCTTTAGACTCGCTAACAGCTTTTGTTACATCCATTGTTACTGTTCCAACTTTTGGGTTTGGCATTAAACCTTTTGGTCCAAGAATTCTACCAACTTTACCAACGATACCCATACAATCTGGTGTTGCTATTAATACATCAAAGTTAATATTACCAGCTTGAATATCTGCTGCTAAATCATCATTACCAACAATATCTGCACCAGCTGCAGTAGCTTCATCCATCTTTGTACCTTTAGCCATAACTGCAACTCTTACAGTTTTACCAGTACCGTTTGGAAGTACAACTGAACCTCTAATCATTTGATCAGCATGTCTTGGATCTACATTTAAGTTTAATGAAACATCAACAGTCTCATCGAATTTTGCTGATGCTAAACCTTTTACAGTTTCTACAGCATCTTTTACTGAATATTGTTTTTCAACATCTACTTTTTCTAATAAAGCTTTAAATCTTTTGCTCATAATTTTCTCCGCAATTTTTATTTTGTTTGCTACCACTTTTTAAGCCTCGTGGTATTTGGCTACATTAAATTAAGTAATTACTTAACTTCAATTCCCATACTTCTACAAGAACCAGCTACAATTTTTGCTGCTTGTTCTACATCATCAGTATTTAAGTCTGCTATTTTTTTGTTTACAATTTCCATAATTTGATCAGAAGTTAATGAACCAACTTTATTTTTAAGTGGGTTGTCACTACCTTTTTTAAGACCAGCAGTCTTCATAATTAATTCAGACATTGGTGGTTGCTTTGTTACAAATGTAAAACTTTTATCTTTATATACAGTAATCTCTACTGGAATTTTATATCCTGACATCTCTCTTGTTTTTTCGTTAAATGCTTTACAAAATTCCATAATGTTGATACCTCTTTGTCCAAGAGCTGGTCCAACTGGTGGTGATGGATTTGCAGCACCTGCAGGTATTTGTAGTTTAAGTATTCCTGTTACTTCTTTAGCCATGCTATTTCCTTTTAGTTAATTTTAATGATTTAGGCATTAGGCAATACTACTCAAGGAAGCAAGTAAAATTGCCTAATGCCTAATGATTTATAATTTATACTACAAGTTCTACTTGTGTATAAGATATCTCTACTGGTGTATTTCTACCAAAGATAGATACATTTAATGTCAGCATTCCTGACTGAAGATCAAAGTTTTCTACTATACCATTAAAGTTAGCGAATGATCCCTCTTTAATTCTTACAGTTTCACCTTTATCAAATGAGATTTTTGGTCTTGCTGCTGCTTTATTTTGTACTTTTTCTAAGATTGAATTGATATCTTTTTCACTTAATGGTGTAGGTCTTTTTGACTCACCAATAAATCTACCAACTCTAGGCATAGATTGAATCTGATGCCATAATGCAGTATCTAAATCAATTTTAGCAAATGCATATGCTGGATATAAAGGTCTTTCAGTAATTACTTTTTCACCTTTTTTAATTTCAATTAGGTCTTCTGTTGGTACCAGTACTTCAGAAATTCTATCATTTTGCATCTCTTCTCTCAATCTAAGAAGTGCATTTTTTACAGATATTTCACTACCTGAGTGTGTTTGTATTGCATACCATTGTTGTGCCATAGATACTCCTAGTTCATTACAGCTGATAAGCTGTATGACATAATTAAGTCAATTAAGGCTAAAAATAAAGATATAACAGTCACCACTACAAATACAGAAATATAAGCACTTCTCACCTGTTCTTTAATAGGGAAAATTACTTTTTTTAATTCGTCTTTTGCTTGTCTATAATATAAACCTAGTTTCATTTAGCTATACCTTGTTTTATTTTTAAATATTAATTAGTAAATCTATATACATATATACTTATTAATTAATATTAGTGGCAGGCCAAGAGGGACTCGAACCCCCAACACCCGGATTTGGAATCCGGTGCTCTACCATTGGAGCTATTGGCCTAAAACGAGAGTACTTTTAAAAGTACTCTCACATTTCTCTTAAGACTTAAGCTTTACTTCTTTGTGAAGTGTATGCTTTTTTAATCTTGGAGAATATTTCTTTGTCTCAAACTTTTCAGTATGAGTTTTTGGATTTTTCATTGTAGTATAGTTAATATCACCACACTCATCACATTTTAATCCAATTTTAATTCTATCACCCATAATGTACTACTTTAAATTATGCAATAATTTCAGCAACAACACCAGCACCAACAGTTCTACCACCTTCTCTGATAGCGAACTGAGTACCTTTTTCAAGTGCAACTGCAGCACCAAGCTCAACAGTTAACTCAACATTATCACCAGGCATAACCATCTCAGTACCTTCTGGTAAAGTGATAGCACCAGTAACATCTGTAGTTCTTACATAGAATTGTGGTCTATAGTTATTGAAGAATGGAGTATGTCTTCCACCTTCCTCTTTAGAAAGGATATATACTTCACATCTAAATTTAGTGTGTGGAGTAATTGATCCTGGCTTAACAAGAACTTGTCCTCTTTCAACGTCTTCTTTTGCAATACCTCTTAAAAGGATACCAGCATTATCACCAGCTTCTGCAAATTCCATCTCTTTTCTGAACATTTCAATACCAGTTACTGTAGTTTCAACAGTTTCCTTGATACCAACGATCTCAATTTTATCACCTAAGTTAACAGTACCTTGAGAGATAGCACCAGTTACAACTGTACCTCTTCCAGAGATAGAGAATACATCTTCAACAGGCATTAAGAAATCTTTATCAGTTTCTCTTTCTGGAGTTGGAATATACTCATCAACAGCATCCATAAGTGCAACAATCTTCTCAGACCACTCACCTAAAGTACCAGTTTTAGCTTCTTCTAAAGCTTGGAATGCAGAACCAGCACATACTGGAGTGTCATCACCTGGGAAATCGTACTCAGAAAGAAGTTCTCTAACTTCCATTTCAACTAATTCTAACATCTCTTCTTTATCTTCGTCATCAAGTTGATCTTCTTTATTTAAGAAAATTACGATGTATGGTACACCTACTTGCTTAGATAATAGGATATGCTCTCTAGTTTGAGCCATTGGTCCATCAGTTGCAGCGATAACTAAGATAGCTCCATCCATTTGAGCAGCACCTGTAATCATGTTTTTAACGTAATCGGCGTGACCTGGACAGTCAACGTGAGCATAGTGTCTAGTTTCTGTTTCATACTCTACGTGAGAAGTAGCAATAGTAATTCCTCTTTCTCTTTCTTCTGGTGCATTATCAATTGCATCATAATCCATTAATTCAGTTTCACCTTTAACTGCTAATACTGCAGTAATTGCAGCAGTTAATGTAGTTTTACCGTGGTCAACGTGACCAATTGTACCGATGTTAACATGCGGTTTCGTTCGTTCAAATTTTTCTTTTGCCATTTTGAAAATTCCTTTTTTTAATTTTTGGTTTAATAATTCCCTCTGAGTAGATGAGCCTCAATAGGCTTCTCTATTCAAAGGGGATTGAATAACTATATACTTAGATATAGCTCAGGGATGGAGCCCATAAGAAGACTTGAACTTCCGACCTCTTACTTACCAAGCAAGTGCTCTACCCCTGAGCTATATGGGCACTACTACGTAAACCCGTGCGAATAATAACGAAATGTTGATTAAAATTAAATTAAATGAAAGCTTTTGAATACAATATAAGTAAATTATAGTTAAATAAGGTACTTGCTATGCCAACGCTCCCAGTAAATTAATGTTAATCAACATTATGGAGCGGGAGACCGGACTCGAACCGGCGACAATCTGCTTGGAAGGCAGAGGCTCTAGCCAACTGAGCTACTCCCGCGTCATAAATAATGGTGGTGGGAGAAGGATTTGAACCTTCGAAGCCGTAGGCGGCGGATTTACAATCCGCAGGATTTGACCACTCTCCAATCCCACCGTAACAATAATAAAATATCTGGTCTAACGCACTGTATATAAACAGGACTATAAACTAATATGGAGCTGTTGAGAGGATTTGAACCACCGACCGCCTCATTACAAGTGAGGTGCTCTACCAACTGAGCTACAACAGCAAAATACAAATGGTGGCTCGAGACAGAATCGAACTGTCGACACATGGATTTTCAATCCATTGCTCTACCAACTGAGCTATCGCGCCAAATTTGTGAGTGGAATTATAGATAAAAGTATATTAAATCTACCTTAAATTCAATACAAGTTCTTTAAATTGTTCACCTCTGTGGCTATATGATTTAAATTGGTCTAGTGAAGCGGCGGCTGGTGATAAAAGTGCCACAGTAGAATTATTGTTAAGTAATGATGATGAAATAGTCTCTACAGCAAATTTAAGCTCGTAGCATTTATGACAAACAACAGAATATTCAGCTGATAATTTAGATATTTTATCTGTATTACTAGCTATTGCATAAATTTCTATATCATAATCTTGCATCTGATGAAATAGTGGCTTTAGATCAACACCTTTATCATCTCCACCAAGTATTAGATATATTTTTTGTGATTTATAAATTTTTAATGCTTGAATTGTTGCATCTATATTTGTTGCTTTACTATCATTAATCCATATTCTATCTTGAAAATCTTTTATCTCCTCTAGTTTATGATGATCTTGAATAAAAGAATTTATTTTTTTATAATCAACTTCATCATATAGTATTCTAGTAATTGCTAAAGCTAAGATTGCATCAATTAAAAATGGCTCTTTAAAATTAATCATGTTCTTATTAATATCAAAAGCCTTTTCAAGATCACTACTATTTTCATAACATATCTTATATCCATTTGTAGGATAATCTTTATACTTTGTAGGGACAATAGCTATCTCCCCCTCTTGAAGAGAGTCTAAAGGTTTTAATTTAGATTTTTCATACTCCTCAAAACTACCATGCCATGTAATATGATCTTCACTAACAGGAAGAAGAACATAGATATTTGGTTTAGCCATATTTGTATAGTTAAGTGTAAAAGAAGATGTCTCTAATATCCATATTGGTTTTTCATGATCCATATTTGCTAGCGGTGTTCCTATATTTCCTCCACACACTGCATCATACTTTTCTAAAAGGTGTTGCATCATTGATGTTGTAGTTGTTTTTCCATTTGTACCACTTATCCAAATAGAATATGGCATTGTAGAACTAAGCAGATCATATTCACTTATTAAATTTTTTGTTGATTGTACAAGTTCATTGTATGGAGGAATACCAGGACTTACAACAGTTAATTCATCTGAATTTTTATCAAATTTTTCAATATCACTATCATCAAACATAACAGCATCTGGAAATTTTTGAGCTATTGCTTGGGCAGTTTTACCTTTTCCTAGTATTCTCATTATCTGATCTTTAAACTTAATAATGCAATTAAATTTGTCATAAATGCAATTATCCAAAATCTTACAATGACTTTATTTTCATGCCATCCTTTTTCCTCAAAATGATGATGGATTGGTGCCATTAAAAAGACTCTTTTTTTTCTCAATTTATAAGAACCTACTTGTAGTATTACGGATACAGTTTCAAGTACAAATATAAAACCAATAGCTAAAAGTAATATTTCACTCTTGCCAACTATTGCTAAGTATCCCATAAATCCACCAATAGCTAAACTTCCACTATCACCCATAAAAACTTCTGCTGGATGAGAGTTATACCAAAGAAATGCTATAAGTGCTCCTATAAGTGCAGCACCTACTATTGCTAGTTCTCCTACTAATTTTATATTTGGCATTAATAAATATGAACTTATTATTGCATGACCAGTGATATATACAATTATAGATAAAGACAATAAGCCCATAATAGACGGAACTGTAGCTAGCCCATCAAGACCATCAGTTAAATTAACTGCATTTGATGTAGCTACCATTACTAAAAGCCAAAATATAATTGCAAAATATTTCATATCTATAACTGCTAATTTATTAAATGGAACAAATAATGTAGTAGTATGATCAGCACAATATAAAAAACATATAACAACAGCTGCTGCTATAAATTGAAATACTAATTTCATCCTAGCACTTAAGCCTTCATCATTTTTATTTGAACTAATTTTTGACAAATCATCTTTAATACCAATTGCTGAAAATAATCCTATAGCAGCTAATGCACCTATTACATAATAATTATTTAGTTTTGCTGTTAATATCACAGCTATAAGGGTAGAAAATACAAATACAATCCCACCCATTGTAGGTGTACCAAGCTTTGATTGATGTGATTGCGGGGCTAAATCATATATAGGTTGACTATGTTTTCTAGATTGTGCCCATCTAATAAATTTTGGCATTAACACTAATGTTAAAACAAATGCTATAAAAAATGCAATACCCGCACGAATTGAAATATATTGAAAAATATTAATATCTAAATGCCTATAAAACCAATAAAACAATGTTAAACCTTATTTTAGTATAATAAATGCATTGTAACTAAAAAATTATTAAGGTATAAATTGAATAAAAATAACAAAACACTATTAATTATTACTGATGGTATTGGACATAATAGTTCATGCGAATTTAATGCTTTTTGCCAAGCCAATAAACCTACTTATGATTATCTATTTGAAAATGTACCAAACTCTTTAATTCATACACACGGTTTAAGTGTTGGACTTCCACAAGGACAAATGGGTAATAGTGAAGTTGGTCATATGACTATTGGAAGTGGTAGAATTTTATATCAGGATTTAGTAAAGATCACTATGGCTATTGAAGATAATTCCATAGAACAAAATACCGCTATGAATGATGTACTTAGTAGTTCAAGTACTATTCATCTAATTGGCTTGCTAAGTGATGGTGGTGTTCACTCTCATATTGATCATATTATAGGTATTGCAAAAATAGCAAAGGCCAACGATAAATATGTAAATCTACACTTAATTACTGATGGTAGAGATGTATCACCAACTTCAGCTTCTGTATATATTAAACAAATTGAGAATATTTGTGATGATAAAATTAAAATTGCTACAATTGGTGGTAGATTTTATACTATGGACAGGGATACAAGATGGGAAAGAGTGGAAGCTGGATATAGAGCTATTGTAGATGCATCAGTATCTACACAGTCAACTGCACTAGAATATATAACAAAATCGTATGATGAAGATATAACTGATGAGTTTATTAAACCTATAGCCTTTAATAATTATACTGGAATGAATGATAATGATGGTGTAATATTTTGTAACTTTAGAAGTGATAGAGTAAGAGAGATAAGTCGCGCAATTGCTGATAAAGATTTTAATGAATTTAATAAGGATCATAAAAATCTTAATATTGCAACAATGACTCAATATGACCAAAACTTTCCTCTTGATGTAATATTTAAAAAAGATGCTCCAAAAAATACTTTAGGAGATGTAGTAGCTAATGCTGGTCTTTCTCAACTACACACAGCAGAAACAGAAAAGTATGCTCATGTTACTTTCTTCTTTAATGGTGGAATTGAAGATGAATTAAAAGGCGAAAAGAGAATTTTAATTGCATCACCTGATGTAGCAACTTATGATTTACAACCAGAGATGTCAGCACCAGCAGTTGGTGTTGAAGTATTAAATGCTATGGATAACAATGAAGATTTAATCATAGTAAACTTTGCAAATGGTGACATGGTTGGTCACACTGGTAATATTGAAGCTGCTATAAAAGCAGTTGAGTGTGTTGATACTCAATTAGGACTTTTACTAGATAAAGCAAAAATACAAGGATATAATGTAGTTCTTACAAGTGACCACGGAAACTGTGAAAAGATGAAAGATGAAAATGGAAATACACTTACCAACCATACTGTTGGAGATGTATTTTGCTTTGTAATAGCAAATGGTGTTGAGAATATAAAAGATGGTGGACTAAATAATATTGCACCTACTGTATTAAAACTAATGAATTTAGAAATTCCACAAGAGATGGATGAAGCTCTTTTTTAATTAATAAAGAACATTATAGATGCTAAATATAGAAAAACTAATAATAAAAAATCAGAATAATACTCTTATAGATATTAGCTTTTCTATTAACTCATCTACGGCTTTAGTAGGACAAAGTGGAAGCGGGAAATCATTAACACTCAAAGCAATTTTAAAACTACTACCATCTAATTTAAAATCTGACTTTATATATAGTTCTACATTTCAATTAGAACATAAAGATATTGGATTTATTCCTCAAAATCCATTTACATCACTTAGTCCTCTTACAAAAATAAAGGATCAATTTTTTTGTGACAATAAAACAAAATTAGAGATATTAGATATGGTGGATTTAGATATTAATACCTTAGATAAATTTCCAGCCCAACTTAGTGGAGGACAACTACAAAGAGTAGTAATAGCAATTACACTAGCCAAAAGACCAAAACTACTGCTACTTGATGAACCAACTACAGCTTTAGATAAAAGTACACAAACACGTATTATAACTCTTATAAAATCTTTGCAAAAAAAATTTAACTTTTTAATCTTATTTGTTACTCATGACATAACTGCAATAGAAAATATATGTGATGATATTATAATACTAAAAGATGGATCAATTGTAGAATCTGGTATTACAAAAGATATCTTAGAAAACTCAAAAAATATATATACTACAAGTCTAATAAATTCAAATTTTTCAAATAGAGAATATAGAGTATGACAAACTTAATTAAACAGTATTTAAAATATATTTTAGGTACTGTTATATTAATAAGTATATCTATATTTATATGGTTAGTATTTTTATATTCTCAAATTAGATTTGACATCAATAAGATTATAGATTATAAACCAAAGCTTACTACACAATTTTATGATAAAAATAATAAATTAATAGCAAATATATTTGATGGAGAGCATAGATTATATACAAAATTTAATGAACTACCAGCTAGATCAATTGAAGCACTTGTAGCAATTGAAGATACACAGTTTTTTGAACATAGTGGAATCAATACAGAAGCAATTCTAAGAGCTATAATAAAAGATATTAAATCTATGAGTTTAGCTGAGGGAGCAAGTACATTAACTCAGCAATTAGTTAAAACTATGGCCCTAACTAGAGAAAAAAAAATAATAAGAAAAATCAAAGAGGTTATGCTATCTCTTAGGCTTGAAACACTACTAACAAAAGAGCAAATCCTTGAAAGATATTTTAATCAAGTATATTTTGGACATGGTTATTATGGTATTAAAACAGCTGCCAAGGGATATTTTCATAAAAATCTTAGTCAACTAACTTTAAAAGAGATAGCAATATTAGTAGGACTTCCTAGAGCTCCGAGCTTTTATGATCCAACACGTAATCTAAAATTTGCAATTGGCCGTGGTAACCAAGTGATACATAGAATGAAAAAACTTGGGTGGATAAATGAGCAAGAATTTAATATAGCATTAAAAGAGATACCAAAAGTATATAAAGAAACTCTAACTTTAAATAAAGCACCATATGTAATAGATAGTGCATTAAATAAACTAAAAAAAGATATTAAAGATATTAAAACTGGTGGCTATAAAGTGGTCTTAACAATTGATCTTGATGCCCAAAAAATTGCAAGAGATGCTTTAAGGTATGGATATAAAAATATTATAAAAAGAGATACAAATCATGGAACCACTAAAAGTAATACGGCTACACTAAATGGTGCTATTGTAATATTAGAAAACAGAAGTGGAAGAATTTTAGCCCAAGTTGGTGGAGTTGATTATAAAAAATCATCATTTAATAGAGCTAGACAAAGCATAAGACAACCAGGATCTTCTATTAAGCCATTTTTATATCAAGTTGCCCTTGACCTTGGATACTCAACTGTGTCAAACTTAATTGATATTAGTAGGACATATAGCTACAAATCAAAACAAAATAAAGAAACATCTTGGAAGCCAAGAAACTATGAAAAAGACTTCAAAGGGCTTATTAAATTTAATCAAGCATTAATTCACTCTAGAAACCTTGCAACAATTAACCTAGTAACTGAAATAGGAATTGACATACTTTATAAACGATTAAAATACTTTGGCTTTAGAGATATACCTTTTGATCTATCTATTACCCTTGGTAGTTTTGGTATTTCACCACTTGACTTAAGTGAACAATATACAATATTTTCCAATCAAGGTATACAAAATAAGCCATACCTTATATCAAGTCTAACAGATCAAGTTGGTCAAACTATTGAATTTGAAAAAGATACAAAATATATCACATCACCAGGTCAAGCATTTTTAATGACTTCAATTCTAAGAGATGTTGTACAAAAAGGTACGGGTAGAAATGCAAAAGTAAAAGGTCTTGAAACTGTAGGTAAAACAGGAACAACAAATAACAATGTTGATGCCTGGTTTTGTGGTTATTCACCATCACTACAAACAATTGTGTGGTATGGGAATGATGACAATAAACCTATGAGAAGAAGTGAGACTGGTGGTAGATCTGCAGCACCTGTATTTTCATATTTTTATAAAAAATGGCTCATATTGCATCCTGAAATCCCAAGGGAATTCACTCAACCAGAATCAGTATTTACTAGTAATGTAAATGGAAAAATTGAATACTTTACAGATATTTCAAATATACCACAAGTAGACTCCGCTCAAATAGAAGAAAAAAAAGGAGAGGTGAAAACACCTCTCCTTTATTAGAGTCTTTAAATTACTTAACTAACAAGAGTAAGTTGATTTAAACTCATATGCAGTTGGTCTAGCTTCATCTGGCCAAACTTGTCTTTCAAATTGATAATGTTGGTAAGTATTAATCATATCTTGAGTAAATACTGGTTTTAAGAAATCGTTATCTCTAATTAAAGACTCAAGACAACCTCTAAATGTATGAGGCATTTGAGGAATACCTTTTTCTCTAATTTCATCAAGAGTTAATTCAAATAAATCTTCATCCATTGGACCAATTGGTTCAATTTTATTTTTAATACCATCAATTCCAGCCATCATAAGTGCAGCAAATGCTAAATATGGATTAGCAGTAGAATCTGGGAATCTCATCTCTAATCTAGTTGCAGGTGCTCCAGCTCCCCAAGGAACTCTACAAGCTGCCGATCTATTTTGTGCTGAATAAGTTAAAATATTTGGTGCTTCATATCCAGGAATTAATCTTTTAAATGAGTTTGTTGAAGCATTTGTAAATGCTGCAACTGCTCTTGCATGCTTAAATACACCACCAGCATAATGTCTAGCAGCATCACTTAAGTTACCATACTCACCCTCTTTATAGAAAGTATTTTCTCCATCTTTCCAGATTGATTGGTGTACATGCATACCGTTACCATTATCTCCAAAAATTGGCTTTGGCATAAATGTAGCAGTTTTACCATTTAAGTGTGCAACCATCTTAATTACATATTTTAATTTTTGAACATTATCTGCTGCTTCAACTAAAGTATCGTAAACGATTCCGATCTCATGCTGACCTTGTGCAACTTCGTGGTGACCTAAAATAACTTCTAAACCAACCTCTTCAAGTACTAACATAATCTCAGCTCTTAAATCTACACCTTTATCTACAGGAGCAACAGGGAAGTATCCACCTTTTGTACCAGCAATATGTTGCATATTCCCCATCTCAACATCTCTATTTGTATTCCACTCACCATCTTCTGTATCTACATAATAATGTGCTTCATTTGGTGTATCTTTTACTTTTACATCTTCAAAAATAAAGAATTCATTTTCAGGTCCAAAGTAAGCTACATCACCTACATTTGCTTCTGCTAGATACTCTAATGATTTAGCAGCAATAGATCTTGGACATTTTGCATACATCTCATTTTTATAAATATCATATACTGAACAAATCACAATAATTGTAGCATCTGCTGTAAATGGGTCTAAAAATGCAGAATTAACATCTGGCTTAAGAATCATATCTGATTGATTAATTGGTTGCCATGCATCAATACTTGATCCATCAAACGGCATACCATTATCAAATAACTTTTCCGATACCGCACTCATTCTATAAGAAATATGATGCCAAGCACCTTTAATATCTGTAAATCTAAAATCTACAAACTCTACTTCATTACTCTCACAGAAAGAAAAAAACTCTTCTGTACTATTTACAAACTTACCCATTGTAAAACTCCTATTAAAATTTAGATGTAATTATTGTATCTAAAATTATAAAAACAATTATTAAATAGGTGTATAGTTTTTATACAGTTTTTAAAATTTATTAAAATGTTACAGCTTGCTTATCACGATTCTCAAATGTGATACATTTTGAATAGCCAACTTGCTTCGCAATCGTAGTTATCTCTTCATATTTAAAACCAATATCATCAAGCTTATGCGCATCACTACCAAATGTAATTGGTATATCTAATTCATATGCTACTTCAAGCAATGATCGTGAAGGATACTGTTCTTGTACAGGTTTTCTAAGGCCTGCAGGATTAAGTTCAAGTACCATATTTGATTTTTTAATATTTTTCAATGCTTCAAGAGCTATAGATCTAACATCTTTTGATGATCTAAATCCAAATACTTTAATAAGATCTAAATGACCTGCTATATCAAATTTAGCAGATTTCGCCATCTTTGATACTGCATCAAAATAGTCTTGATAAATTTTATCTATATCTTTAGATTGGTATTGATCTATAAATTCAGGATTATCAAATCCCCAAAAATTTGAATTAAATAGTGAATATTTAGCATCTGATTCTGGTATAAAGTGTATTGATCCTATAAGATAATCAACTTTAGCATCTAAAACTTCATCAAGAATATAATCACCTTGAATAAAGTCAACCTCATAACCTAAAAGTATTTTTATATCATCTTTATACTTTTCCTTTAGATTTAATATCTCTTTTTCATATGATATTTGAGATGATTGTGCCATCCTATACTTTGGATCAAAATTATTCTTTGCTGGTGCATGATCACTAAAACCATATATATCTATACCTAACTCAATCGCCTTTTTAATATATTCTTGGGTAGTTCCTACTGCATGATTACATAAAGTTGTATGATTATGTATATCTATTCGCATTTAGCTTAAGAGCCCTGCACCTATAATAGCTGTACTTCTATCTTCAGCATATTCTCTTTTACCATCAATAATATCATATTTCCAAATAGGAGCTTGTGCTTTAAAGTCTTCTACAAACTCATCTATCATCTCTAATGCTACTCTTCTTTTTGGTGAGCAAACTGCAGCAATATAAGAACTTGTATGGTTTAATACATCACCTTTTGAGTGAGCCATTAAAACTATTGCATTTTTTTCATTTGCCTTTTTTTGCCAAGCATCAAACCAAGAATTTAGAATTGGTTCATATATATCAAAACTAAGTCCATCTATTCCATCTTCATCTCGCACAACTCCTACAAATGTGATAATTGCACCATAATTTGATAATCTAAACTGATCATACCAAGCATTTGTAATCTGCTCTACAGGAAGATCACCATCAAATAATTCTACTTTAATATTTACAGCATCCATTAATCAACCACCACACACAGGAGGTAAAAGTGATACTTTATCTCCATCATTAAGCTTTACATCTTTTGATGTCACCAATGTATCATTTACTGCAACGGCACTTTTTTCTAGCCATGTTGATACATCTGCTTCATCTTTTAATATATCTGTTAATTGTGATAGATTTGTAATATCTACACTCATATCATCTTTACCAATTGGCCCTAAAAATTCTATTGTAATCATCTTTTATTTTTTCCTAATATTATCTAATTCTTTCTGCATCAAGTTTACCACTTTTTAGCTTACTTTCATATTCTATTAACTCTCTTTTTACATCACTACTTAGTACAAATAATCCAAGAATATTTGGCAATGCCATCGCAAGAAGAAGCATAAAACTAAGATTAACTAATATATCTGCACTTACTATAGTTCCTACTATTGTTAAAATTACAAACATAATTTTATATACTATAGAATATTTTGAACCAAATAAGTATACCCAAGCTCTTTCTCCATAATATGACCAAGAGATCATAGTTGAAAATGCAAATAATACTATAGATATAGAAAGTACTGCAGGGAACCAAGATATTACTGTACCATATGCTACAGATGTAAGTGCAGCACCTTGTCTAGCTTCAATTAAAGATGAATTAGCTCCAGATGGATCATAAACTCCTGTAATTATAATCACAAGTGCAGTCATTGTACATATCACTATGGTATCTATAAATGGTTCATAAAGTGCTACAAATCCTTGTCTTACTGGGTATTTTGTCTTTGCTGGAGCATGTGCAACTGGTGATGATCCAAGACCTGCTTCACTTGAGAATACTGCTCTTTGAAATCCTTGTATAATTATTCCAGCTATACCACCATATAGTGCATTATTTGTAAATGCCTCACTAAATATTAATCCAAATGCATTACCAATTTGATCATAATGTACCGCTAGTATCCACATAGATGCGCTAACATATATAATAGCCATCATAGGTACAAGTCTTTCTGTAATACTTGCTATCCTTTTTATCCCACCAATAATCACAAGCCCAACCATTGTTGCAACTATGATGCCAAATACTACTGCATTATCTTTAAAAAATGGTACCTGCTCACCAATAGCACCTGCAGCTTGAGAAATTTGGAAAACATTACCTCCACCAATTGCTCCACCTATCATAAAAAATGCAAATACAATAGCTAATACTTTTCCTAAAGTTGCATACCCTTTAGCTGCAAAACCTTTTGATAGGTACTCCATAGCTCCACCCATAACTGTACCATCTTTTAAAAATTCTCTATGCTGTAGAGATAATGTAACCTCTGTAAATTTTAAACTCATACCTAAAAAGCCAGCAAAAATCATCCAAAATGTTGCACCTGGCCCACCTAAGGATACAGCAAGTGCAACACCAGCTATATTACCAAGACCAACAGTAGCACTAAGTGCAGTGGTCAATGATCCAAATGGTGGAATCAAACCTTTATCGTCTTTTGTAGCATATTTTCCTCTAACAATATCAAAAGCATGTCCAAAGTATTTAAACCCTACAAACTCCATTTTTATAGTTAAATAAACTCCACCAGCTATAAGCCAAGCAACCAAAAATGGAATAGATGCACCATCAACTGCCCCAAATAAAATATCAAAAAATAGTATCATCTCTAAAAAACTACTGATACTATTAAAAAACTCAGACATCGTTAACCTTTTGTAATAAATATTAAGATATTATACATGAAATTCATTAAAGGGCATCTGTTTGATATTTGCAAAAATTGATTTTATAAATCTTATACCATTTTATGTGTATATTAAAAAAAACATCAACTCTTCACAAACAAAAGCTATCATCAACTATAAAAAATCATATCCATCAAAAATTAATAAAGATTTTCATAAAAGACGAGTCGATGGTGCATTTATCTCAAGTATCAAATCACAAAAATGTAAGTGTACAAATATAGGCATAGTAGCAAAAAAAGAGGTACTATCTGTACTTTCAATACCTGGCAATTTTTCAAAAGATACTCAGTCAGATACATCAAATATCTTAGCACAAGTTCTAGATGAAAAAGGAAAAATTATCATTGGAGACAAAGCACTACAATACTATTACCAAGACAATAATGAAAAGTTTGTAGACTTAGCTCAAAAGTGGCATCAAGAACATAAATTACCATTTGTATTTGCTAGATTATGCTATACAAAAAATGGAAAAGTTATTGAAGAACTTGCAAATAATTTTGTAAACGCAAAAGTAAAAATTCCTCAATACGTGATTAAGAAATATGCTAAAAGGACAGGATTATCCGTAAAGCAAATATCACATTATCTTGAAAAGATATCATATGATATTGGATATAAAGAGGAGAAGAGTTTAAATAAATTCTTTAAACTCTCAAGAAGTTTTAAAATAAATTCTAAATAGAGGCTTTTGTTTAAGGTCTTGTATTACCACTACCTAATATCTTAAACTTATAAGTTGTAAGCTCATTAATTCCCATAGGCCCTCTTGCGTGAAGTTTATTAGTTGATATTCCAACCTCAGCACCAAATCCAAACTGTCCACCATCTGTAAATTGTGTTGAAGCATTTAAATACACACAAGCAGAATCTACACTATTTAAAAACTGCTCTGCATCTGTATAGTTTTCTGTAATTATTGCATCTGAATGATCAGATCCATATTGTCTAATATGTTCAATTGCTTCAGTAACATTTGATACAATTTTAATAGATAAAATATTTTCTAAATATTCTGTATTCCAATCTTCATCATTTGCTTCATTTACATCTATAATGTTTTGTGTTTGATTACAACCTCTAAGTTCAGTATCATATTTATCAAACTGCTCTTTTAGTAGTGGTAAAATATCTTTTGCAATCTCTTCATCTACAAGCATTGTTTCCATAGCTCCACAGATTCCTGCTCTTCTACATTTTGCATTGATCGATACATCAAGTGCTTTTTGTATATTTGCATCTTTATGTATATATGTATGACATAAACCTTTATCATGTTTTACTACAGGTACTGATGAGTTTTCACTTATATACTTAATAAGTGCTGATCCACCTCTTGGAATTATAAGATCTACATATTCGTCTTGCTTAATTAAATTTGCTACACCTTCTCTACTTGAATCAGGAAGTAAAGATACTAAAGCTTTTGGAAGATTATTTTTAATTATAGCCTCTTGTAAAACTTTCGCAATGATTGTATTGCTATATAGTGCTTCTTTACCACCTTTTAATATACATACATTTCCACTTTTTAGACATAGTGCTGCTGTATCGGATGTTACATTTGGTCTTGATTCATAGATAATCCCTATTACACCAATAGGAACTGAGACTTTTTGAATATTAAGACCACTTTCAGTTGTCCAACCTTCATGGATTTTACCTACAGGCTCTTTTAATGCAGCAATATCTTTAATAGCTGTTGCCATATCATTAATTCTAGCTTCATTTAGAAGTAATCTATCCATCAAAGCCGAACTTAGATGATTTATCTTTCCAGCTTCAATATCTTTTTTATTTTCTTCTTCAATTCTAGAAATATTATTTACTAAAGCATCAGCCATATCATGTAAAACTTTATTTTTTACTGATCCACTTAAAGTAGATACAATTCCACTAGCCTCTTTTGCATCTTTTAAAAATTGCTCCATCACCTCTCCTAGTATTGTATTTTTTAGTCTTGAATATAACTACAGCAATAATCAGTAACTGTATGAATTTTAAGATCAAATGATGAATTTGCAGGAACATTAAAAGTCTCTGGAGTAGATAATGTCTTAAATTCTGTCTCACCTGGAAGTCTAATCTCAAGCTCTCCACTCATCATCTCCATAATTTCAGCTGCATCTGTACCAAATGTATATTCACCTGGAAGCATAATACCAAGTGATTGAACACTACCATCTTCAAGCACTATACTTCTACTTGTAACTTTTCCATCATAATAGATATTTGCTTCTTTTTTAATTGTTATATTTTTTAGTTCTTCCATTTTAATTTCCTTAATTTTTATTTTTTAATTCTAGTGCTTTATCGTATGCTGCTTTAATAGCATTTATCATAGAATTTCTTACATTACCATCTTCAAGTGCTGCATATCCTGCTGCTGTTGTACCACCTGGAGACATAACACAATCTTTTATATCGGCTGGTTTTTGATCGGCTAATAGTGGTGCAAATCCATCAAAAAGACCCTGCGTAAGTGTTTGTGCATCAACTCTCTTAAGTCCAGCATTTACAGCACCATCAGCTAATGATTCTGCAACTAAAGCTAAAAATGCTGGTCCACTACCAGCTAATCCTGTAGCAATGTCCAGTTCATTTTCACTATCTAACCACAATGTCGATCCTATTTTATTAAATATCTCCAAAGATTGCTCTCTAATAGACTCATCACCAGTTATAGTTGTCATAGATTTCAAATATGCTGCACCCAAATTTGGCATAGTTCTTATGTATTTTTTAGCATTAAGATTTGATTTTAAACTCTCTATTGAAGTTCCTGCAAGTACAGAATAAATAACATCAGCACTTCCACTTAGTTTTGGAGCAAGATCATGTAAAGAATATGGTTTAACACATAGTATAATATTTTTTCCAGAGATATCTTCATTTTCACTTATAATCTTTGTAGTGATATTTGGCATCTCTTTTTGAAGTTCGTTTAATGATTTTTCATTTCTACCAATTACTTCAATCTCATATGTTGAGACTAAACCTTTCATTAAAGATTTAGCCATATTTCCATTACCTATAAATGTTAACTTCATAAATTGCCCCTTTATATAATTATGCTAAGTTTGTATAAACTGTTTGCACATCCTCATCGTCTTCAAGTTTTTCAATTAGCTTTTCAAGGTCTTCCATTGTCTCATCATCTACATCTTTTGGATTATTTGATATTCTTTGAAGTGTTGCTTTTACTACTTCAACGCCTAATTTTTCGAAACCTTCATTTAAGCTACCAAAGTCTGTATAATCTCCATATACATATAAGATCTCTTCATCTTCTTCAAATGACTCCCAACCATAATCAATCATCTCTAGCTCTAACTCTTCAATATCCATATCAGGCTTTTTAATCTCAATTACTGCTTTTCTATCAAACATAAATTCCAAAGATCCATTTGGTACCACAGAACCCTTTGCTTTTTTAAATATATCTTTTATATTTGCTACTGTTCTTGTAGTATTATCTGTTGCGGTTTCTATAAATACAAGTACACCACCAGCAGATTTACCTTCATAGTTTACTTCACTTAAATTTGCTGCATCTTTTGCTGTTGCTCTTTTAATTGCTGCATCTATATTATCTTTTGGCATATTTTCAGCTTTAGCATTGATAATTGCTGTTCTAAGAGCTGGGTTCATATCTGGATCAGGAACACCTGATTTTGCTGCTATTGTAATAGCCTTTGATAACTTCGGAAATACTTTTGACATATTTCCCCATCTTTTCATCTTTGCTGCTTTTCTATATTCAAATGCTCTACCCATTGTTTTTTAACTCCTCTAATTTTTCTCTAACTACATCTACATGAAGTGTCTCTATTGTCTCACCATTTTTCTTTCGCTTTTTTCGTACACTCACTTTTTCCCAAGCAGCAGCTATATTTCCAGAAGGATCAATAATAAATGTTGACCTTACAACACCCATAGATTCTCTACCCATAAATTTTTTAAGTTGCCATACACCGTATGATTCACACACACTTTTATCTTCATCTGCTAATAATGTAATCTCAAGATCTTTTTTAGATATAAAATTTTGATGCTTTTTAGGACTATCTGGACTAACACCAAGTATTACTGCATCCAAATCTTCATATTGTTCTTGCTGTGCTGTAAAGTCGCATGCTTGAGTAGTACATCCAGGAGTATTATCTCTTGGATAAAAATACAATACAATCCATTTACCTTTTAAGTCTCGCAGACAAATCTCTACCTCATCTTGATTTGGTATACAAAATTCTGGTGCTTTCACTCCAACTTCAACTATCATATTTTCCTCTTCTATTTAAATGCTATAAATGTGCTAAAATTAACCCACTTAAATATTGTTTGACAAGACTTAAATCCTGCATCTTTGATCATCTTTTTATTTTCATCTTCACTATATGGTATCAATACATTTTCTAAAGCTTCTCTTTTTTGAGATATTTCAAATTCACTATAGCCTTGAGTTTTTTTAAGATCATAATATTCATCTATACAATGCTTATTAAATATTTTATCATCATAGATAATCTTTTCACTAAATATAAATATTCCACCATCTTCTAGGCCATCATATATTTTAGCTATTAGTTTTTCTCTTTGTAAAGGCCTTATAAACTGAAGAGTATAGTTTGCTATTACAACCTTAGCACCAGATATATCTACATTAAAAATATCTTCACATATTAGATCTATATCTATATTAAAAGCATTTGTTTTTCTTTTAGCACGAGCGAGCATTGCTTCTGAATTATCGATACCTATAAGATTTAAATGTACTGTTGACTTTTGCGCTAAAGCTATTAAAGTAGATGCAGTTGAACAACCAAGGTCAAATACTTTATCATCTTTTTCTAGATATTTTAGAGCAAAACTATTAGTTAATTCTAAACTCTGCTTATAATACGGCACCGATCTATCAAGCATATCATCAAATACACTAGCAACTGCCTCATCAAATTCAAATTGTTTTGCTATTTTATTTTGAAAAACTTTATCTTTACTTTCACTCATAAAGGTGATTATATCTAATAATTACTTGAAGTAATTATTTGCTTGCTCTATATCCTTTAGGATCTGCTGTTTTAAATCATCATATTCAAAAAACTTTCTATTATCCCGCACTCTATCATGAAATTCAATTGCTACATTAGGATCTTTTACTGAAATGTCTTTATTTAAAATATGTGTTTCTACAGCAAATTTACCATCAGTTGTAATTCTATGTCCTATAAAAGACACAGATTCATACCACAAATCATCTACTCTTGTTTTAGTTACATATATTGCTTCTTTTGGCAATAAAAACTCTTGAATATCTAAATTAATCGTGGGTACAAATTGTTTCTTTCCTAGACCTTGTCCTGATATCACTTCACCTTTTATTCTATATGGCTTATTAAGAAGTTCATTTGCCAGTTTTATATCACCATTTTTTAAGAATTCTCTTATAATTCTTGAATGAACTGCAATATCTTTATAACTTATTTCATCAACAACTATAACCTCACCTTCAAACAACTTTTTCAAATCATCTGTAGAATATTTTGCTTTTGTTCCAAAATGAAAATCATATCCTACAACTATCTTTTCTAATTTAGGATATTGTTGCATTAATAATTTTACAAATTCATCTGCATGCAGATGTTTAATCTCTTCCAAAGGATAATAAAATATAGGTAAAGAGGTATAGTCTTCCCTATGTTTATTTGGAGATAAGTTTGCATAGCCAGTTTCTATAGCTACTATAGCACCATTATCATCTAGTACATTAAATAACTCTTGATGTGCACGATGCATACCATCAAATCCACCAATTGCAATACTACTTATATTATTTTTTAAAATAGATTCACTATTCATTGATCTTATTTCACCTTTTTGAATTAAAATATTTTATATTAATTGCAAATTTTATCATAATTTAATATAATAATTCAAAATGTATATTTATTATAATAAGTTTTTAAACTTAAGATAAGTACAATAAATTATTATACTGCTACAGAAGGGCTATTTAGCATACACAAACCACATACTACACCAATAAATGATGAAAAAATAATGGATCAAAATGATTTTATCGTTTCTAAAACAGATACAAAAGGTATAATTACTTATTGTAATCAGATATTTATGGATATGGCTGGATACAAAGAAAGTGAACTGTAAGCCTCCCCAAAAGTTGGACTAACTAAAACGGAATAATTCTGCTAAAA
>CAZWLA010000003.1:23328-74544 GCA_964633845.1 uncultured Arcobacteraceae bacterium | reverse complement strand
TTCTATCTTTCCATGATACATAACGTAAAGAGCTTCTTATTTGATAAACATACCTCTTCGCCTTCTCTTATTTTTCTTCGTAACTCTTCTTTATTTAAAATATTCATTTGTAAATCCTTCAATAAAATTTACTAGATATTTATTGTATCTAATAAATCAAATTTTTAGATTTACACAGTTAGTTTTACACTACCTACAGTTTTGCAAAGTAGCTGTGATGAGAATTCATTTTTAAAGTAGTTTTCAAAAATAACACTAAAAGCTAAAATCTTCTCCAAGATAGTGTTCTCTTACTATTGGATCATTTTTAATAGACTCACTAGTACCAGATGCTAATACTGCACCACTTTTAATAACATATGCTCTATCACATATCTCTAGTGTTTCTCTTACATTGTGATCCGTAATAAGTACACCTATTCCAATAGTTGTTAACTGATGAATTATACCTTGAATATCTTTTACTGCTATGGGATCAACACCTGCAAATGGTTCATCAAGTAATAAAAATTTTGGCTTAGAAACTAAAGCTCGTGCTATTTCGGTTCGTCTTCTCTCTCCACCACTTAAACTTACCCCTTTTCTTTGCCTAATTGGCTCAATATTAAATATCTCAAGTAACTCTTCTACTCTTCTATATCTCTCTTTTTTATCATCTATTGATATTTCTGCTGCTAACATTAGATTTTCTTCCACAGTTAAATCTTTAAAAATTGATGATTCTTGTGGTAAGTACCCTACTCCCATAAGTGCTCGTTTATGCAATGGCAAACTCGTAATATCCTGACCATTAAATAAAACCTCACCACTAGATGGTGGAATAAGTCCACATATAGTATAAAATGTAGTAGTTTTACCAGCACCATTGGGTCCTAGAAGCCCTACTATCTCACCACTTTGTATCTCTAAACCTACACCATAAAGAATTTGTGTACTTTTGATAGTTTTTGTAATATTTTTAATCTCTAGTTTATGGCTCATACTATTATGTATTCCCTTTTATTATCTTTCTTTTTTATTTTAACTACTTTAGTATTAAATCCATATTCTTCCAAAAGATTTAATAAAGTATCATCGCCCCACTCTACAAAATGGATACCAGGTTTTTCAAACTCTTCTAAAAGCCCTAATGCAACAAATTCTTTCATAGTTTTATTATATACATCATAGTGATATATTTTATCATCATATATACTTTGAAGTGAAAATGTAGGACTTGTAACTTCATCACTAAGACCTAATGACTTTACATAGTTTTTTACAAATGTTGTTTTACCAGCAGCAAGATCACCTTGAAGTAAAACAACTACATCTTGATTTGATATATTAAATTTTAAACTATCTACTACGCTACTGATATTATCTAAATTAGATATCATTACTTACTTTAATAATCTCTTCTAACTTTTCTTTTGCTTTTCCAGATACTATAGCATCTTGTGCCATACTTATACCATCTTTAATACTATGAACTTTACCATCTACCCATAAAGCTGCAGCTGTATTAATAAGCACTATATCAAGTTTTGCTCCATCTATTTTGTTAGATAATATATCTTTTGTGATATTAGCATTAAAATTAGCATCCCCACCTTCAATATCTTTTTTTTCATATAGTTTTAATCCAAACTCTCTTGGATCTATAATAAAATCTTTTAGTTCTCCATCTTCTAAGCTTGTAGCATAAGTTACATCACTAATACTAATCTCATCCATACCATCAGCAGCACTAACAACTAAAGCTTTTTTAGTATCAATTATCTGTAAAGCTTTTGCAATTTTTGATACAAATGACTTATCAAATACACCTATAAGCTGTTTTTGTACACCTGCTGGATTAGTAAGTGGTCCAAGTATATTAAATATTGTTCTATGATCTAAAGATTTTCTAATTGGCATTATATACTTCATTGCAGGATGATGATTAACTGCAAACATAAATACAAATCCACTTTTTTCTAGCATCTTTACTTGACTAGCTATATCCAAATTAAGATTTACACCAAGTGATTCAAGCATATCAGCACTACCACTTTTACTAGTAATACTTCTATTTCCATGCTTAGCTACTTTAGATCCACAAGCAGCTAAAAGAATAGATACAGTTGTCGATACATTAAAACTATTACTTTTATCTCCACCCGTACCACAGTTATCTACAAGCTGAACTTTTAACTCATCATTAATTGGAAGCTTTACACTATGTGATCTCATTACATCAGCAGCAGCAGCAATTTGCTGGGCTGTTTCTCCACTTTTGTAAATATCTATTAAATACTGTTTTGATTTTTCTTCACTCCATGTATTTGAAAAAATATTTTCGAAATCATTTTTAATTTCTTGATCTATTTGATTCGACATACATACTCCCCTTGTGCTGATTTTGGTGTTGATTTTGTTTTTGGTATAGCAAGCACTTCATACTCTTCATCATATTCAAGATATTGCATTTTAATTATATCTCCAATCTTTACCTCTTTAGCTTTTTTTACGGCTAAACCATTGATGAATATAACTTTATTAGCAAGCATATCCTCTGCAATTGATCTTCTTTTTGTAAGATTTACACTATTTAAAAACTTATCTATTCTCATACTATCTTATCTTTTTCATATTACTTTGTGTTAATTTTATAATTGAAGATGATTGACTTTGACTAAAGCCTCTTTTATCCTCAACAACTACATCTACAATATCTTTAGCCCAATTTTCATCAAAATCATTTCCAGTTATATTGGCAGATGTAGAATACAATATCCCAAATTTTTTAATAAAATCATAATGCTTTGAATCTTTATCTACAACTCTAAAGCTTTTGCCATTTGAATATATAAAAGTTGTATTTTTAGAATTTCGTACCATTTTTTTATATTTTTTTGGTACTCTTGTATACTTTAGAAGTGTTTTGAAACTATCAACTTCACAAAGCATCTTTTGGGAAGTTGAACGTTGTTTTATTTGTGCTAGTTTAGAGCTATTATTTGACAAAATTCCAACAGTAGTTGATGTTTGTACTAAATATACTAAACTAGAATCCATAGGATAATTCCTACTAGATACCCAAGAAGTCTTGGATAGACTTAGGATCCATATCTTTTGTTTTTGATGCTTTTATAGCCTCAATAGATGCTATAGCTGCTGCTACTGTAGTTACATATGGTGTATTCATTCTAAGAACTGTTCTTCTGATTTTGATACCATCATCTTTACTTGATATATTTTCATCAGCAGTATTAATAGCCATAACTATCTCTTCATTCATTAATGAATCAATAATATGTGGTCTACCATCACTAACTTTTAAAACTTTTTCACAGTCGATTCCTGCATCTTGTATAACTTTATGTGTACCACCTGTAGCAACAATATCAAAACCTAAGGCATTTAACTCTTGTGCTAGTTTAGGTGCAAATTCTTTATCAAGATTTGCAAGAGAGATAAATACTTTACCTCCATCTTTTGGCAGGAAGTTTTTTGCCCCATCTTGAGCTTTTGCAAACGCAGATCCAAAACTACAAGAAATACCCATAACTTCACCAGTTGATTTCATCTCAGGTCCTAAAATTGTATCAGCACCAGTTAATTTATTAAATGGGAATACAGCTTCTTTTACAGATACATGATCTTTTAATATTGGTTTTAATACACCATTTTCTTCGGTTACAATGTTATTATCATATACTGCTAAAGAATCTTTTAGACTTTCACCAAACATAACTCTAGTAGCAACTTTTGCTAATGGAATTCCAATAGCTTTAGATACAAATGGAACTGTTCTCGAAGCTCTTGGATTAACTTCAATTAAATAAATTTTACCTTGATGAATCGCATATTGAGTATTCATAAGACCAATTACACCAAGCTCTAATGCCATAGCTTTTGTTTTTGTTTCTACTTCTGCTAGAATATCGTCACTTAATGAAATTGGAGGTAAGCTACAAGCTGAATCACCTGAATGAATACCAGCTTCTTCAATATGCTGCATGATACCACCGATATATACATCTTTACCATCTGTAATACAATCTACATCAAGCTCAATTGCTCTATCTAAAAACTTATCTACAAGTACTGGTGCATCATTTGACACAGATACAGCTTCATCCATATATTGTGTTAACTCTTCATCAGAATATACAATCTTCATACCTCTACCACCAAGTACAAATGATGGTCTTACAAGTACTGGATATGTTACTCTATTTGCAATTGCTAATGCTTCATCTAGTGTAACTGCTGTTCCATTATCTGGCTGAAGAAGTTCAGCTTTTTCAACAAATGTCATAAACTTTTCTCTATCTTCTGCTAGATCAATTACTTCAGCTGTAGTTCCAATAATTTTACCGCCAATATCATGAATAGCATTAGCTAGTTTTAGAGGAGTTTGTCCACCAAAATGTACAATGATACCATCTGGATTTTCAGTTTCTATTACAGACCTTACATGTTCAAAGTCAATTGGCTCAAAGTATAATACATCTGATGTATCATAATCTGTCGATACTGTTTCAGGATTACAGTTGTACATAATTGTCTCAACACCCATCTCATTTAATGCAAATGATGCATGTACACAACAATAATCAAACTCAATACCTTGACCAATTCTATTTGGTCCACCACCAATAATTAAAACTTTTTTCTTATCAGATTTCGGTTTTTCTATTTTAGGAAGTTTAGTGATATTTGTAGTTGAATAAAGATATGGTGTTAATGCTTTAAATTCTGCTGCACATGTATCAACTTCATTATATTCAAGCATAATCCCTAATTCTTTTCTTAAGCCATAAATATCTTCTTGAGTTTGTCCAGTTAAAAATGCTATCATCTCATCACCAAAACCATATGTCTTAGCTTTTCTTAATAATCCTTCATCTAAAGTTGTTGCCTCTTTTAATTCACATTCACAGTTATAAATATCTCTAAATTGAGTTAAGAACCATGGATCAATAGCACAAATATCAAATAGCTCTTCATTTGATAAACCTTGTCTAAATCCATCCATTAGGTATAAAATTCTATCTGCATTTGGTCTTCTAATCTCTTTTTTAATTAAATCTAAATCTTCACTCATCGAGTCAAAACCAATTATTCCAGTCTCCATAGAACACAATGCTTTTTGCATAGACTCTTTAAATGTTCTACCCATAGCCATAACTTCACCAACAGATTTCATACCTGTAGAAAGTGTTGAGTTAGCTGCAGGGAATTTTTCAAAAGTAAATCTAGGAATCTTTGTAACTACATAATCAATTACTGGCTCAAATGATGCAGTAGTACCAGTAATATCATTTTCAATCTCATCAAGAGTAAATCCAACAGCAAGTAAAGTTGCTACTTTAGCAATAGGATAACCAGTAGCTTTAGATGCAAGTGCTGATGATCTAGAAACTCTAGGATTCATCTCAATTACAATCATTCTTCCTGTTTTAGGACAGATTGAGAATTGTACATTTGATCCGCCTGTATCAACTCCAATTTCTCTAAGAATTGCAAACGATGCATTTCTCATATCTTGATACTCTTTATCTGTAAGAGTAAGTGCAGGTGCTACAGTGATAGAATCTCCCGTATGTACACCCATTGGATCTAAGTTTTCAATAGAACATACGATGATACAGTTATCTTTTTTGTCTCTAATAACTTCCATCTCATACTCTTTCCATCCAAGCATAGATTCCATAATCTCGATCTCGTTAATAGGAGATGCTTCAATACCAGATTCTGCTAAAGCTTTAAACTCTTCCATATTATAAGCAACTCCAGATCCACCACCAGCAAGAGTAAATGATGCTCTAGATATTACAGGGAAACCAATCTCTTTGGCTTTTGTAATTGCTTCTTCAACTGTATATGCATTTGCACTTTTAGGTAAATCCATACCAATTTTAATCATTGCTTCATTGAAAAGATGTCTATCTTCGCCTTTTTTAATTGCATCTGGATGAGCACCAAGGAATTCAATACCTTCTAGCATCCCTTTATCATGCATAGATGTTGCAACATTCAGTGCTGTTTGACCACCCATAGTTGGCAATACGGCGTCAATATTTTCTTTTTTGATAATTTTTGCAACCATCTCTTCAGTGATAGGTTCAATATATGTTTTATCTGCAAATTCAGGGTCAGTCATAATTGTTGCAGGATTTGAATTGATTAATACTACTCTGTAGCCTAATTCTTTAAGTGTTTTTGTAGCTTGAGTACCAGAATAATCAAACTCACACGCTTGACCAATAATAATAGGACCAGATCCTATAAGTAAAATAGATTTTATATCTTCTCTTTTTGGCATAAATAGTATCCTTAAATATTTGCTAAAATTTAATGATTTTATCTAAAATATGCTTATAGAATACTTGATTTAATCCCCATAAATTACCATATCAAATGATGTTTTTTGAACTACAAGAGCATTTTTTGTTCCACCATCCCCATAGCGTGTAACATCCTCTAATTTTTGTTCAAATTTAATTATTTTTTCTTCCAATAAAGTTATTGTATTATTTTGTTCTATTATCATCTTTACGCCAGCAATATTAATACCTAAAGTTCTAGTAAGCTGTAAAATATATTTAATTTTATCAATATCATTTTGAGAATAAAGTCTAATTTTACCATTTGTTCTAGATGGTATAATTAAGCCTTCTCTCTCATATTGTCTAAGTGTTTGAGGATGTATATCTAACATTTGAGCAACATTACTTATTAAATATACTGGTTCTTCACAATAGCTTGACATATTAAATCCTTATTGAGGTAGCTTATCTTCCATTAATGTTACTAAATCTTCATCTAATTCATCTACATTAGGTAAAATAATATTTGCTTTTAGATATAAATTACCCTTTACTTTAGTTTTACCATTTAATGCACCAAGCTCTTTTACTCTAAATTTTTGATATTGTTTAGTGTTTTGTGGCATCTTTAATGTAATATCTTTATGTATTGTTTTAATTTCAATTTTACCACCAAATAATGCTGTTCTTAAAGGAACATCAAAAATCATTGTTAAATCATCATCATCTCTCGTATAAACTGGACTTGAAGCTACATTGATCTTTAAGATTAAATCACCTTTTGTAGATCCATGAGATTTACCTTTGCCTTTAGCTCTGATTTTTTGACCATCTTTTATACCTTCTGGTATTTTTATATCAAAGCTATCATTTTGTAAAGATACATTTTGCTTACCACCTAATATTGCTACATCAAATGGTATTGTAATTTGTGCTTGCATATCAAGATTAGGTTCTTGATATCCACCAAAACCTTGATTTCCAAAAGGTGAACCACCACCAAAGCCTTGTGCTCCGCCAAAGCCACCTTGGAAGCTACCACCCCCACCAAACATTTGGTTTAAAATATCATTGATATCAACACCAGCACCTTGCCCTTGAGCAAAATCATGGAAGTTTTGACCACCAAACATATCATCACCATGCATATCGTATTGAGCTTTTTTCTGTTCATCACTTAATACCTCATAAGCAGCATTTATCTCTTTAAATTTTTCTTCTGCTTCGGGAGTTTTATTAATATCTGGATGATATTTTTTTGCTAATTTTCTATATGCTTTTTTTATTTCACTTTTATCAGCATTTTCGCTAATCTCTAGTGTTTCGTATAAACTTTTTGCCATTTAAAATTTCCTTGATTATATATAATATCTTATAATTTATATTATTATATCACAAACTTGAGTCTATGTCAATCAAGGTTTGAAATTATTTATCAAAGGTAGTGATATTCTGCTTAATAGCTTCATATGCTATAACAGATACAGCATTTGCTATATTTAAGCTTCTAGCTTCTTTAACCATAGGAATAGTGATGCAACCATCAATATTTTTATCTAAAAGATCTTCAGGTAACCCTGCATCTTCTCTACCAAAATATAAATAGTCATCTGTCTTATACTCTACATCAAAATAATATTGTTCTGTCTTAGTTGTAGCAAAAAAGTGTCTATTGTTCAGTGGATTTTTTGACCAAAAATCTTCAATATTATCATACTCATATTTTTCAAGATCATGCCAATAGTCAAGTCCAGCTCTTTTTACCTCTTTGTCACTTATCTCATTACCCCATCCATATGGTCTAATAAGATGTAATGTTGCTCCAAGAGCATAACAAAGTCTTCCTATAGTACCAACATTTCCACCAATTCTTGGTTCCAATAAAACAATATTTACCATATTATAGTATTACTGTTTTATTTGAATATACAAGTACTCTATCTTCAAGTAAAAGTTGCAGTGCATTTGACAATACAACTTTCTCAACATTTCTACCAGCATCTCTCATTTTTTGCCATGAATATGTATGATCAACTCTAGTGATATCTTGATAAATAATTGGTCCTTCATCTAAGTCATTTGTCACATAATGTGCTGTTGCACCTATAATTTTAACACCTCTATCATGTGCTTGTTTATATGGGTTTGCTCCTATAAATGCTGGTAGAAATGAATGGTGAATATTAAGAACTTTTCCTTCATAGTAGCCTACAAATTTAGATGTTAAAATTCTCATATATTTAGCTAATACAATAATCTCTGGATTATATTCATCTATTTGATCAATTAATTTTTGCTCATGCTCTTCTCTATCTAAATCTTTTGTATCTACAAAGTGATATGGTATATCAAACTTTTCAACCAAAGATCTTAGCTCATCATGATTTGATATTACTGCTTTTATATTTGCATGTAGTTCACCACTTACATATCTAATTAATAGATCCCCAAGAACATGTGATTCTTTAGTAACAAGTAGTACTATATCTTTTGCTACTTGTGGTTTTAATCTTAGAATACTATCTTGTGGTAGCACAGATTCAATATCATTTAATAATTTATCATCTTCAAATTCACCACTAATTTCTGTTCTCATAAAAAACTTATTCTCTTGGGCATCAACATATTCACTATTTTTATCAATACTTAAATCATATTCAAATAGAATTTTCGAAACTTTATACACTAGCCCCTTAGAGTCTTCTGTCTCAATTAATAACGTAAATTTTTCCATTATAGTAATCCTTTTAATCTTTCTCTATATTTATCATAATCAAAATCTTTTATTTGTGCCACACCTGTATCTACAGCAGCTTTTGCAACTGCTGAACTAACTTCAACTATTAATCTTTTATCAAATGGTTTAGGAATAATATAATCTTTAGAAAAGCTCATATGTGGCTTACTGTATGTATCTTTTACATCTTGAGGTACTGGCTGTTTTGTTAAATCATTTAAAGCTTGTACTGCTGCAATTTTCATAGCCATATTAATTTTTTTAGCTCTAACATCTAAAGCACCTCTAAATATAAAAGGAAATCCAAGTACATTATTTACTTGATTATCAAAGTCACTTCTTCCTGTAGCAATGATAGCTTTATCTCTGATATTTCTTACATCAGCTGGCATAAGTTCTGGAGTAGGATTGGCTAAAGTAAATATCATAGGTTCATCTGACATTAATGCAATATCTTCTAAGCTTAATGATCCAGGCATAGATAAACCAAGAACTGCGTCTGCATTAGAAAAAGCATCATGTCTTGTAATACTTTTATCTGTAGCAAATTCCAATTTATATTTATTTAAATCATCGCGATGCTTATGCACTTGACCTTTAGAGTCATACATTATAATATTTGCAATACCTAATGCTTTATACATTCTACCACAAGATATAGCAGCAGCTCCAGCACCAATAATAACTACTTTTAAATCTTTTATTTTTTTATCTACTAATTCACATGCACCAATAAGAGCTGCACTAGATATAATAGCAGTTCCATGTTGGTCATCATGCATCACTGGAATATCAAGAGATTCAATCAATCTTCTTTCAATCTCAAAACATTCAGGTGATTGAATATCTTCAAGATTTATTCCTCCAAATGTAGGACTTATAGCTTCAACTGTTTTACATATATCATCAATACTGGTTTGATTTATTTCAATATCAAAACTATCAACAGCAGCAAAATTTTTAAATAATACTGATTTACCTTCCATAACTGGTTTTGAAGCCAAGCATCCAATATTTCCTAAGCCAAGTACTGCTGTACCATTTGAAATAACAGCAACTAAATTTGCCTTTGATGTATATTTATATGCATTCAACGGATCTTTTTCAATCTCCAAACATGGATTAGCAACACCAGGAGTATATGCTAATGCTAAATCTTTTTGAGTTAAAAAAGGAACTGTAGTTTCAATGCCAAGTTTACCAGGACTTGGAAACTCATGATAATCAAGACTTTCTTGTACTGTTACTGTTATATTTGACATATACTTTATCCAATAATTTGTTTAATTTTAGAAGTAATTTCTAAATTAAGTTCTTTAATTTCATCCACTGACATACTACCATCAAGAGCACCTTGCTTTACATTACCATCAAATATTTTATTAATTTGACCATCTTTTTTAATAAATATCTCATAAACAACTGCATTATCAGACTTAACTTTTAAAAAGTTCTTCATATGTCCTGCTTCATCATAAATCCAAGCTGCTGTACTTGAACCTTTTAACTCTACTAATTTTTCAGGTATTACCCATTGCTTAATAAACCATGGAGCAGCTGAAATATTTGTAACTATTACAATACTATTATCTGTATATTTATCAAGATCTTTTAAAACTGCAATTGAATCATGATTTGTCACTACTATAATACTATTTTCTTTTATAATAGATTCAGTTGAATATTCTACATCATCATCTAGCAGTTTGACGGTTTTTGGCATATAGTTCATATGTATTTTGTTAGTTGTTGTATCAACCTTTACAGGTGGTGTAGCTGTCATATATATTATCATCCCTAAAAATGCAATTGTAAGTATTGTAAGTTTAAATATTGATATTAGTTTTGCTTTCATTTTTAACCTTGTTTTTTGACCCATCTTTTAAATAGTCTATTTGGTGAAATAGTATCATCAATTTGCTTTGAATTTAGAAGATTATCTATAAGCTGTTTTGCTAAATAAGGAGCAAGAACATATCCTCTTCCACCCACTCCATTTATTGTATAAAGATTTTTATACTTTGTAAACCTATCTTCCCTTACATTTGTACCTTTTGTAAGATATGGAAACTCTTCTATAGTTTTACTACTATTTATCAAATCCCCAACCATTGGAAAAT
The DNA here is from genome assembly GCA_964633845.1 of uncultured Arcobacteraceae bacterium. Taxonomy (GTDB): domain Bacteria; phylum Campylobacterota; class Campylobacteria; order Campylobacterales; family Arcobacteraceae; genus JADHTT01. Next base: position 63,388 of record CAZWLA010000003.1, on the reverse strand, counting down.
AATCAATACTATTTGCCCTAGCACCTGCTAATTCTTTTATAACTTCTATATCATCAAGTTTAATAATCTTATTTGCCTTTTCTAAAAGCTCTTGTGTATCATCCTCTTTTACACAAATATTAGAACAGCTTGTGCATAGATGCTTTGTCTCATCTGATAGTCTATGATGTGTAGCACCTATGGATACTTTATATTTTCCATTTGATTGCTTAAAGCTTTTTGAGATTGAACAGTCTTTATGATAGTTTTGTTCTACATTTGTAGAAGTGTAAATATCTATTCTTTGACCCCAAACGGCTCTAATATTAAAATACTCCTCGCTATACAATTTTGTACTAGCTCCAGTTGTTAAAATAATATTTTTTGCATACAAAGTTTCATTAGATGATTTATTTATAATCCACATATCATCTTTATACTCAATACTATTTACATCATAATTAAATTGTGTATTAATATCTTTTACTAAACTTTTACAGATATTATACCCATCAACTACACTTCCAATATCAAAATAATATCCATTATCTTTCTTAATAAATTTAAAATCCATATATGGAATATATGATTCAAATTTTAAAGCATTATCTTTATCTTTTGGTATTCTAATAGTTCCACAAGTCTTGATAAACTCTGGAGTATTTTGCCAATAAAACTCTGTAGAATATTTAAGTGATTTTGTCACTAAATCTTTAAACTGATTTGGTTTGCCAAGTAGAGGTGAGAGAAATGCTCCAGCAGCGCCAGATGCTCCAGCAGCTACATCAGAATTTTTATCTATTAAAATAAGTGAATCAGTATGTTTTTTTAGCTCATGGGATACACAACATCCAGCAATCCCAGCACCAATAATCACATAATCGTATTGTTTTTTACTCAAATTTTTAGCCTAATTTTTTTGATTATGTAATTATAGCAAATAATTACATTCCATTTGATATAATTACTGCATGAAAAATTTATTAGAACAATTTATAGAAAATACGACTTAATGAAAAAAATGGGCACCTGATTTAATACTTTTTCTTATAATTTAATAAGTGAACCTCTAAAAACTGATCTGTCAACCTTATATTGCATCAACATATTTATATGATTTTGATTCCATTCAAACTTACTTAAATCAGCATAGTTTAAAGTCTGACCAATCATATTTGATAATGTGTTTCTTGGATTTGTCGAAGGGTTAATAAGTACTGCTTTTAAATTATATTTATTAGCTAAATAAATAGCATAATACCCACCAAGTGATGAGCCTATAAGATATACTTTTTCATACTTAATATATGTTTGTATAAGTTGCTCTAGTGTATCTATAGCTAAATCTGGTACATACGATAGTGTTGGTGCAATTATATTCTTAGATTTTAATTTATCTCTTAGAAGTGATGCTTTCATCCCAGCACCACTTCCAGCAAAACCATGTATATAAATAAATCATTTTATATTAACTGATCTCTTTAATCTCTTCCATCGAGCCATTAAAAGCACATGTTTTACACATCCCTAATCCTTTTAACAAAATTCATTTTCTACTTTTGTTTTTCTAAATCAGATTTCATTTTTTTAAGTGTATCCAGTAGAATATCAATGTACTCAGTACAAATTTCATATATGACACTTGCATCAAGATTAAAATAATGATGCGAGATAATATCTCTAATGCCTTTAACTTTTTTCCACTCTACTTGTGGATACTCTACTAAAAGTTCTTTATCTGTAATTTTATCAATATTTTTTAGACTCTCTCCAACTGCCACTAGCTTCATGCAAATACCATCAAGTTTTTCTTGCCCCTCTTCAGTATCACAAAAATCATCTTCAGATTTTGCAAATGCACATCTTTTTTGTACAATTTCAATTGCTTCAATAATTTGATCCAGTATTTCAATTACTAAATCTTTATCATAAGACATATACACCATCCTTTTGAATTCTTTTTAACAAGTATGGGTTCATCTTATCTCTAATTCTTACAATATCTACAGGCTTATTAAATACAGATTCAAGCTCTTCTTTAATATCAACATAATTAGACAAGGTAGGTTTCATTTTTACAAATATATCTATGTCGCTATTTTCATTTGCTTCATCTCTTGCATAGCTTCCAAATATACCTATTTGTTCAAGGTCATATTTTTCTTGAAATTCAGAGTAATGTTCTTTTAGATAATTTAATATATTTGTTTTATCAAATTGTTTTGACATATGAACATCTCCTATGAATTTAATATAGATATCAGTATATCATATCAATTTAAAAAATTATGTAAAGTATTGGATTAGTACTTATTAATCATATCAAACAAATTGTATAGCCCTTATATATTAAATCTTTAATACTATATAGTGATTTCTTTAATATCAGCTATAGTTTTAAATGCTTGATATGTATTTCCAATTAAATTTTTTCTATTAGTTTTAATAGCTTCATTTTCATGATTTACAAACACTTCATCAAAGAACTTATCAAGCTGTGGTTTTAATCCAAATAAGGCTTCAAGTTCTTCATCATATGTTACACATTCTTTTGATACAACACTTATATAACTAGTAAACAATTCTTTTTCTGCTACATCTTCAAATAATGATTCATCTATAACTAATGAAGATGAAGTATCTAAGTCTTTAATAATATTTGCAACTCTTTTAAATGTAGCACTATATTCCTTGAAGTCACTACTTTGTACTATTGGATTTAGTGCATTTAGTTTTGAATCAATTTCAATAATATCACCTTCCCCAGTACTTAATACAGCTTTTATTACACTTGGATTTATCTCAGAATATATTTTAAATAATCTTTCATTAAAAAATTCAACAATATCTCTAGATACAAGTTTTGTAATATCTAAATTTAATTTATGTTCAATACAAATCTTTACTATTCCTGCTGCTGCTCGTCTTAAAGCAAATGGATCACGACTACCTGTAGGTATCATACCAACAGCAAATAATTCTTTAATTGTATCAATTTTATTTGATAGTGCTACAATAGCTGAAAATTTTGATGATGGTAGTTCACTATCCTCACCATCTGGAAGATATTGTTCTTTAATTGCAGTATAAACTTTCTCATCTTCTCCAGCAGCTTTTGCATAGTAGTATCCCATTAGACCTTGTAAGTCTGTAAATTCATATACCATATCTGTCAAAAGGTCAGATTTACTCATCATCACAGCTTTTTCTAAAAGAACTATATCATCCTCGCACATATTAAATGACTTAGCTAATTCTTTTGCTAGGATAGCTTCTCTTTGTACTTTTTCATATAAAGATCCCATACCTTCTATAAAGGTTATCTTTTTTAGACCTTCATTACAGAGTCCATTTCTTAGGTCATTTCTATAGAAAAACATTCCATCAGCAAGTCTTGGTCTTAATACCTTTTCATTTCCAGCAATAATTTGCGTAAAATCTTTTGTATATGAATTTGATACAACTATAAACTTATTAGTAATTTTTCCATTTTCAAACACTTCAAAATATCTTTGATGTTCTTTCATAGATCCTACAATAACTTCTGCAGGAAGCTCTAAAAACTCTTCATCAAATTTACCCACAAGTGCTGTAGGATATTCTGTAATAGCTACAACTTCATCTAAAAGATCTTCATCAACAATAATCTCAAAATTATTTTCTGATTCAATTTTTTTCATCTGATCTAAAATAAGTTTTCTTCTCTCATCTTGATATAAAACTACACCATGCTTATCTAGTTTACAAAAATAGTCACCAGCAAAATCAAAATTAAATTTATCATAACTTACCATTCTGTGCGCAAAGCTTGATTTTTCTGATTTCATACCATAAAGTTCACCATCTACTAAATCATCACCAAGAACTATTGATAATCCCCTAATAGGTCTAATAAAACTATCTGTTCGCGATCCCCACTTCATCGACTTACCAAAATTAAGTGATTTGACAAATTCGTTTACTATATCATTTAATAATTTTTTTGATTCTTTCCCTTTAAGCTCTTGTTTAAAGTAAAGAACTTCACCTCTACCCTTATCAATTGTTTCTAGTTGAGATACATCTACACCACATTTTTTAGCAAATCCAATAGCAGCACCTGTAGGTTCTCCATCTTTATATGCAATTTTAACAGGAGCTCCAAGCTGTTCTACTATAGTATCATCCTGTGCTACTTTAAATTCTCTATGCCAAAATACCAATCTTCTTGGTGTATAATAAAAATTAAACTCACATAGAAGATTATTTGCCTCTAAAATATCAGCCCATTTTTTTTCAATGTTTGGTAATTCTTTTAAAAATGGTATTGCTGGTAGCTCTTCAACTGAAATTTCAACTAATAATGGTTTAATCATTTTTTCTTGTTCCTCTTCTTTTTGCTTCTGTGCATCTTTATTTTTCTTTTTATCTAGCATATCTACATGCTTTTGTACTTGTGTTTCATTCATCCCTCTAATATAGATAAATAAAATGTATGCAAATCCTATCCATGCAATGGTATTTAATACTTCCATCATAGAATATGTCCTTTATCTTTTAAATAATATACAGTTGCAAACTCTTTAAAAAATATATATGCTTCACTGCTATCAATTATTTTATCATCATTTCCTAAGTAAACTTCTATAGCTACACCCTTATTGTTAAGGGCTTGTAGGTCTGATTTTTCCCAATTATAGTATAATAATTCTTCAAGTTCAGTTTGACTACCTACTTTAAAGTATGACTCAAGTTGTGCACTAGAACCATAAGATACATTTTCTAAAAAATTTCTACAATACTCATCTTGATTCTTATTAAAAAACATCAATTGTAGTCTCTTGTATTTTTTATCTTTATTTTGAAAAAAAGCTGGCGAAAATAATTGAAGTTTATCTATTCTTCTATTTGTACTAAGTACATACTCAAAAGCTTTTTGTGCACCATATGAAAATCCACTTACTGTAAACTCGTTATCATCTAAATATTCTTTAAATAGCTCTTTTTCACCATCTAAAGAAAACCCACTAAAATACAACTTCATCCTTTAAAAGTTGTTCTTTTAGCTTTAATATCTCATCTTTATTTTGATTTATCATTTGTGAAAGCAAAAGCTTTGTCTCTTGAATAATTGACTCTTGAGTTGATGTTGATAATTTATATCTTGTCACAATATCATTAGCAATCTTATATGCACGATTAATTTCACTTTCATATACTAAGTGTTCACTTTTCTTTAATATAGAAACACCTATACTACCTGACAATAATGCAAATATTTGTTGTTGAAGTTGTATTTTTGAAGGATATACTAAGTCTTCAAAAGAGATACCTTCATCATGTAATGCAACTTTTTTCCTAGTTGCAAAGGCTTTTGCAGCTTGATATGTTGCTAAAATATCTTTTTGTTCATCATTTAATATAACAATCTGCTTTTTCCCAAACTGTATTTTTTGTTTAGCCTCTTCTATATCATCTTCTAAGATACTTATTCCATCTCTTTTAATCATATGAAGTAGTGCTTCATTTATGATTGTTACAAGTGCAGCACTATTAAACCCAGATGTCGCAGATGCTAGGCTTTCTAAATCAAATTTATAATTTCTATCTTGACAAGCTTTTTTAATGATTTTAATTCTATCTTCTTTTCCAGGAAGACCTAAATATACTCGTCTATCAAATCGTCCAGCTCTTAAAAGTGCTTCATCCAATACATCAACTTTATTTGTAGCTGCTATAACCATTACAGTGCTTTTATCATCAAATCCATCCATAGCAGTTAATAGTTCATTCAGAGTTGCTTCCCTCTCATCGTTTCCACCAACACCTCTTTCTTTACCAATAGCATCAATCTCATCTATAAAAACAATTGATGGCGAATTTGATTTTGCCATAGCAAATAATTCTCGTACTTTTTTAGCACCCATACCTACATATATATGAACAAAACTAGCACCACTTTGATAATAAAATGGTACATTTGCTTCATTTGCCACAGCCTTTGCTATCATTGTTTTTCCTACACCTGGAGGACCCACTAATAATACACCTTTAGGTAGTTTAACATTATGCTTAAGATATTTTTCTGGTTTATTTAAAAAATCAACTACATCAGTAAGCTCACCCTTTACCTCATCAATACCTGCAATATCATCAAATTTAACATCACTTGTAGTAGCTTCAATATGTGAAATAGTACTCATCTCATCTGAAGTAGTTTGAGTTTGTTGTGATACTGTATTTGAACCATTATCATTTGTCTCTTTTTGTTTTAACCTAAATGCTATAGCTAAACCTATAGCTAAAATAGATATTCCAAATATATAATTTGCAGTATCAATACTACTAGAGCTACTACTTTGAAATAAAACATATATTAAAAGTATAGCAATTACAATAGCAGAAAAAATCATCATATTAATTGTATTATTGTTATTTTTATTTAAATCTTGAAACATTCACTCTCTCCTGTACATTATAATCTTCTAAATATATCCAATTACCAACTAAATCTTCACTACTTTGTACCTCAATACTATTAAAGTATTGATCATATCCTATATAAATATCTTCACTATTATCTTTTTTAGATTCTATTAATACTTCTAATGGTGCTTTTTTAATAGCTAATTGTTCTCTAAATATTTTATTTTTCTCATCAATAATATTATTTAGCTCTTGATTTCGATGTTTTGATATTGCACCATTGACTTGCATTTTCATCGTTGCACTTGGTGTTCCATCTCTTTTGCTATATGTAAAGCTATGAATATGTGTAAGTGGGAATTTATGAATATTTTCTATAGCTTCTTCCCATAGTTCATCTGTCTCACCTGGGTGACCTACTATAAAATCAGTACCTAGTGCATATCCCTTATTAGCTATATATTCAAAAAGCTCAAGATCACTTTTAAGTTTATTTCTTCTGTTCATAAGATTTAACATATCTTTAGTAGTATGCTGTAAAGCAATATGAAGATGCTTTGCCATCCAAGGCTCATCTAAAAGTTCTTTAAATTGATCAGTTATTTGTATAGGCTCAACACTTCCAAGTCTAATTCTTCTTACCCCTCGTATCTGTGAAATTTTTTGAAGCAGTGTAGCTAAACCATCTTTTCCATCTTCCCATTTACCATATGAGCCAAGATTTGTACCGGTTAAAATAAATTCACCAAAACCATTTGAGGCTAGTAGAATAATTTGCTCTAATATTTTATCTTCACCATAACTTCTAGAGTCACCCCTTACAAATGGGATAATACAATAACTACATCTAAAATCACAACCCTCTTGTATTTTTATAAATGCCCTACTCTTACCAATCATCTTATCTATAATAGTTTCATCAATATGCTTCAAATCACCAGCTTGGAAAAACCTACTTTCATCTTTTAGTAAAGTATTAATCTTTTCCTTTTCACTATGACCAAACAAAGCATCTATTTTTTCACTTTTAAATAGATCTTCACCTTTTGTCCATACTCCACATCCTGTAAAGACAACTCGTGGGTTTAGTGGTAATTTTTTAAGACTATTAATATAAGATCTTGCTGTAGAATCTGCTGAATTTGTAACTGTACATGAGTTTACAACTACAATATTTGCTTCTTTTTCATCCAAAGTAACATCAAAGTCCTTTAGATTATTCATCATTACTTGACTATCAAATACATTTGTTCGACAGCCAAATGTTTTAAAATAAACTTTTGGCTTATTGAACTGGACCATCAAACAATCCACTATTTGTACCAGGCAGCATAGCTTCTGCCTGTGCTTGATGATTTGATACTCTTAAAGTTTGAGTAGGATATGCAATAGCAATATCATCTTCTTTTTTGTATGCTTCAAGTATCTCCATACTAATTTTACTTCTTAATGCTAAAGTTGCATATGAATTTGTATGATACCAAGAAGATATCACTATACCATATGGCTCTATAAATGAAAATACTCTAGGGTCTGGATTCATACTTCTCATTACATACTTTGATTTCATTTTTTGAAGTCTTTTTTTAGCTAATTCAGTATAACCATGTGCATATTTTGTTGTGATTGTTTTTGCAATTTCAACAGCTTTTTCATGGTTTGAATCAAATGTAATATAAACATCTATACCATCCCATACAGTTCGAAGATCATCATAAGTATAGTTTGATATAAGATCAGTAAAGATATAGTTATTTGGGATAAAAAATACTCTACCTGAACGCCTATTTGTCATATATGATGTTATTGTAACATCTTCTCTTATTGAAATTTTAAACAAAGATATATCAAGTACATCACCAACTACTTCTACACCATCTTTAGTAACTTTTATTCTATCTCCTACATGTATAGCACCGCTTGTCATAATAGCCATCCATCCAAACATTGACATAAACCAATCTTTTAGAGCAATAGCAATACCCGCTGACGCAAAACCTAAAAATGTTACTAGATATGAAGCATTTTCAATATATGAGAAAAGTAGAACAACAATAGAAACTACAATTACAGAGAAACTGATAATCTTATTGATTGTATAATGCTGATCATCATCTTTCTCTTTTAAATAACTCTTAACAGCAAATCTAGCACCAAATGATGCAGCAAATAGCAGTGCTATTACAAATACTATCTTTAATGTTCTAAATATTTCATCATCAATCTGATCTTCAACTTCTAGTGAAATTTGCTCTATTTTCTTACTAAACACTCCATCTGTAGTAGATACAATGTCAACCACCATTACAAAATCTTTTACTTCTGTACTTAATAGCTTCAGTTTAGCCTTAAGTGCTTCACTTTTACGTATAGCTAATATCTTTTTAAACAATTCCTCTTTTTTTACAAGTAAGCCAAGTAATTCACCAATTTCTATATTTATTTGAGCATATTGATTTTTATTATCTTCTAATTGTGCTATATAAGACAATGCTTCTATAATTGCAAATGGGTTTGTTACTTCTGGTACCTTTTTTATCTCATGAGGTTTAATTTTATTACCTATTGGTGAATCTTTATATTCACTAATTAATTCAAGCTCATTCTCTTTTATCTTCACTTTATTATGAAGCTGATAAGACCTCTCTTTCCACTTCTCACCTTTCCATTTACCATACTTTTTAGCATCAATTCTAATCTGCTTTAGTTCATTTTCAATATTTCTATATGTTAAATAATTATTATATCTCTTAATCCAAATATTCTCAGACAATTCTTCATCTATATCTTGAACTTGCTCTTCATAGCTAGATATTTCTAATAGTTGTGCTCTTGCTAATTCACTTGCAGCATTTAAATTAGCAAGAATAAAAACTAAAATTATAAACAGTTTTTGCATTATCTAAAAACCTTCAAAACACCAATAACCAATTCCTTTGGTACCTCATCAGTAATAATACAATCACCCATACCCCTTGGTAATATAAATTTAATTTTATCATCAAGTGCTTTTTTATCTAAGAAAAAATGATCATAGAAATCTTCCACATCATCAATCACATAGCTTGTAGGTATATCATATTTTTCTAATAATTTTTTTACCCTCAATGCTTCATCTTCTGACATAAGATTGTGTGCTACAGCTACATTGTTTGCCATAACCATGCCAATTCCAACTGCTTCACCATGTAAATATTTTTCATATCTTGTTTCATTTTCAACTACATGACCAAAAGTGTGTCCATAATTTAGTGCTGCCCTAATACCATTTTCTTTTTCATCTTGATTTACAACATATGCTTTAGTCTCAACAGATTTTTGTATAGCAATATTTATATTCTCACCATCTCTTAAATCATTTTTCTCAAGCCACTCAAAGAAATCTTTATTGAAACATACTGCCATCTTTATAATTTCAGCAACACCAGCACCAAACTCTCTTGAAGGTAATGTACTTAGAAAATATGGATCAATATGCACAGCTCTAGGCTGATGAAATGCACCTATAAGATTTTTACCAAATCTATTGTTTACACCTGTTTTACCACCTACGCTTGCATCTACTTGGGCAAGCAGTGTAGTTGGCACTTGGATAAAATCAATACCTCTTTGGTAAATACTAGATGCAAAACCTGCCATATCTCCAATCACACCACCACCAAATGCAATTAATACTGATTTTCTATTTAGTTTATGTTCAAAACAATGATCAAGGATCTTTTCAATTGTTGACATATTTTTATACTGCTCTCCATCAGGAATTGTAACTACACTAAGATCTTTAGCATCAATTTTATCAAGTAGATAATTTAGGTGATATCCACTTACAGTTGGATTAGTAACTACAACTGTTTTAGTATTATTTTTAATAGTACCTAGTTTGTCAATAATTATCTCATAATTACAATTGGGTAGTTTTATATCAACGATCATATGTAAAAGCCTTTAAGAGTGTTTATATAACCTAGATTATATCTAGTTTTTGATAAAATAAAGCAATAAAATTAATTTATACTTTATGGAGAAAAACAATTGAGTAAAAAACAAGTAAAAAAAGTAGTACTAGCATATTCTGGTGGGTTAGATACATCAGTAATTTTGAAATGGCTACAAGATGAATATAATGCCGAAGTTATCACGTTTACAGCAGACCTTGGTCAAGGTGAAGAGGTTGAACCAGCGCGTGAAAAAGCACTATCATGTGGCATAAAGCCTGAAAATATTTTTATTTTAGATATTCAAGAAGAATTTGTAAAAGATTATGTATTCCCAATGTTTAGAGCAAATGCAATTTATGAGGGTGAATATCTATTAGGTACTTCGATTGCTAGACCACTTATTGCAAAAAAGCAAATTGAAATTGCAGCTAAAATGGGTGCAGATGCAGTATCACATGGAGCTACAGGAAAAGGGAATGACCAAGTTAGATTTGAGCTTGGATACTTAGGATTAAATCCAGATATTACTGTTATTGCTCCTTGGAGAGAGTGGGATTTAAATTCTAGAGAAAAGCTTCTAGCATATGCAAGAGAGCACGGTATTGATATTGATGCAAAGCATATAGATAAAGATGGTAACCCAACAGTAAGCCCATACTCTATGGATGCAAACTTATTGCATATCTCTTATGAGGGATTACACCTAGAAGATCCAATGAATGAACCTGAAGATTCTATGTGGTTATGGTCTGTAAGCCCAGAAGATGCTCCTGATGAAGCAGAGTATATCACTATTGGATACAAAAATGGAGATCCTATATCTATTGATGGGAAAGAGTTATCACCAGCTACGATGCTTAGAACTTTAAATGAATACGGGAATAAGCATGGTATTGGAAGAATTGATATTGTTGAAAATAGATTTGTAGGAATGAAAGCAAGAGGTTGTTATGAAACTCCAGGTGGAACTATCATGCTAAAAGCTCATAGAGCAATAGAATCTATTTGTTTAGACAGAGAAGAAGCACATATGAAAGACGGGATGATTGCTAAATATTCTGAACTAATTTATAATGGTTTTTGGTTCTCACCTGAGCGAGAGATGATGCAAGCAGCTATTGATTGTACTCAAAAATATGTTCAAGGTAATGTAAGACTTAAACTTTATAAAGGAAATGTAACTGTAGTTGGGAGAGAGTCTGATAAGTCTTTATACTCAGAAGAGCATTCAACTTTTGAAGAAGATGAAGTATACAATCAAGCAGATGCAGAAGGATTTATTAGATTAAATGCTTTAAGAAGAATTATTGCTGGTAAAAAAAGAGGAACAAATTAGTTTCTAAAATAGACCTCCTAAAGGTTAAAAGCTTTATATATTAAAAGGAATGTAGTAGTGCAGTACTTACATGATTTAAAACAGATTATTGAAATCAACTCCTATACTCAAAATAAAGATGGAGTTGATAAAGTTGGACTGCAAATGCAAGAGTGGCTAGAAGCTATTGGATTTGAAACCACAAGATACCAAAGAGACTTAATAGGCGATCATCTATTATTTACAACTCCAAAAATACCTGGACCTAAAATTTTACTTTTAGGGCATAACGATACTGTATTCCCACTTGGCACATTTGAAGGATTTAGAGAAGATGAAAATTGGATCTACGGACCTGGTGTTTGTGATATGAAAGGTGGAAATATTGTTGCTCTTGAAGCCTTACGAAATATATACTCACAAAATAATCAAATTAATAATATAGACTTTTTACTTGTATCAGATGAAGAAACAGGTAGTGATGATAGTAAATTTGTCACTTTAGATTTAGCACAAAACTATGATTATTGTTTTGTTTATGAAGCTGCAGGTGAAAATCTTGAGGTAGTGACAAGCAGAAAAGGTGTCGGTACTTATACCATTAGTATTGAGGGTAAAGCTGCTCATGCAGGTACAAGCTATTCAAAAGGTATAAATGCAAACTTAGAAGCTTCGTATAAACTACAAGAATTAACTAAGTTAACTAACTTAGATATTGGTACAACTGTTAATGTAGGAAAAATAACTGGTGGTATTGGAGCAAATACAATTTCACCAAAGTGTGAACTACTACTTGAAATTAGATATACACTCAATAGTGAACGCAATAGACTTTTAAGTGAACTTAATAGAATTACAAATACTAGCTATGTAAATGGAACTACATCTAAACTTGATGGATTAATTCAAAGAGATGTAATGGAAGAAAATCAAGAACAATTGAAATTCATAAAACAAATAGAAAAAACTACAAATACTACAATACCTACAGAACAAAGAGGTGGAGTAAGCGATGCAAACCACGTAGCATCTTGTGGGGTTATCACTTTAGATGGATTTGGTCCATATGGAGATGGTGACCATACTATCAAAGAAAGAGCATCAAAAGAGAGCTTTATACAAAGGATAGATATGAGTACAAGAATTTTAAATTCACTAATAGAAGGAGAGAGCTAATGTCAAAAAATAGAACTGTTGGTATTTGGATGTACCAAAATAGTGGTGGTGATATCATCGAACAAAAAATTGTAGCAAAGTTAAAAGAAAGAGGTATAGATGCTATTACAGGATTAAACCTTCGTAATGCTATTTCAAAAAATGGAAATATTATATGTAAAAGTGATTTTACAGATGAAGATGTAAAGTTAAATAAACTTGATTTAATGTTCTCGTATAATGCAGGTGAACAAACACAATATCAGACATATCTATATCAAGCACTAAATAGAATTATCCCTATGATAAATTCTTATGAATCTTTTGCTTTAACTGAGGATAAATTTCATACATCATTTGTATTAAGAAATGCAGATATTGCAACTGCAGACTATAAACTATGTCACAGAGATGATTCTCATCATTTAAAAAATATAATTGAAAAATGGGATAAAATGGTATATAAACCAACTGATGGATGGGGTGGAATGGGTCTTACTAAGATTGAAAATGAAGCTACACTTGATATGCTTATGCCATTTTTAAATCAAATGGATTTAAGATACTTCTATGTAGAAAAATTTATCAAATATGATAATAGTGACTTTAGAGTTGATATTGTTGATGGTGAATTTGTATCTTGTTATGGGAGAAAAGCAAGTGGTGATGATTGGCGTACAAATATTACTGCTGGTGGATCTGTATTTATGAGAGATGCTAGTGAAGAGATAATTGATGTCGCAAAACGAGCTTGCGAAGCTTGTGGTGTTGATATTGGTGGTGTTGATATTATTTACGATGAAGAGAAAAAAGAATACGTAGTATTAGAAGTTAATGGAATACCTGCCTTTGCTACACCAGAGCAAGAAGAGATGGGACTTAAATTTAATGATAGAAAGATTGATCTAATTGTGGATTTAATAGATAGAAAAACCAAATAAATGTGTAGATTTGTAGCATATGATAATTTAATACTATATATTTAATATTATATTAACTATCTCTTAGGTACAATCCGCAAAATTACAATAAAGGGAAAAATATGGCACTTAAAAATAAAGACTTACCAACACTTGGATTTTTATACATGGACTATGTATTAAGATTTTTTGATCACTCAAACTTTAAAGGTTGGCCTAATAAAATTGAAACAGCAACTTACCACTGGGGTGATGATAAAGATAGATTCATCAAAGAGGTAAAAAGAAAGAAAATTGATGTTTTAATAGGAAATGTTCCAGCAACTGCTTATGAAACTTTTAGAGAAATTGCAAGAGAATTACCTCATGTTCAATTTATCCCATCTTTAGATACTCAATTTTCAAACAAATCAAAAGAAAATGTAACAAGATTTGCATGGAAATATGATTTGCCAATTCCTAAAACTTATATATATTACAATAGACCAAATGCCTATAAATTCCTAAAAAGATGTGAATATCCAAAAATTATTAAAAAATCATATGGACCATCAAATTATGGTGGATACTTCGTGCATAAAGTAGATGACGAACAAGAAGCAGCTGATCTATTTAATGAGAAAAAATATCACCCTATGTATATGCAAGATTTTGTACCTATGGAAGCAGATATTAGAGTTATGCTTATTGGACATAAGCCAGTATGTGCATTTTGGAGAAGAGCTCCTGAAGGAGAATGGTTAACAAATACTTCTCAAGGTGGTTCTATGGACTATATGGATGTACCTAAAAATGTTTTAGATTTAGCAGTTCAAGTATCTAAAGACGCAAAAGCAGAATACTGGGCATGTGATGTTGCATATGGTATTGATGGTGTTCCAAGAATCCTAGAATGTGCAACTGCATTTGCTGCATTCCCTTATATTAGAGACTGGATTGGTCAATATATTATGTGGAATTTAAGTGAAGGTAAATTTAGAAAACCACATATGCCAATGTTTAACTGGGAAGAGTTAGGTAAAGTATCTCCTGATTTACTTAGAACTATGAGACATATTACATTTGGTAAATATGATTCATCTTATGATGGTGCATATTTTGGAAACAAAAAGAAAATGTATGGCGAAGGTGAAAGATACTTACACGAACTAGATGAGGAATATAAAGTTTATAAAGTAAAAAGAAGATGGACAGAAGAGTGGCCAAGTGAAAAATGGAACTACCAAGATAATCTTTCTTTAGAGAACTTAAAATCAATGAAAGTTCCAAATCTTACAGACAAAAATACTCCAAATCCTACTATGAACGAGGATGCAGAATCAGAAGAAACAGCAAAAATTTCTAAAAGTGAGTTAAAAGATGTTTTAACATCAATTGATGGAATTGGAAATAAAAAATTTGATAAGATTATCGATGAGATAGGCTCTACAGAAGATGTAGTTGGTGTACTTGATCAATCACCTTCAATCCTAATAAATATCAAAGGTATCACAAAGAAACTAGTAGATAAAATCTCATCTGCTTGGGCAAATTTTAGAAATTAGATTTAAAGGCTACTTTACTTGAAACAACAATATAAATCATATCAACAAACATGTGATTTTCTTGAGGATTGTGTGAAAAAATATCCAGATCTTATCAAAATAGAATCTATTGGTAAGACTTGGGAGAATAGAGATATAATGCTTGCTACTATATCTCTAAATGTACAATACGCACATCTAAAACCAGCTATGCTTTATACAGGAACAGTTCATGCTAGAGAGTGGATTGGAAATGAACTAGGTGTAGCTTTTATAGATTATTTATTAGAAAATCATTCATCAAACCCATCTATACTAAAGACTTTATCAAAAAATACACTTTATATAGTACCCTGTCTAAATCCTGATGGATTTGAATATAGCCGTACTCACTTTTCATTTTGGAGAAAAAATAGAAGAGATAATGGTGATGGAACTTTTGGAGTAGATCTAAATAGAAACTTTTCTATAGGATATCAAAAATCAAAAGATACATCATCAAATGTACATAGTGGTCCACATCCATTTTCTGAACCAGAGACAACAGCAATGAAAAATTTTGTAGATACTCATGAAAATATTACAATTGCACTTGACTATCATTCACAAGGTAATGTTTTCTTTCCTGCTCATAAATTTAATCATGAAGCTGAAATTGATGGTACAGCACTAAATACAATATGTGCAAATATGAACCATGAAATACATAAAGTTACTAGTAGGAAATATGGAATCCACAGAGGAAAGCCACCTACAAAACTTATATCTGGATCAGGTAGAGAATATTACTATTCTAAAGGAATTATAGCTATTGTTGTAGAAGTTGGGACTAGAAATATTCCAGACTTTATGCAAAATATGCAAGAATCAATAGATGAGAATATTCCGGCACTTTTAAGAACTTTGGGTGAATCTGAAAACTATTCAAAAAATGCACCACAAACAGTTGAAAACTTTTCTATTGAAGACTATACTCAAAATGAGATAACTTTATCATGGGATTACCCTGAAAATAAAGATATATATTTTGAAGTTTATAGAAATATTGAAAATAAAAGATCTTGTACAGAAAAAAATCTTGTAACTCAAACATTTAATAGAAGCTTTACTGATGTACAACTTCAAAGTAATACAACATATTATTACTATATAAGAGCTGTAAATAACCTAACAGGTATCAAGTCACCATTTGCACCTAAAACGAAAGCAAATACACTTTTAGAAGATGATGAGTTTAGTAAGGTAATCTTTCCAAATCCAAGTGATATAGGATATGTCGCACAAAAGATGATAGAGACAAATATTAAACACTTTGGTGTCAACTCTTTATTTATTGGTGTCAATAAAAGTAAAGGTAAAAGCTATGGTGTTATGAAATATGATCTTAGTGGTATACCAAAAAATGCTATTATTAAAGATGTTCAAATATCACTTTATCCACTAAATAGAGTAAATGCTAAAATTGAAAAATATGGTGAATGGAAAATATCATTTGTAGATCAAGAAACTATATCAGAAATTAGTGATTTTAATCAAATTGATAATGCTACTACTATTGAAACCCTAGGTGATTCAATTCCATCAGAGAAATTAACTCAAGGTATTTGGAGTCACTGGATACTAAATGAATCAGAAAGAAAAATACTACAAGATCAACTTATTTCTGGTTCAGTAACTTTTAAAATACATGGACCAACAACACTACCTGAGGGTCGTGATTCTCAAATGATGATGTTTGATATAGGTTATGGTAAGTTTGGTGGTGGATTACACTATAGGCCAAATATTGATATCACCTACACTGTACCTACTAAAACTTGTGAAATCATAGCTACAACTACAGCATCTATTTGTACTAAAAATGTAAATTATAATGATTTAATTTGTGGATTTGACGAAAACAACGATAAAATATATGGCCTTATGGAGTTTGATCTATCATCTTTACCGGAGCATGATAGAACTGTAATTACAGATTGTTATATACAAATCAAAAATAAAAGTGCATCAAAAACAAAGCAAGACATTAGGTACAATGTTGAATTTGTAGATATGGAAGATATTTCATATGAATCTATCCAAAATAGAGATAGAATTGAGTTTATTGGATATGAAGTAAGTAGAGCAGATATAGCTGCTAGAAAAACACATAAATTTATATTTGATAAGTACTCGACAATTGCACTTGAAGAGCTTCATAATAAAGACAAAAATCCAAGGTTTATTATTAAACCTACATCTTCTGATATTAAAAACCACCTAGTAAACTGGCATACAAAAAATCAAGTAAAACTTATAGTAAAATATATTGATAAAAGAAACAATCCTATTGAACCTATTTCAAATCTAGAAGCAAAAGTAAAAAAAACTAAAGTAAAGCTTACTTGGACAACCCCTGAAGATGAAGATTTTAAAGGGGTATATGTAGTTAGAAATAGATTCCATAAGCCTACTAATCCACTTGATGGAGATAAAATATATGCAGGAAAAGATAACTATACATTAGATGACTTTGGTAATCCACTAATATCAAAATATTATAGTGTATTTACATATGATGATGTACCAAACTACTCAAGACCTATATCAATAAAGTTTGAAGCATAGGAGAGATCAATATGATTTTAAAGTTTAAAAAATGGTTTCCAAAGATAAAAAAATCAGCATGGATCGCACCAAGTGCTGATGTGATTGGAAATGTGAAAATTGGAAAAGATTCATCAATTTGGTTTAGTGTAGTTATCCGTGGTGATGTACATAAAATTAGAATTGGAAAAAGAACTTCAATACAAGATTTATCTATGGTGCATGTAACTCATTATAAAAAAGATGATATGAGTGATGGTCATCCTACTATTATTGGTGATGATGTGACTATTGGTCATAAAGTGATGCTTCATGGATGTACTATTAAAAATGGATGCCTAATAGGTATGAATGCAACTATTTTAGATGGTGCAGTTATTAGTGAAGGAAGTATTGTAGGTGCTCATTCACTTGTAACATCAAATAAAGTATTTCCACCAAATTCATTAATTATGGGGTCTCCTGCTAAAGTCGTTAAAACTTTAAGTAAAGAGGAATCACAAAATTTAATTGAACATGCTGCTAGGTATGTAAAATTTAAAAAAGAATATCAACACTAAAGATATCTATTCTATAAAAAGTATTGCATTTTGCAATACTTTTACAAGATCCTAAAAAAACTTGCTATTATTCTACATCTTAGGAGAATATCATGGCTAAAAAAAAATCTAATATATTTGAATGTCAACACTGTGGAGAACAAAGTACAAAATGGCTAGGAAAATGTCCATCTTGTGGAGGATGGGATAGTTTTATAGAACTTACTGCTACACAACAAGAGATTATTAAAAAAACTGCAAAACTATCAAATGAAAAGATCAAAGCAACTCCAATCACTGAAGTTAAGCAAGATAATATTACAAGATTTTCTACATCAAATGATGAATTTGACCTTGTACTTGGTGGAGGAGTAGTTCCAGGTAGTCTTACTCTTATTGGTGGCTCACCAGGAGTTGGTAAGTCTACATTATTATTAAAAATAGCAGGTAATCTAGCAAAAACTGGTAAAAAAGTATTATATGTATCTGGTGAAGAATCTGCTGGTCAAATTAAGCTAAGAGCAAATAGGCTTGAAGCAAATGAAGATAATCTATTTTTACTTTCAGAAATTTCACTTGAATCTATAAATGATGAGCTACTAAGACAAGATTATGAAATTGCTATTATTGATTCAATACAAACAATTTATTCTGATAATCTAAGTAGTGCACCAGGAAGTGTATCTCAAGTACGAGAGATCACTTTTGAGCTAATGAGAAAGGCTAAAGAATCACATATCGCAATGTTTATAATTGGTCATATAACTAAAGATGGTTCTATTGCAGGTCCTAGAGTGTTAGAGCATATGGTTGATACTGTTTTATACTTTGAAGGTGAAAGTTCTAAAGATATACGAATGCTAAGAGGATTTAAAAATCGTTTTGGAAGTACTAGTGAAATAGGTATATTTGAGATGACTCAAAATGGACTTGAAAGTGCTAAAGATATAAGTAAAA
Organism: uncultured Arcobacteraceae bacterium; assembly: GCA_964633845.1. Lineage (GTDB taxonomy): Bacteria > Campylobacterota > Campylobacteria > Campylobacterales > Arcobacteraceae > JADHTT01. Next base: position 44,071 of record CAZWLA010000003.1, on the reverse strand, counting down.
AATTCTTTACTAATACACATTCTCAAAGTGGATCTTGTCTAACTGTTGCAGTTGAAGGAAGTCGTTCTTTGATACTAGAAGTACAAGCACTTGTGACAGAGTCAACATATCCAAATCCCAAAAGAAGTGCTACAGGATTTGATACAAATAGATTAAATATGCTTCTTGCATTATTAGAGAAAAAAATAGATATACCACTAAATCAATATGATGTATTTATTAATATAAGTGGTGGTATAAAGGTTAAAGAAAGCTCATGTGATTTAGCAGTGATTGCAGCGATTATCTCTAGCTTTAGAGATAGACCAATATCAAAAGAATCAGTATTTATAGGTGAAGTTTCTCTAACTGGTGAAATAAAAGATGTAGCATCTATGGAAAATAGACTTAAAGAAGCATCATCTCAAGGTATTAAAAAAGCAATTATTTCAACAAAGCCAAGTAATAAATTAAAAATCAAAACATTTGAAGTGGATGAAGTAACAAAAATGCTAGAGCTTTTCTAATAAGCTTTTAGATAAAATGCTGAAAACTATAGGATAATAGATGAATATTGAATTGGATAATCAAACCCAATATAATATAAATATACAGCAGCTAAGTAAAATTGCACTTGAGCTTACAAGTAAAGATATTGAACTAATTGTAAATTCAAATGATGAAATTAGAAAAGTAAATCTAGAATTTAGAAATTTTGATAAGCCAACTGATGTACTAAGTTTTCCATATGAAGATATGCCAATGGTTCCAGCTGGAAGTATTATGATCTCTTCTGATTTTGTAGATCAAAAAGCAAAAGAATATGGACATAGCTTTGATGACGAGTTTGCACTGCTATTTATTCACGGTCTACTTCACCTAATTGGATATGATCATGAAGTAGATAATGGTGAACATAGGCAAGAAGAGGAAAGATTAATCAAAATGTTTAATCTTCCAAATAGTTTAATAGTAAGAACCCAAGGGAGTTAATTTGGATATTTTAATTTTTATAGTAGCAATGAGTGCACTAATATATGGTGCTGACTTTATCATCGAGCAAAGTGAAAAAATTGCACTACACTACAATATTAGCCCATTTATCATTGGTGCTACACTAATAGCACTTGGTACATCTTTGCCAGAGATGGCTGTAAGTATGAGTGCATCACTTCAAGGTAGTGGCGATATTGCTGTAGCTAATGTAATTGGTAGTACAATATTTAATATCTCTTTGGTTCTTGGTACCGTATTTTTAATTGCTAAGAAAATAAATCCTAAAAGGGATCTATTTGCACAAGATTCAGCATGGGCTCTTTTCCCTATATTTATTTTTATACTTATGGGAATAGATGGAAAACTATCAATATTTGATGGTTTCTTATTTTTGATTTTAATGGGTGCATATTTAATTTTTCTTATACAAAGCAATCAAGTTGAAGATATTGATGAAGAATTAGCAAAAGAGAAATTCAAATGGAAACATACATTAGTTCTTTTAATAGTTGGATTTATTTTAGTTGTCGGTGGTGCAGATTTTGCAATTGATAGTGCTGGTAATATTGCAAGAGATTTTGGTGTAAGTGAATGGATTATTGGATTATTTCTTGTAGCATTTGGTACATCTTTACCAGAGCTTACAGTTGCTATTAAAGCAGCTCGTGCAAACAATGCAGATATGGCAATTGGTGCTATTATTGGATCAAATGTAGCAAACTTTACTATGGTACTAGGTCTTAGTTCAATAATTAATCCATTAAATGTAGATCTAAATGTAAACTTTTTTGATATAACAGCTGCACTTATTGTATCTGTGATGCTTGTATTTATTACTGCAAATAAACTATATAATAAAAGTGCAGGTATTGTACTACTATCTGTACTTGCTCTGGTAATTTCAAATAGTTTCTAAAACTTGAAACTTCTTTTTGTACTACTAGTATCTTTTCTTACTACTGTAAATGCACTTACATTTACAGTAGCTACATACAATGTAGAAAACTTTTTTGATATGAAGTATCAAGGTAGTGAGTATAAAGAATTTACTCCTCATACCAAAAGATGGAATCAAACAAAACACAATAATAAATTAAATAAAATCACAAATATTTTAAACTCTTTAGATCTTGATATTGTCTCTCTTCAAGAGATAGAATCAAAAGAAGCACTTAATCTTATACTAAAAAAATTACCTCAATATAAATATAGCTATTTTTATAAAAAACCTACAAGTGCAATTGGACTTAGTATAATTAGCAAATATAAAATTATCAAAAATGAAATTATTAGTGTAAAAAAATTCAATAAGCATAGTAGAGATATCTTAAAATCTACTCTTTTAGTAGATGATAAAAAGTTAATAATATTTACAAATCACTGGAGATCAAAAAAGGCTTCGGAAAATGCTAGAATACCATATGCTATCTCTCTAATGAAACATATACAAACTATGCCAAACAATAGTGAGTATATTATACTTGGTGATCTAAATTCAAACTATAATGAATACAAAACATTTAGGTATGATAAAAGGCTAAATAATACTTCTGGTATTACTGGAATTAATCAAATTTTAAATACAACAATAAACAATAAGCTTATTACTAAAGAGCTTATTGCAAATAATAAGAATAATGATATTTTACACTATAATCTATGGCTAGATAAAAAAAGAGCTAATAGATTTTCTTATATATTTAGAAAGCAAAAAGAGACCCCTGATAATATAATTTTACCAAGAACTCTATTTGATAGTATAGGTATTTCATATATAAATAACTCTTTAGAAATACATAATGATAACTTTAAACAATCAGATCACCTTCTAATATATGCAAAATTTTCAACATCAGATATTTTTAAAAATACAAGAAAAAAACATCAAACAAATATTGAGTATTTATATAATATTGATACACTTAGTAAGCCTATAAACCTAAAAAACTTATTAGTAATTTATAAAGTATCTAAAGATAGTGCAATACTCAAAGATATAAATGGAAGAGCAATACTACTGTATAGATGTGCTAAAAGCCTAAAACTTGGATCACAATACAATCTTACTGTAGAACAAATAGATAGATATAATGAACTTCTTGAAGTAAAAAAAATATCAAATATTGAAGACACTTCAAAGACAAGTGATATTCAAAATCATTATTTAGATGCTAATAAAATAGATATTTTTAATCCAAAATATCAAAATGAAATACTTACAAAACTTAATGGTATATATAAAAAAAGATATTTACACTTTGTTCATAATGGGAAAAAAAAGAAGATTAGATTATATTCAAAAGATAAAAATATATTACCAAAAGAAAATCAAAAAATTACAATAGTATCTGGACATATCTCTACTTATAAATTACAAATACAAATTACCTTACATAAGTTAAGCGATTATATCTTTTAAAACTTTATATACATTATTTATAGAACTTATTTCACACTCTTCTCTATTTGAATGAGGAAAATAAATATTTGGTCCAATAGAACATATCTGCATATTTGGATATTTTTCTTTAAATATAGCACACTCTAATCCAGCATGAATAGCTTCAATAGAAGCATTAGCATTATGTTTTTTATATATCTCTAATACATTTGATGTAAACGCACTATGCTCTGGCTTCCAAGCTGGATATTTGCCATCTGTAGTAACTTCAAAACCAAATACTTTTAATAAAACTATTGTTTCATCTTTTATGATTTTTAATTCATTATTATCCATACTTCTAGCACTTATTTCTAATTTAAAATCATTAATAGTAGTTTTTACTATAGCAATATTTATAGAAGTTAGTACGGAATTTAATTCACTATCATATCCTCTAACAGAATTTGCAAAAGTATAAATAAAATCTATAATTCTTGAATCTAACTTTCTATAATGCTTTGTATTTGATTCTATTTTACTAACAATCATATTTTCATGTGAAGATTTTGGGATAATATTTGAAGCAATAATTGCCTTTGCTTTTTTTGGTATAGAATTTATCCTCTCACCGCCATTAAGTTCAAGCAAATGTGCCTCACACTCTTTTATAGTCCTAGCAATTAACTTTAAAGCATTTGGAATATTTTTATCAATATCTACACCACTGTGTCCACCATCAAGATTATCAATAGATATTTCGTAAAGATCTTTATTGTCAGTATTTTCTATAATTGTAGAATAAGTATTTACACCAAATAGATCAATTCCTCCAGCACATCCAATACAAATATGTCCCTCCTCCTCACTATCAAGGTTTAGCATCTTTGAAGATTGTAATTCAAACTCTATATTATTTGCACCTATAAGTCCAATCTCTTCATCACAAGTAAAAAGTAATTCAATATTTTGGTCTTCTTCCATAAGTGCCATCATATATGCACACCCTATTCCATTATCAGCTCCAAGTGTAGAATCTTTAGCTTTTAAATATCCATCAACTTCAATAACTTCTGGTATTTTACCATCTTCCAAACATACAATATCATAGTGTGATTGCAAGCAAATATCAGGAGTTTTATCTTCTTTGTAACATAAAATATTATTAGCATTATCAACTTTACAAATATAGTTATTGTTACTTGCAAAGTCTTTTATAAAATTTATAAAAGGCTGATGTATACCACTACATCGTGGTACACTTGTAATTTGTTTAAATAACTCTAATACTCTCATATCATTAAACTTTTATTTTTGAAAGTTCTCTTTTTCTACTAGCTATTGCAATAATACTAAATACAAGAGCTGTAAGTATATACACCAATGTAGGAACTGGTACTGGATCTCCTGTAGCATATGAATGCATTCCACTTAGATAGAAGTTTACTCCAAAGTATGTCATTAAAATTGCTGCAAAAGCTACAGTAGAGAAGCTTGCAAAGATAAATGGAGTATTTAGCTTTGGTACCATTCTAAGATGCAGTACAATTGTGTATACTACAATTGATACATATGCCCAAGTCTCTTTTGGATCCCATCCCCAGTATCTACCCCAAGATTCATTTGCCCAAACACCACCAATAAAGTTTCCTACTATTAGCATAGCAAGACCTACAATTAATGCCACTTCATTTATAGCTGTAATTTGCCTAATTGTATCATCAATATTTGGTCTTTGAGGAGATCTAAATATAAATAGTAATAATGCCATAAACCCAAGCATAGCACCAATTGCCAAAAATCCATAAGAACCTGTAATAATTGAAACATGTATTGTTAACCAGTAAGATTTAAGTACAGGTACAAGATTTGTAATTTGAGGGTCTATACCACTTAAATGTGCTGTAAACATAAATACACCAGCCATCACAACTGTAGCACTAAGTGCCATTAATGATTTTCTAAAGAAAAATAGTCCTGCAAACATTGCAGACCAAGCAATATATACAAGTGATTCATAGGTATCAGACCATGGAGCATGTCCACTAATATACCATCTCATTCCCATACCAAATGTTTGTGCTAAAAATAATAAGGCAAGCACAGCAAATATTATTGTATTTAATTTTGTAGAATATAGTTTTTTATTAAATACAGTTACAAATGCAATAATAAATAATAATGCACCTACTAAAACATATGCCAATGTTAGTTTAGGGAAAATTCCAAGCTTATTAAATAATATTTCAGCATCAATAATTTCATTAGCTGGCATAACTTCAGCACCGATTTTTTCTTGATACTTTTTCATAAATTCTAAGTATTGATTAGCTTTTTCATAATCAGCCACTACAATATTACTTATAAAGCCTCTCATCATAGTTTCAATAACTTCACTATCTTCTTTATGAAATGATTTTATAGCATCCATTGGACTATGCCATTTATTATTTGATTCATGATTATGATCGTCTTGTGGTCTAGGGAATATATTAAATAATTGTCCACCAAATACCTGATAAAGAATACTTACTCTTTCATCAAACTTAATAATATCCTTTTCAAATGTACCTCTTTTATTTGGATCTAGTGCATTTGCTTCTTTACTATATTTAGCTAATTTATAACCATCTTCACCAAAAACTTCAGCAAATGAAAGATATTGTCTATCTTTATTTATACCTAATAGTTTTTTTAGTTTTGGAGTAGTTATTTTTAAAATCTGTACATCAGCCCACATTTGTGGTCTAGACATCATCCCTAATACAATTTGATTATGGTGCATATCTAAAAATGAACTTTTCTTAGTTAACTTTTGTATTATCTCTTGGTTTAAAGTATCCATAGGTTTCATTCTACCCATACCAGATTGAGTTACAAGTGTTCCAAAATTTGTAGCTATATTTTGAGATTGTGTTTTATAATTGGCTAAATAGTCTTCTAGTTTCTCCTCTTTCGCATATGATGGCACACTTAGTGCCATAGTCATTGCTAATATAATAAATGAAGAGCTAAATTGCTTAATATATTGTGTAAGCTTAATAAATCTACTATTTTTATCAAACATATTCATAATAAGTCCCAATGTAAGTAAAAAGTATCCAAAATATGTAGGAATTGTACCAGGATCATTATTTACAGATAATACAGTACCTTTTTCATCTTGATCATATGAACTTTGGAAAAACTGATAACCACCATACTTTAAAGTTGAATTCATAAAAATTCTATAATCAAATTCCACACCATTTGCCTTATCAATCAAAGTAACTTCACTAGCATATGATGATGGTGCCATTGAGCCTGGATAACGGTCTAGTTGGAAATCATTAAGTTTAATTGCAAATGGCACACTTAGATATTTTGATCCATAAGTTAATTTAACTTTCATACCATCTTTAAACTCTAAATCAATTGCACGACCTAAGCTACCTCTTTGACCTACAAGTTTTATAAGCTGTGACTCTCCATCATAACTTACTTTTGTTTCCATTAAATTCATTGTTGAACTTTGTTTTTTTGCAAAAGTATATTTTTCCAAATTTAAAGTTAAATCTTTCCCTTCAAATGGTATTGCATAAGAAAAGCTATTATCACCAATCGCGGCAAATTCTTTTGCAAACTCTTTATATTCACTTTTGGTACCTTGAGTAATTGTAACTTGCATATATGGCTCTTGAGATATCATAGTTGAAGATGCAGAACCTTCTCTAATTTGCATAATACCTTCATAACCAACATATCTCGTCATTGATGCACCAATAAGCATAACTACAAATGATATATGAAAAATAAATCTACCATTTATTTTTTTATACATCTTTCTTCTTATCATAATACCAATAAGATTAACAATAGAAAGCGTTAATACAATCTCATACCATAAGTGGTTATAAACTAGTACTCTTGCTGTACTTGTACCATAATCATTTTCTATAAATGTAGCAACAGCAGCACCTGTAGCTAGTAATATAAACATAAAAAGCATTGTCCAATATGAAAATAAAATATCGGTAGTTTTTTTTATTAAAGTAGGTTTCATAATAAATATTATCCTTAAAATTTATAATAGTTGGTGATTGTATCTAAAATAATATATAATATTTATTTTAGAGTTTTTCTATTGTTTCTCATCCATGAATAAATTCCATGTTCTAGGTGAAATACATTAGTAAATTTTACTTGTTTTGATAAAAAATCACCTAATATTTTTGTTCTACTTCCTGTTCGACATATAAGGACTATAGGTGTATTTTTATCTTTTACTAAAGTTGATAATTTATTTAACCATCCTTGTACATCATATGTACCATCAGGACTAAAAAACATCATTTTTTTACTTGTAGGTACTATACCTGTTTCTCTCCATTCTTCTGGAGTTCTTATATCAATCAAAAGAACTTCTTGATCTATCTTTTTTTGTACTTGTGTTGGGTTTAAATTAATAAATTTTGCATAAAGTGTTGAGGACAACAACAATGTAAGTATTATAAATATATTTTTCATTATCTTAACCTATCTAATTTTTGATATTCTAGTATAGATAACTTAATATAAAGTTATTTATTTTAAGTATAATCCTAAGTGAATAGCTTAAAAGCTATCCCACTCATCGTTTTGATTTTGTATATTTAAATTCTCAGATGTATTTATAGTCTGTTTATTTATATTTGTTAATGATTTTACTGATTTACTAGCACCAGAAGATTTAATATATGATGATATGTCAATATTGTCTTTACCAATAAACTCTTTTGCATCTGCATTAGATACAATTCGTTTAGAAATCTCATCTGCTTGTATTGCTACACCATTTGTCTGCTGAGCAACACTTGCATTTTCTTGAAGCGCTGTATCTAATTGTGATACTGCATTATTAATTTGCTTCATACCTTCCATTTGTTCATTGGTAGCTTTTACTGTATCTGTTACAAGTGTTACAGTCTCTTCAATATTTGCATCTAATTCTGTATATCCTTCTGTCATCTTTGAAGCGATATCTTTACCTTCATCTGATTTTGTTTTTGCTTGTTCTACTAGAGCTTTAATCTCATTTGCTGCTTCTGCAGATCTTGCTGCTAGGTTTCTAACTTCTCCTGCAACTACTGCAAAACCTTTACCTGCTTCACCAGCCGTTGCTGCTTCTACTGCTGCATTAAGTGATAATATATTTGTTTGAAATGCTATTTGATCAATTACAGTAATTGCATTAGCAATTGCTGTTGTAGATTCATTTATCTCATCCATAGCTACAGATGTATCATCTGCTAGCTTTTTACCTATTGTAGATTTATCTCTAGTAGTTTCTGAAATATCTAATAAAGAGTTTGCTTTATCAGCAGTTGATTGGATATTTGCAGTAATCTCTTCAACTGATGCTGCTGTTTCTTCTAAAGATGCTGCTTGTTCTGTAGAACTTGTATTTAACGATTCTACATTTTGTAATAATATATCTGAATCATGGTCTAAAATTAAACCATTTTTCTTGTTTTCTACAAGCATTTTAGTAATTTCATCCCCAAGAAAGTTTACCGTTTTTTCTAAATTTCCTTGTGGGTTTTTAATTCTTTGTCTAAAATCATATTTTCCAAAAGACTCTAATACTTTTTCAATCTCATTAAGATCTGTACCAATAGAATTTTCAAGTTTTTCACTTAGATCATTTACAGTCTTTGCAATATAATTTACTTTTGGGTTATCTGTTTGCAATTGAATTCTATCAGTAAAATATCCATCTCCCATTTTTTCACATGAAAGCATTATCTCACCAAATACTCCTAAATCTTGCCTAGAAGAGCTTGTTTGAATCTCTATAAATTTATTAATCTTTTGGTGAATATTGGCAATATTGCCTTTTACATTTTCATCTAAACTATTTACGCTATTTCTATCTGATTGCACAAATAATGTTAATTCATCTAAAAAACTTTCTATTTGATCAAAATTAGTATTATTAAAAAACATCTTACATCCCCATCTTTGCATCTAAAGTAGGATAGTTATCATATGCCCAAGCTATCTCTTCTTTTGTAGGTTTAGTTCTTACAGATATATATCTTGTATCTCCATTTACAGTTTTACTTTGAAATACCGTTGCATTTACCCAGTAGTATCCACCACTTTTAGTACTATTCACAACAATACCATTCCATGTAGTTCCTTTTTTTACTGTATCCCATAGATCTTTGAAAGCTGCTTTTGGCATAAATGAGTTTCTTACCATATTATGTGGTTTTCCAATTAGCTCTTTTTTAGAGTAACCAGCAATTTTACAAAAGTCATCATTTGCATATATGATATTACCTTTTGCATCTGTCTCAGATACAATCACAGTAGCTTTATTAAGTTCCACTTCTTGATTTCCTAAGTTTATTGACATGAATTCTCCTACTTACTTTAATGCGATTTATAAATTAATTAGAAGTGTAACATCCTTATCTTAAAAAAATATAAGATATTAAAAATAATCTTTCTCTTTTGAGTTTAATACACTAATGATTTGACTGAACGAAAACATGAGACTTTACTTGAAACAGAATGGAGAAGAGACAAAAAATATAATAGTAGCTGATTTAGGATGCAACAATAGCTATTATATGTTTAGAATACTTGAGGATACTCCAAAGCGTTTAGTTGGATTTTTGACCCCTTCACTATTAATTTAATTTTAATATAGATAGCTTAAAAGCTATCCCACTCATCGTTTTGATTTTGTATATTTAAATTCTCAGATGTATTTATAGTCTGTTTATTTATATTTGTTAATGATTTTACTGATTTACTAGCACCAGAAGATTTAATATATGATGATATGTCAATATTGTCTTTACCAATAAACTCTTTTGCATCTGCATTAGATACAATTCGTTTAGAAATCTCATCTGCTTGTATTGCTACACCATTTGTCTGCTGAGCAACACTTGCATTTTCTTGAAGCGCTGTATCTAATTGTGATACTGCATTATTAATTTGCTTCATACCTTCCATTTGTTCATTGGTAGCTTTTACTGTATCTGTTACAAGTGTTACAGTCTCTTCAATATTTGCATCTAATTCTGTATATCCTTCTGTCATCTTTGAAGCGATATCTTTACCTTCATCTGATTTTGTTTTTGCTTGTTCTACTAGAGCTTTAATCTCATTTGCTGCTTCTGCAGATCTTGCTGCTAGGTTTCTAACTTCTCCTGCAACTACTGCAAAACCTTTACCTGCTTCACCAGCCGTTGCTGCTTCTACTGCTGCATTAAGTGATAATATATTTGTTTGAAATGCTATTTGATCAATTACAGTAATTGCATTAGCAATTGCTGTTGTAGATTCATTTATCTCATCCATAGCTACAGATGTATCATCTGCTAGCTTTTTACCTATTGTAGATTTATCTCTAGTAGTTTCTGAAATATCTAATAAAGAGTTTGCTTTATCAGCAGTTGATTGGATATTTGCAGTAATCTCTTCAACTGATGCTGCTGTTTCTTCTAAAGATGCTGCTTGTTCTGTAGAACTTGTATTTAACGATTCTACATTTTGTAATAATATATCTGAATCATGGTCTAAAATTAAACCATTTTTCTTGTTTTCTACAAGCATATCTGTGATTGCTTCTCTTAGGAAGTTAATATCATTAACTAATAGTTCAAACACTCCACCTTTTTCAATATTATCTAATACTAACTCATTTCTAAAGTCATATTTAGCATATTGTTCTAGTATTGTATTTACATCCACAAAATGATCTTTTGTAGCTCTAATCATCTCATTAACATTGTTTTTAAACTCTTCTAATGTTGTATTGGAAGTAGTAGCAGAGATCACTTCAGAATACCAACCATTTTTTACTCTAGTCATTGTTTTATTAGCTGATTGAATTAATTTTGCATCTTCTAATATTCCATCTTCAATTGATTGCAGATAATCATTAAAATTATTTGATATTTCAGAAATCTCATCTTTTGTAGTTATCTTAATTCTATTACTTGTATCTTTCGATGATAGTAGTGTTAAAATAGCTTCATTTAGGTTTGTAAGTCCATTTGAGATAGATCTAGATGTTAAAAACCCTAATACTGATGTAAAAATAACTAATAATAAACCTATTATAGCATACAGACTCATATCAGATTGTGCATCTGATTGTATCTTATGAGTATCATTTATAAGTGATGTTGCTAGATTATCATCAACTTTCTTTAATAAATTAATTTTTGCTGTAATAGTCTCAAACCAATATGTTGCATCTATATTAAATCCACCAATAGTACTACTATCTAAAGCTATTTTTCTCATAGAATTAACAGTTATGATATCAGAACCTTGTATAGTTTTGTTATAATAATTTACAATATTAGGTTTTGCACTCATTATAAATGTATTCATATATGAATTTTGTTCAGTAATTAACGTGATCCATTTTTCTTTCATACCTGTTATAAATTTATTTCTAGCAAATGTATTTGTAGCTACTGCTCGCTCAATTCCGGCTCTCTCCTTAGATAATAAGAAATTAGCATAAGATGTGGCATCTGTAGATTTTAAAGCAAAAGCAGATTTAGATACAGTATGTAAAAACTCTGTATTCATACTCGTATAGTATCCTATGGCTTTTTTAGCACCTATATTTAATTTACTTACTTCAGCTCTAATAGCACCAATCTTCTTCATCATTGCAAATGCATCATTAAGTTGAGATTTTACAATTTTATATTTAGATAATTTAATAGTTTTAATTGCTTTTTTAAGTTCTGCTAATCTTTTATTTGTAAGTTTTCTCTGCTTTGGTAATTCATTGGCAAATTTTTTACCTTTACTTCCAAGGTATCCAGCTGTCATTCCTCTCTCTTTTTGAGTTTCATGCAATAATGCTGCAATTTTTTTATTTAAAGTATTTAATTGATGTTTAGGTAAATTTTTAGATATATAATCATCCACTTTTTTTAATTTATTAATTTTTAAAGTAATTTGTGAAAACCATACATTTGGATCTATACCAAATCCACCAATTTCTGATGATCTCAATGCAATATCTCTCATTCTATTTACTTCATCTACATCTTTACCCTTTAGTGTATTAGATAAAGCATCTAGACCATCTTTTGATGACAACTGCTTAAATGTATTAAGATATGTATCTTGAGCTGTAATTAAACTTGTAAATTTTTCTCTAGCACCAGTTCCAAACTTATCATTTGCAAATGTTGCAGAACCTACAGCTCTTTCAATTCCTGCTCTCTCTTTTGCTTGTAAAAAGTTTGAATATGCACTAATTTCATTTGCAATAGATGCATCACCACTAATACTAGATAAAATAGTAATAGTTGCTAAAAATTCACCATTCATTTTTGTATAATAACCAATAGCATCTTTTGCAGGTATCGATAAGGCACTTACTTGAGTTCTAATATTAGATATTTTATCCAAACTACTTAATGCTTGATTAACTTGTGCTTGATATTTTGAAGAATAGTCATTTAGTTTAAAAGTTTGTAATCTATTTTTTAGCTCTGATATTTTTACATCAGTAAGCTTTCTTTGAGATGGTAATTTATCAGCAAACTTTTTACCAGCGCTTCCAATAAATCCCGCTGTAGCACCTCTCTCTTTTTGAGTTTCATGTACTAGTGATGTAATAGATACAGATAGTTCTACTGCACTATTTAGCTTATCCATTGCTATGGATTTATTGTAGTTATCTATTACTAAAATAGAAACCAGTCCTATTAATGCAATTAATGGAACGAAAACTATATAAATTAGTTTTGTTTTAATCTTAATATTTAGTATATTCATAAGTTAACCTTATTATTTTTTGAAATTATGGTAGCAAAACTTTTCTTTTCTTTAAAGAATTGTTAATTTTGTACTTTTTTATTTGGCATCCATTGTATCTTCCCCCCCCCTTAAACTTATGCTTAAATATATTTTCCTACTCATAATCAACTTTAATGCTTTAATTATGTAAAATACAAGCATACAAAGGATTATACTTGCAAAACATAGATGAGATAAGAAGCGAAAGACGAAAGTGGTTTAGTTGGAAAAATATTAAACCACTTGATGATGCAGTTCAAAAAGTAAAAACAATACAAACAAATGATTTAAATATTGAACTTAACGATTATGTAAAAGTTGGGTCAAAAAGTGATTTAAATGAAGAAGAACATAAAATTTTATTTGAGGCACAAAAAAAACTTATTCCATGGAGGAAAGGTCCGTTTAATCTTTTTGATTCAATACTTGAAACAGAATGGAGAAGTGACAAAAAATATAATCTTATAAGACCACACTTTGATCTAAAAGATAAAATAGTAGCTGATGTAGGATGCAACAATGGCTATTATATGTTTAGAATGCTTGAGGATACCCCAAAGCGTTTAGTTGGATTTGACCCTTCTCCATTTTTTAACCTTCAATTTGATCTTGTAAATCATTTTATAAAAAGTGATATTAAATTTGAATTACTAGGTGTAGAGCATTTAGAACAATATGAACATAAATTTGATTTTATATTTATGCTTGGTGTTTTATACCATAGAGCAGATCCCATAGGTACATTAAAATCTTTAAATAGAGGATTAAACAAAAATGGTGAAATTATTATAGATACATTTATGATAGATGGTGATGAAGAAGTAGCACTTACACCTCACAGTCGATATTCAAAGATGCCAAATATCTATTTTGTACCTACAATCCCCGCACTTACAAACTGGTTAAATCGTGCTGGATTTATAGATATTGAGGTGATTGCTACAACAACAACTGATAGTGAAGAACAAAGAGTAACACCATGGACTTTTGAACAAAGCCTAGATGACTACTTAGATAGTGAAGATAAAAGTAAAACAGTAGAGGGTTATCCTGCTCCAAAACGAGTCTATATCAAAGCTAAAAAGAAATAAATTAATAGACGAAGTTTCCTTGAAAACGAATATATATTAAAACAAGAAAAAAGAATTAAGTTTACTTTTATTATTTATCAGATAAAGTTATATTTAACATAAATAAAAATTATAAAGAGAGAGATAATGTTAAAAATAACTAATATTCTAGCAACAATACTAGTAAGTATAGGATTTGTAGGATGTAGCAATACTGCACCATCTACACCAACAGTAAAAAAAGAGATTAAGTATCTCTCAAATCAAAAATACATTTGTACGAAAATTGATGCAAAAATAGAGCAAAAACTTTTTAATAAAACAACTGTATTTTATGTAGATGATAATAATGTGTTACATACTGATGATAAAAAAAATAATCAATTAAAATCATTTATAAAATCTGTATATAAAAATAATTATAGTGCTATAAAACTTGTAGCTAGTGATAAACTTTATATGAAAAGAAAGCTTGTAAAGGGAAAAACTAGAGGTATTTTAGATACATATACTTGTAAAGAGAAAAACTAATTTTTCTCCTTACATTTCTTTTTTATATTATCAGATAAGCTAAACTGTATTAATTGATTTGTAGTTTGTATATCATCTGGTAAATCTTTAAGACATCGTTCAAGAACAACTGTAGAGCTAAGTGCATCACTGTAAGCTCTATGATGATTATCTATATTTATATCTAATAATTCTTTTAAAAATTTAAGTCCATACTTTTCACTTTTGATTACTCTTTTGGCTAAGTCAATTGTGCACATTTTAGCATTGGCTAAAGTACCTAAATCAAATTGTTTAAAAGAATCACTTATAAAATTATAGTCAAACTTAATAGCATGAGCTACAAATATATCATCCTCTAAAAACTCCTTAAAGTCTCGCAGAACTGGTTCTATATCTCTAGCATCAACTAACATTTCAGTAGTAATACCTGTCACATCAATAATCGACTTTGGAACCTCTTTACAATATACAAGCTCATCAAACTTGTCTATGATTTGACCATTTTTATATTTTACAGCTCCAAGTTCTATAATCTGACCTTTGGAAGCTTTGCCAGCTGTAGTCTCTATATCAACCACACAAAATACTTGATCTTTAATATTTGTAATAGTAGGCTTATATACTACTGTATCTTCCACTAAGTCTATTGGAAATCCATTTGATACTAGAAGCTCAAATTCTAATTGTGGATCTTCAAAAGTAGAATTCTGACTAGATAATTCTATTAAAAATTCATCAAATGATATTGGTGATTTTTCAAGGCTTTTTATAAGTGTATTAAGATAATTCATTTGCCGCTTTACAAAAAGAAATCATCTTTTGTCTATCCTTTTTACCTCTTTGTGCTTCTACCCCACTACTTACATCTACACCATAAAAATTAAAATCTTTTAATTCTTTTAAATTTTCTGATGTTAAGCCACCGGCAATAATCATCTTTGAGCAATCTACATCTTTAAACCAATCTAGCTCTAGTCTTTTTCCTTCTCCACCAAATTCTGGTACAAATGCATCTATTATTCTATATTCATCACTATATTTTAAAATATCTTTTTCATTTTGAGCTCTTATAACTTTGATATGTTTTGTTTGTAGTGATTTAAAGAATCTATCATCTGCTTCAAAATGAATCTGTGCAATATCTATAGATGATCTTTTACAAATAAAATCAACTTGTGGTGCCGGTAAATTTACAAACAAACCAACACTTTGAATAAATGGTGGTAATTGATCTATAATCTTTTTTGCTTTAAGAGGAGCTATATATCTAGCAGACTTCTCATAAAAAACAAACCCTAAAGCATTTGCTCCAGCTTCTATAGCATCCAAAGCATCCTGCAAGTTTGTAATTCCACAGATTTTAATTCTCATCCAATTTACACCTGTAGAGACTTAATTGCTTTGGCATAATCATCACTACCATATACATAAGACCCTGCTACAACTACATCAACACCAGCATCTTTTAGTTCATGAATATTTTTATCATTTACTCCACCATCTACTTCTATTAAACAGTTTGGATTTCTTTTATTGATTAATTCTTTTAATTTTTTTGCTTTTTCAACAACTGATGGTATAAATTTTTGACCACCAAATCCAGGATTAACAGACATCAAAAGTACCATATCTAAATCTTCAAGTAAATATTCTATAGATTCTGGTGTAGAGTGTGGATTTAAAACAATTGCAGGTTTAATTCCCAAGGCTCTTAACTTTTGGATCACTCTATGTGGGTGTTTTTCACTCTCAATATGAAATGATATATACTCAGGCTTAAGTGGTGCATAAAGATCAATAAAAAAACTATTATTCTCTACCATAAGATGAATATCAAGTGGCTTTGTAGCAGCTTTGGCTACAGGGCCTACTACAACTGGACCTATTGTCATATTTGGTACAAAGTGACCATCCATAACATCTACATGAATTAGATCACAACCACCATCACAAATAGCTTTTATCTCTTCATTTAATTTACCAAAATCTGCACTTAATATACTTGGAGCAACTAACATACTAAACCTTTATATTTTTAATATTTTAGTGATTGTATCTAATGTTTAATTAAGTGCTTATTGAATATATTTTATACAAATCATAATGGGATTAATACAATGAATAAAGAAAACCTACTAATAGTAATATCTACCAATAATACTGACTCAATTATGGAATTTCCTCTTTTATATGGTGGGGTTTCAATACCTAGAGGATATTGGGAAAAAGTGCATGTTATGTTTTGGGGAGCTTCAATTCAAAATGTACAAAACGAATCTATTATAAGAGAAAAAGTTCAACAGATGCAAAAAGATGGAGTAGAGTTTAGCTCATGTATCGTATGTGCCGAAGAATATAATGCAATAGAATCTCTTGAAGAGATAGGAATAGAGTGTAATCATACTGGTGAACTACTCACAACTGCACTTAAAGATGATCCTAGTTGGTCAGTTTTAACTATTTAATCCTATAGTTATATCTGTTGACTTTATTGGTAATCCATCCTTGCTTTTCCTATGATTATGTGTGTTAATCTCATATGTTAATTTTAGCATAAAAGGATTAATTAGATATAATCGCCAAATATATAAAAGATTATTAGGAACTTCACTTTGCAAAGTAAAATTAGAAACTTCAGTATCATTGCCCATATCGACCACGGAAAATCAACATTAGCAGATAGAATCATACAAGAGTGTGGTGCAGTTGCAGATAGAGAAATGTCAGCACAAGTTATGGATACAATGGATATCGAACAAGAAAGAGGTATCACTATCAAGGCTCAGTCAGTTAGGCTTGACTATGTAAAAGATGGTGAACATTATATATTAAATCTTATTGACACTCCTGGGCATGTTGATTTTTCATATGAAGTTTCTAGATCATTAGCATCATCAGAAGGTGCACTTTTAATCGTAGACTCAACACAAGGTGTTGAAGCACAAACTATTGCAAATGTATATATTGCAATGGAAAATGATTTAACTTTAATGCCTGTTGTAAATAAAATAGATCTTCCATCTGCTGATCCAGATAGAGTACTAGAAGAGACAGAAGAAGCTATTGGACTTGATTGTACAGAGCACAACCTAATTTCAGCTAAAACTGGACTTGGGGTAAAAGATCTGATTGATTCTATTGTTGACACTATCCCAGCTCCAAATGGAGATGAAAATGCACCAACAAAAGCACTTATCTATGATAGTTGGTTTGACAACTACCTTGGTGCATTAGCATTAGTTAGAGTATATGATGGATCTATAAAAAAAGGTCAAATGCTTAAAATGATGAATACTAAAGTTGAACATAAAGTACTTGACCTTATGTATCCACATCCTATAAAAAAAGAGAAAACATCAGAAATTGAAACTGGTGAGATTGGGATTGTTATACTTGGACTTAAAACTACAGATGGTATTGAAGTTGGTGATACAATCACTGATGCTAAAAATCCAACATCTGAAATAATTGATGGATTTGAACCAGCTAAACCGTTTGTATTCGCAGGTCTTTATCCAATAGAAACAGATAGATTTGAAGACCTTAGAGAAGCTTTAGAAAAACTCCAACTAAATGATAGCTCAATCTCTTTTGAACCTGAAAGTTCAGCTGCATTAGGATCTGGATTTAGAACAGGTTTTCTAGGAATGCTTCATATGGAAGTTATCAAAGAGAGGTTAGAGCGAGAATTTAATCTTGATCTAATTGCAACAGCACCAACAGTTGTATATAAAGTAGTGACTACTAGTGGTGATGAGCTTATGATAGAAAATCCATCTGAGCTACCTGCTGCAAATAAGATTGAAACAATCTATGAACCATATGTAAAAGCAACTGTACTTGTACCAGATGAATACCTTGGAAATGTTATTAAACTTCTTAATGACAAAAGAGGTATCCAAATCAAGATGGATTACATAAATAAAAGAGTACTTTTAGAATATGATATTCCTATGAATGAAATTGTTATGGATTTTTATGATAAATTAAAATCTACTACAAAAGGGTATGCATCTTTTGATTATGATATTACAGGATTTAGACCAGGAAATCTTAAAAAACTAGATGTATTAGTTGCTGGTGATCCAGTAGATGCATTATCAATTATTGTACCAGAAGAAAAAGCAGTAGCAAGAGGTAGAGTATTTGTAAAACAACTAAAAGAGCTAATCCCTAGACAACTATTTGAAGTTGCTATTCAAGCATCTATAGGTAGTACTATTATTGCTAGAGAAACTGTAAAATCAACAGGTAAAAATGTTACAGCAAAATGTTATGGTGGAGACATCACAAGAAAAAGAAAACTTCTTGAGAAACAAAAAGCAGGTAAAAAAAGAATGAAGGCTATTGGAAAGGTTAATGTACCTCAAGAAGCATTCATGGCAGTTCTAAAACTAGACTAAATTTTTCTAGTTTTAGAATTCAGTATTTAAAGTTTATTTAAAAAATATTGCAAATTGCAATATTTTTTAAATGAATTCAGTTTTTAAGTTATACTTTCTTAAAATTAGAAAGGCAACTTATGACACATTCGAAGAATTTGATTTATAAAATACCAAATTTATTTAGTTTACAACAGACAATGGAGCAACAATTGAATATGAAGACATCAACAAATCAAAATACTTTAAAAGCAATTGATCTTTTTGCTGGTATTGGTGGTATTCGTACTGGTTTTTCAAATGCTTTTCTAAATAAAATTGATATTATATTTTCATCAGAAATTGATATGAATGCACAAAAAACATATTATAAAAACTATAATGAATTACCTCAGGGCGATATAACTAAAATAGATGAAAAGGATGTACCACAGCACGATATACTACTAGCTGGATTTCCATGTCAAGCATTTAGTGTAGCAGGGAATAGAAAAGGATTTGAAGACACTAGGGGTACACTATTTTTTGATGTAGCTAGAATTGCAAAATACCATAAACCTAAAGTTATATTTTTAGAGAATGTAAAAGGTTTTGTTAATCATAATAAGGGAGAAACTTTTAAAGTTGTTAAAGAGACTTTAGAAGAACTTGGATATCAAGTTTATTCTAAGGTATTGAATACAAAAGACTACGGGATACCACAAAATAGAGAAAGAATTTATATTGTAGCATTTTTAGATAAAAAAATAAAATTTAACTTTCCAGAAAAAGAACCTTTAAAATTGAATATTAGAAATCTTTTAGAAGATGATGTGCATGATACATATTATTACAATAACAAACCACTTTATGAAAGAATAAAAGATGATATAACAAGTATGGATACAGTATATCAATGGAGAAGACAATATGTTAGAGAAAATAAAAATGGTGTTTGTCCAACTTTAACTGCTAATATGGGAACTGGTGGGCATAATGTTCCTATTATTTTAGATAATAAAGGTATTAGAAAACTTACTCCAAATGAATGTATTAAGTTTCAAGGGTTTGATAGTGATTTTGAATTTCCAGATAATTTAGCTATGTCTCATAGATATAAACAAGCAGGTAATTCTGTAACAGTAAGTGTTATTGAAAAAATTGCTGAAAAGATAAAAGATGTTCTATAATCATCAAGATATTCTGCAAAAAAGAAGCTATGAAGATAATTTAAAAATAATAGGAAGCTTATCAAACCTATTTTCAAATTCAAATATTCCATATTTATATTATAGAATTGCTGAAAAAATATTTTGTAATAGTTTTTTTGCAAATGATTTATCTAGAGGAGATGTTGCACTAGATGCTACTAAAGAAAATATTGGTATAGGTCTAAAAACATTTTTAATTTCAAATGAAAAAAGTTTTCAGAAAGTAGCAGAATTTAACAAAGACAAATGTTTATATGAAAATAAATCACCACAAAAAATAATAGAAATAATATCTAATTTAAGAAATAAAAGAATAGAATTTACAGAAAATTTATATGATATTAATTCTTCAATATATCACTGTATAGTCAGAGATAAAGGTATTTTTAAAATATATGAAGAAGATATGCACTATATTAATGTAAA
>CAZWLA010000003.1:0-23228 GCA_964633845.1 uncultured Arcobacteraceae bacterium | reverse complement strand
TTAATGTAAATATACTGGCTAATCCATTGGATGAAATCAAAAATTGCTTATTAAAGAATAATCTAATATATGATAATAGTAGTCAAGTAAATGACACTATATATCTACCACTTTATGGTAAAAATAAAACTGTTTATCCAAAAAGTGGATTAAATCAATGGAATGCTAATGGTAGAGTTCGAGATATAGATGAAGTTTATATCCCCATACCTATAATAGTTCATAAAACTAAACCAGATTTTTTTCCAAATAGAGAAACTCCATTTAATTTAAAGTTACCAAATGGTACGGTAATAAAAAGTAAAATTTGTCAATCATCAAGTAAAGCATTAATGTCATGCTCCAATAGAGAACTTGGTAAATGGATATTAAGAGATGTCTTAAAACTTAATGAAGCTGAACTATTAACTTATGATAAACTACAAACTATCGGTATAGATTCTGTTCGTATTGATAAAATTGACACTACTAATTATGAAATTAATTTCTCTTCAATTGGTAGTTTTGAAAATTATTTTTTATAGGAAACAAATGTACAACAAAATAGAAAAACTAATCGAAAGTAAAAACTTTCAAAACTTTATCATAGGACTAATTATACTAAATGGTATAACAATGGGTCTTGCAACCTCTAAATCTATAATGGAATCATTTGGAAACTTCATTATAGCATTTGATATTTTTGTAATCACTATATTTACTATTGAGATTGCTTTAAGAATTTTTGTCTATAAAAAAGATTTCTTTAAAGACCCATGGTCTATTTTTGATTTTTCTATTGTAGCTATTTCTCTTGTACCTACTAGTGCTGGATTTGATATTTTAAGAATATTAAGAGTATTAAGACTTTTAAGACTTGTAACTGTAATACCTCAAATGAGAAAAATTGTACTTGCACTTCTTGGAACTATCCCAGGGATGGCCTCTATTGCTGGACTTATGGCACTATTTTTCTATATCTTTGCTATTATGTCTGTACAGCTTTTTGGAGAAGCCTACCCTGCTTGGTTTGGAACATTAGGTGAGTCATTTTATACACTATTTCAGGTTATGACACTAGAGTCTTGGTCTATGGGTATTGTGCGACCTATCATGGAAACACATCCATATGCATGGACATTTTTTATCCCTTTTATCTTTTTAGCTACATTTATTATGATCAATCTTATTATCGCTGTTGTAGTAGAAGCAATGGGAGAAATAACAAAAGAAGATCATGAAACAATAGAAGATACATCTTCTAATATAAAAGAGCTTCATAATGAAATAAAAGAATTAAAAACATTAGTGATAGAATTAAAAAATAATAATGAAAAATAATCTACTAGGTATCTTAATAGCCACTGCCATTGCTATGGTAGCAGTTTTATTATCAAACTATATTACTATTGGTTCTGTGGCAATTGCTATTATTGTTGGTGTATTTATAGGTAATACTATTAAACTAGATAAAAAGTTTTCATCTGGTATTACATATAGTGAAAAGACACTTTTAGCCTATGCTATTGCTTTAATGGGTATCAATTTAGATTTTAATATATTGTTACAGCTTGGATTTAAAACAATTGCTTTAATTGCAATAGCATTATCTGTTACACTTTTAAGTGCAATATATCTAGCAAAACTATTTAAGTTTGATACAAAATTTGCTTTGATGCTAGGAATTGGAAATGGTGTATGTGGAAGTGCAGCAATAGCAGCTACAAAAGATGTAATTAAACTAGATCAAGAAAAAGTTGGATTATCTGTAGCTATTGTTAATTTTCTAGGTACTATTGGGATATTTTTAGTACCACTTATTGGTACATATATCCTTACACTTGATAGTGTAAACAATGGTGTACTTATAGGAAACACTTTACAAGCTGTTGGTCAAGTAATAGCTGGTGGTTTTTCTGTAGATGACACAGCTGGACAAACTGCAACTATCGTAAAGATGGGTAGAGTTCTTATGCTTACTCCACTTATATTTGTACTTATTTACTTTATGAATAAGCAAGTAAAAAACATATCATCAGCAAGAACTACAAAGCTTGAGATACCAGGGTTTGTGATCGGATTTGTTATATTTTCAATCATTGCAACAATTGGTATTTTACCAGAATCTATTGTATCTATTGTATCAATTACAAGTAAATACTTATTGATTATTGCTATGGCTGCCATTGGTTTAAAAATCAATTTTAAGACAATAGCTCAACATGGTTCAACTGCCTTACTTATTGGTACTTTAATCTTCACTATACAAATCATTTTTAGTGGATTAGCTATCATACTTTTATTTTAAAGGCACTATATGAGATGCATATCATGTGAATCACTTTCATGGTATATCATCTGTAAAGAATGTCAAAATAATCTGCTACAACCTATATTTAAAAAGCGAACACTTCAAAATACTTTTGACATATACTCATTTTATGAATATGATGATATTAAAAAACTAATAAATACAAAATATCAATTTCATGGAGATAGAGTATTTAAAATTTTAGCTAAACTTGCATTTAAAAAATTTGCTTCAAACTTTAACTTTCCAAATGAAGTTTTTGCAATACCAATCGATGACCATACTAGACATAATTTTTCTCAAAGTGCAATACTAACTAAGCATCTTAAGTCAAAAAATATCAAACCAATATACAATACTCTAAAAGCAACAAATATTGTTAAATTTGCAGGAAAAGATCTTGAATTTAGAAAAGCAAATAAAAGAGATTTTATGTACAGTGGGACTAAAAATGTACAAGTTATATTAATAGATGATTTAGTCACGACTGGTCTTACTATGCTTGAGGCTAGACAGATATTGGAAGACAATGGGTGTGAAGTATTATTTGGATTAACTCTAAGTGATGCTAGGGTATAATATCGTCTAAAATATTAACATATACACTACTCCTTAAGGCTTCATGATGAGTACTCCAAAATCATAGATTTTGACTCTATCATTGCAGAGTCAGTCGTAGTATATATCTGAATATTTTTTTAAGATGATATTATAAAGTTAAAGAGGATAAATATTGGTAGCAATTGTAGATTATAATATGGGGAACTTAGCAAGTGTATTTAATGCTTGTAAGTTAATTGGAGTTGATGCACATATAGTTTCAAACCCAGATCAATTAAAAGATTATGCTAGAGTTATTTTGCCAGGCGTTGGTGCATTTGGTGATGCCATGGAACACCTAGAATCAACTGGTATGAAAAATGCTGTGTTAGATTTTGCAGCTAGCGGTAAACCTATGATTGGTATTTGTCTTGGTATGCAATTACTTTTTGAATCAAGCGAAGAGTTTGGTGACCACAAAGGACTAGGACTAATTCCTGGTAAAGTTGTAGCATTTGATAAATCAAAAATGGATATGGATGATCATAAAGTTCCACATGTTGGTTGGAATAAACTATTTAATAAGCCATCACCTCTATTTAATAAACTTGAAAGTCCATATCTTTACTTTGTACATTCATTTCATGCAGTAACTGATGATAAATATACTATTGGTACTACACACTATGGATATGATTTTACAAGCGCTGTAAATAAAGATAATATTTATGGATTTCAACCACACCCAGAAAAATCTCATGACAATGGGATACAAATACTAAAAAATTTTATGGCCATAGAAAAATAAAAGGACAACTAAATGGATATATTACCAGCAATAGATTTAAAAGATGGAAAAGCAGTAAGACTTAGCAAAGGTCTAATGAATAGTGCAAAGATATATAGTGATGAGCCTTGGCAAGTTGCCAAAAGATTTGAGGAACTTGGTTCTAAATGGCTTCATATTGTTGATCTAAATGGTGCATTTGCTGGGGAACCTGCAAATCTTGAACAGATTAAAAAGATTAGAGAAAACTGTAATCTAAAAATAGAACTTGGTGGTGGTATTAGAGATGAAAAAACTATCAAGATGTATGTAGAGCTTGGTGTCGATAGATTAATTTTAGGTTCTATTGCTGTAAAAGACCCTCAATTTGTAAAAGATATGGCTGCAAAATATCCTATTGCTGTTGGTATTGATGCAATGGATGGAATGGTAGCTGTTGAAGGATGGGCAGAGGTTTCAAATATGAAAGCAACTGACTTAGCTAAGGAATTTGCATCTGCTGGTGTTGAAGCTATTATCTGTACAGATATAAGCAAAGATGGTATGCTTTGTGGAGTAAATGTAAATTGGACACAAGAGATTGCAGATGCAAGTGGTGTTGATACTGTTGCCTCTGGTGGAGTAAAAGATATTGATGATATCATCAATTGTAAAGCAAATGGACATATTGCAGGTGTAATTGTTGGAAAAGCTTTCTATGAAGGTACACTTGATTTAGAGGAGGGATTTAAACAATTATGAGTTTAAATATGCTAATAAAACTTTTTTTAGTAGTATCTCTTAGTATATCATCATATGCAACAGCTAATGATGATGAGAGAACACCTACAAGAATGGAATCACTTGCTAAATTATCTGGTGTGATCCAACTTGTTGAAAAATATTATGTTGATGATGTAAAACTAAATGACATTGTAAATAAGTCTATTAAAGGTTTAATGCAAGAACTTGATGCTCATTCAACATATATGGATGTAAAACACTTCAAAGAGATGAAAGTTCAAACAAAAGGTGAATTTGGTGGACTTGGAATTGTTGTAGGGTTAAGAGATGGAGCACTTACTGTAATATCTCCAATTGATGATACACCTGCACAAAAAGCCGGTATTGAATCTGGAGATATCATATTAAAAATTGATGAAAAATCTACAATTGATATTACATTGGATGAGGCTGTAAAGCATATGAGAGGGAAGCCTAAAACTACTATTAAACTTACTATTGTAAGAAAAGGTGAAAACAAACCTCTTAAAATAGATATCACAAGAGATATTATTAAAATACAATCAGTACATGCCAAAAAATTTGAAGATATTTTATACTTACGAGTTTCATCTTTTGATTCAAAAGTAGCAAAAGACCTAACAAAATATATTAAACAATATAAAGAAGATACAAAAGGTATTATTTTAGATCTTAGAAATAATCCTGGTGGACTTTTAACTCAAGCTATTGATGCCACAGATTTATTTATAGATAGTGGTATTGTCGTATCTCAAAAAGGTAGAGATAGTCAAGAAGATGAAAACTTTAATGCTACAAAAGAATCAACACTTACAAAACTACCAATGGTTGTCCTTGTAAATGAAGGAAGTGCTAGTGCTAGTGAGATTGTATCTGGAGCACTACAAGACCACAAAAGAGCTATAGTAGTTGGTGAAAAAACATTTGGTAAAGGATCTGTTCAAGTTGTACTACCAATTACAAATGATAAACAAGAAGGTATCAAACTAACTATTGCTAAATACTACTTACCAAGTGGTAGAACTAT
This sequence comes from uncultured Arcobacteraceae bacterium, assembly GCA_964633845.1. Classification (GTDB taxonomy): domain Bacteria; phylum Campylobacterota; class Campylobacteria; order Campylobacterales; family Arcobacteraceae; genus JADHTT01. Next base: position 17,840 of record CAZWLA010000003.1, on the reverse strand, counting down.
TCAAGCAGTTGGTGTTACCCCTGATATTATCAGCTATAGAGGTAAATCAATCACTAAAAAAGAAAATGATTTTTCTATAAAAGAATCTGATCTAAAAAAACATCTTGAGGGTGAACTTGATAAAGCAAATGGTGTAGAAAAGAAAAAAGAGGATAAGAAAGAAGATAAAACTATCTTAACTCAAAAAAATCTTGATGATGACAATCAACTACAATCTGGTATAAACATACTAAAAGCATTAATTTTAACACATAAATAGGACTATAATATGAACATAGAAAAAATAATTGAACTTGGTCTTTGGCCTCAATCAAAAAAAACTACAACACAAAAAGGTATTGAAGAATTAGAAAACATAGGATACAACCTATTCTATATTGGTAAAAATGCTGATCTTTATACTTGTCCAGGTGATGACCAAAAAGTATTACTAGTAAGAAGCGATCGTTCTTCAGTATTTGATATTCCATTAAATTTAGAAATTGAAGGAAAAGGTATTTGGCAAACATCTATTTCAAATAGTGGTGCTAAATATGCTAAAGATGCTGGTATTGCAACTGCTATACTAGATGAGCAAGTTGACCAAACATTGAAGTGTGCCCCTAGATGTCAACTAATGGAACTATGTAAACCACTAGAAGCCCAAATTGATGGGGAAGTTGTACAGTTTGAATTTATTTTTAGAAATTACTTAACTGGTTCACTATACGATGCATGTCAAAATGGAAATGACCCATATGGACTAAATTTATCATCTACTCTTCCTCAATGGCATAAGTTTGAAACACCAATCTTTACACCTACTACAAAAGGTATTAAAGATGAGCCATTAAACTCTGCTAAAGTTAGAGAGATTTTTCCAGAAATTATTTCTAGCTTAGAATCTTTATTTAAAGACTTTACTAAATTTGCTTGTGATAATGGAATCATTATTGTTGATACAAAACTTGAGGTATTTGTTGATAAAAATGGTAAATGGGTTCTTGGTGATGAAGTTTTAACACCTGAAAGTTCAAGATTTATTGAAAAAGATAATTTTGATGCAGGAAATTTCCTTTCAATGGATAAACAAATATTGAGAGATTTTGGTAAAAAAGAAAATTGGAAAGAAAAATCAAAAGAACTTAAACCTGGACAAAAACTAGAAGTAAATGTACCACAATCAATTAAAGATGGTATTTTAGATGGATATGAAACTATCTATAATAGGTTAAATAAGTAATTTTAGATATAATCACAAATAAAGTAGAAGGAAAACAATTGAAAGCAATTATTAATATAGCACTTAAAAATGGAGTATTAGACTCACAAGGTAAAGCAACTCATCATACATTGGACACTCAAGGATTTAAAGAGATTGTAACTGATGTAAGAGTTGGTAAACAAATCATTATGGAGCTTAATTGCAATGATGAAGCAACTGCAAAAGAGCAAGCTGCTAAAATGTGTGAGCAATTATTAGCTAACACAGTAATCGAAGATTACGATATCACTATAGAAGCATAGTCATGAAAGTTTCAGTATTACAATTTCCTGGTACAAACTGTGAATATGATACAAAGTATGCATTTGAAAAACTAGGTGCACAAGTTAATATTATTTGGCATGAAGAAAATTCAATTCCAAGTGATACAGATCTTGTTGTTGTACCTGGTGGATTCTCTTATGGTGACTACCTTAGATCTGGTGCTTTAGCAAAGTTTGCACCAATTATGGATGCCGTAAAGGATTATGCATCTAAAGGTGGTAAAGTTTTAGGTATCTGTAATGGATTTCAAATTTTAACTGAGACTGGTTTACTTCCAGGTGCATTAAAAAGAAATGATAATCTACATTTTATATCAAAATACCATCATTTAAAAGTTGTAAATAATAATAATACATTTTTACAAGAATTAGAAATTAATGATGTTGTAAATATTCCTGTAGCACATCACGATGGAAACTATTTTATAGATCCAGATGGTCTCAAAGAATTAGAAGCAAATGATCAAGTTTTACTTAGGTACTGTAATGAATCTGGTGAAAACCAAATATTAAATGGTAGTGTAGAACAAATTGCTGGTGTTTGCAATAAAGATAAAAATGTATTTGGTTTAATGCCTCACCCAGAAAGAGCAATTGAATCTTTACTTGGATGTGACGATGGAGTTAAAATGCTTCAAGGTTTCTTCAAATAACCCTAACAAATGAAGAATAGAGTAATATGAGATCAATTCTACTTACTCTACTTTTCGTTTTTTCTTCACTATATGCTAACTCATCTTCACAAGAGGATCAAAGTGAAAATCTATATCTATATCATGTAGAGCACCCTAAAAATGTATATACAAATCAAGTTTTTTCTATAAGAGTAAAAGCAATTATTGTAGCTAAAGACTTTAATGCTGTTCAAACAAAATTCAACAATCAAAAAAATATTATCTTGTTGAATGCAGATTCAAAATGGAAGCAAATAAATAAAAATGAATTTTATAATATATATAAATTCAAAGTATCAAATAAAGATTTTTTACTTCCTGAAATAACACTACTCCTTTTAGACCAAGAGACGAATATTAAATATAGTAAAACATTAAACCCAATAAATATAAATTTTAATAAAATTGCAATTGATGATAAATTATTCTCAAATGTTATAGCAAAGAATATTTATATAAAAGGACAAACTACAAAACAATATAACAATAAGCTATTACTTTCTGTACTTGAAATAGAAGCAACTGATTCAAACCTGGAAGACTTTCAACTAAAACAATACGATAAGCAAGGTATAGAGGATTTTACCGTAAATAATAATATTAAAAGTGCATACTATTATGTAATAGCACCAAGAGATGATGAAAACATCATTTTTAAATATTATAATGTATCTAAAAAGCAATTTGAAACCATAAGTATACCAATTATATTAACTGATGAATTAGTCAGTACTCAAACAGATTTAAATCCACAAAATTCTAAATTGCTATTTTATCAAAAAGTCATACTTGTCTTATTATTTGTATTATTTATTGTTTTTTATTTTAGGAAAAGAAGTAAAGCAACCCTACTATTTGCCTTAATAACTATTATATTATTTATTATAATATCACTACCCTATCAAACAATTAATATACCCAAAGGGACTCAAATTTATATATTACCACTAAAGGGTTCTACAATATTTAAAACAACACAAAAAGTACAAAATGTTGAACTTCTTGAAACAAAGAATGGTTTTGCTAAAATTATGCTCTCAAATGAAACAATTGGATGGATTAAACAATGACAATTTTTAAATATACACGGTACTTTTTAACAACAATACAACTTCTTATAACTGTAACTATAGTAATCATACTTATGTTTTTATTCAATAAAAGTAACCATAAAATTAGAAGAGTATGGGGTGCTCTTCAATTAAAATTATTAGGTATTACGCTTGAAATTGAAGGTACACAAGATGAAAATGCAGATCTAATAATATTAAATCACCAATCTATGCTTGACATTATAATATTTGAAGCAATTTACACAAGAAATATAGCATGGATAGCCAAAAAAGAGATTGCTAAAATACCATTTTTTGGGCTTGTGCTAAAATTACCAAAAATGATTATTGTTGATAGAGAAAACAAAGCTGGCTTGGCAAAATTATTAAAAGAGACAAAAATTAAAAAATTTGATGAAAAAAGACCAGTGGCTATATTCCCTGAAGGTACTAGAAGTAAAGGACATCGATTACTTAAATTTAAATCAGGTGCAAAACTAATAGCACAAAAACATAATATGCTAGTACAGCCAATAATACTAACAAATACAAGAAACCTGATGGATTCTCAAGGATTTAAAGCACAAAGTGGAGTAGTTAAAATTACCTATTTACCTGCTATACAAGCTAAAAAAGGCTCTACTTGGTTTGAAGATACAGAAAAACTAATGAACGATACGTTTAATCATACTAGATAAACCATCAGGCTTAATTAAATCTATTAAGCCTTTACTTTTCTCTTTTATATTACTATCAATAAGCTCAAATAATTTACTTTCACTTAAATCATTTTGATTTACTACAAAACTTAAATTTTGATCACATATAAACTTTGCATTAAAATATTGATGGTTTGATGCAGCATATGGATATGGTACATAAAGTGCCGGTATACCAGATGCACACAATTCCCATACTGTACCAGCACCTGCTCTACATACTGCTAAATCTGATGTTTTAATCTTAGATACTAAATCTGTACTAAAACCAAAACAATCAGCATCAATACCAAGCTTTTCATACTCTAACTGTATAGATTCATAATTATTTATACCAGCTTGATGTATTATTTTTATATTTTGTTTTGTTAGCTTTGGAGCAACTTTTAGTGCAAATTCATTTATAGCACTTGCCCCTTGTGAACCACCAAGAAATATAATAGTTTTACATTCTTCTCTTACTCTTTGATTATCAAAGTATATTTGATCTACAGGATAATCCACTTTAAAAGTAGCATTATCATAAGATCCAAATACCTCTTTTGCTATTTTTGATGTAAGTGAGTTTAGTCTACCCATCACAGAATTTTGTTCATGAATATAGAAGTCTATTCCAGAAATAATAGCTGCAAATGATGCTGGTGATGCTGAAAATCCACCGACACTAATAACTTTATTTACATTATATTCTTTAAATATATCTAGTGATTTCCTACTTGCTTTTGCTATCATAAATAACGATTTAACCTTACCTATAAAGTTTTGATTAACTACACCTTTGGTGTCCAAAAAATATGCTTTATCTAAATTTGGATAGTTTTCAAACCAATCTTTATCAGCACCCTTAGTAGAACCTATAAAAATGACTTTATAGCCTCTTTGTTTAAAGCCATCAATTAAAACTTTTGCGATACTAAGATGTCCACCAGTCCCACCACCTGTAACTACTATCGTATTTATCATTTTAAGTCCTTCCAACTAATTAATCTCTAATAAAGAGACTATAGATTAGTGCTAGTACAATGAAAAGATATAAAAATTTACTTCTGTAAATTGAAATATCTTTAAAGCAGTAATAGTACTGATATATAGTCTTATAGATACCTTACTACTTCGTTAGAACATCTTCATCGTATGATTATACGATTTTGATATTCTGCCTTGTATTAAGATATCTCTAAAACTACTTTCTTAGTGATTAATTAGTTCGTATGACTTAATGACCTCTTTTTTTAGCAATAGGTACTTTTCTACTAATTGACAATACTAATCCAATAGCTATACACATTGATAACATTGAACTTCCACCATAACTTAAAAGTGGTACAGCCATACCCTTAATTGGTATAGATCCTGTAATACCGCCAAAATTTATTAACAATGCAAAAACGATTATTAAAGCAATACCAAGCGTAAATAGATGATAAATATTATCCTCTACACGTCTACTAATTCTAATCATCCTTTGTACTACAATCAATAATAATCCAACTACAAAAAATAAACCAATAAAGCCTATCTCCTCAGTAATACCAGCCAAAACAAAATCTGTATGCACCTCACTTAAAAATCCCATTTTTAAAGCACCCTCACCTAGCCCTACACCAGTGAAGCCACCATTATTAATAGCATTTAAAGAGTGTCCTACTTGATATGGTTCACCAAATCCTGTGACTCTTAATACACTTGCCATACTATCAGGCATAATACTTAAAAAATTATCTTGCACCATACTCCACCAACCTTGAATTCTTTGAACTCTATGAGGAGCAATTCTAATTAATATAAATAGAACAACTAACATAACTCCACCCAAAATAGCAAAGATCTTTAAACTTCTATTTGCAAAAATGAGCAATGTAGATGCTACAAGTAATAATAAAACAAACTGTCCAAAGTCTTTTTGTAACCAAGCAACAAAAATACCTAACAATACAAAAATAAGCATATATGGAAGATATAGTAAACTTTCCTCTTTAAGTGGCATATGTTTTGGTTTTTTAATCAATCTATTTGCAAATGATTTTGCAATAATAAAAACAAATCCTATCTTAAAAAACTCTACAGGAGATAGTGATAAGAATGGAAGTTTAATCCATCTTGTAGCACCATAAACCTCTTTAACTAAAAAACTTGGAAGCCATGGCATAATAACAATGATAAAAAGAAATCCCCAGAAAAAAAATGATCCTAATTTATCAAAGTATTTATCTAGATTAAATTGTCCAATACTCCACATCAACATAATACCTATAGTACCAACTATAAGCTGTCTTAGAAAAAAATGAAATTGTGATGCACCAATATGTTCAACTGTATAAATAGATAAAGAATATGAGAAAATTATACTAATCATAATAAGTAAAGACGCAGCAATAAAAAGTACACTATCTACTTCATGATTTATTTTTGATGGCTTAACTTCTTTAATAGTATCTTGGCTATAATTCATGTTGAAGTATACATAAAAACTTTTAGAAACTTTCTTAAAAGGGCTATTATTGCACTCCCATAAACAAGAGATATCAAAGTCAAAAACTAAAAAGGTTGGCTGGCTTATTAGTATTATATTTATAATAGTATTACTTCTATTTTTTTCTGTTATTAATACTATAAAAGAAAAAAGAAAAATGCCAGGCCTATACTCATCTAAAAAAGAGATGGCTGTAAGGGGAGATATATTAAGTGCTGATAATTTTAAAATATCTACAGCAAAGAAAGTATACAAAGCTACCATAGATACTAGATGTTTTGATACAGATAAAAAAGATCTATTTGTCGCTTTATTTTCAATATACAGTGGAATTGACAAACAAATAGTTTTAAATAAAATCAATGAAGGATTACAAAAAAAGAGAAAAGGTACTTTTGTATTATCCTATAATATAGATTCAAGAGCAGCAAAAAATCTTAAACTACTAGCATTTAAATTAAGACGACTAAATGTATTTAAACCTTATATAATTAGTGGTAGTCCTATTATAATTGGCCTTGATCTAAAAGAGAGTGGGGAAAAAAGAATTTTTCCTTATGACAATTCTCTTACCCCTATTATTGGGTATCTATCAAAATATGAATCTAAAGATGGTACTACAAAAGTAAATGGTATTAAAGGTTTAGAAAAACAATACAATAATCAACTAAATAGCTATACTGATGGTAAATTAAAAGGAGAAAGAGATGTAATTTCTCAAATATCATTTAATAAAAACTCCACTATTATCCAAAGGAAAGATGGTGCAACATTAAATCTTAATATTCCACTAAAATTACAAAAAAATATTGAAATTATGCTAGATTACTATAAAGAAAAGCTAGGAGCCAAAGAGGTTATCGCATCTGTGATGGAAAGCAGGACAGGTAAGATTCTTACACTAGCTACATCAAATAGATTTAATCCAGAACATATCAAACAATCAGATATAGATAATGGATATCTACCTGTAAATGCTGTTGAATATCAATTTGAACCAGGAAGTGTTATTAAACCAATAGCTATATCTCTTGTACTAGATCATGGACTCTATAAAAAAGGTGAACTACTGAAAGCCTTTAACAATGGAAAGAAGATAAAATCTGGAAAATATAAAGGCACATATAAAAAAGGTGTATATAAAATTGGTAGATGGAGAATACGAGATGATCATCAATTTAAAAAGCACTGGTTGACATTAGATGATATATTAATTTACTCAAGTAATATAGGTACACTTCAATTAGCGCAAAGACTTAGTGGTCGGCAGTTTTTAGATGGCTACAAAAAATTTGGATTATCAAAAAAAACTGGTATTGATCTACCTTATGAAAAGACTGGTGTTATACATTCTTTAGGGCAATATCAAGCATATGAGAATAAGATTCCAAAAAGAGATAATATTTTTAAAGCTACAGATTCATACGGGCAAGGCATAACATCAACTTTTATACAACTCTTAAAAGCATATTCAGTATTTAATAATAATGGATACTCAGTAACACCTAAAATTGTAAATAATATTTCACATGATGGTAATATTATGGAAACAGATACACCACAATCAGTACAAATTATAAAAAAATCTACAGCACAAGAGATAAAGCGTCTACTTGTAAAAACAGTTCAAGAGGGTACGGGAACTGCCGCTAAAATTTATGGTTTAGAGGTTGGTGGAAAAACAGGAACAGCAAATATTTCAAAAGGTAAAGCAGGATATAGTAGAAAAAAATATATCACATCATTTTTTGGTTTTGTAAATGATAAAAATAAAAAATATACTATTGGCGTTACTGCAAGAGAACCAGTATCTAGAGGAAAGTATTGGCACTACTACTATGCTTCAAATTCTGCAGTTCCCGTATTTAAAGAGGTAGTAAGATCTCTAATTAAACTAAATTATCTTAATCCAGAAATCAATGAAAAGTAGCTACAATTCAAAACTATAATCAAAAAGGAAAAAAATGTTTGGATTTACAAAAGAATTAAAAGAATATGGTTTTGGAAGTGATGAACTGGAGCAATTTAACTATGCAAAATTTACAACTAGCAAAGGTGTGATTTGGATTAAACTTAATACAAGTGATGTAACTAATACTGTTTCAAATTTCGTTAGCTTAGCAAATGATGCATTTTATGATGGATTAAACTTTCATAGAGTAATACCAGGATTTATGGCACAAGGTGGTTGTCCTGATGGCACAGGTGCTGGTGGTCCATCTTGGTCAATTGCTTGTGAAACAGATGCAAATGGTCAAGTACACAATAGAGGATCAATATCAATGGCACATGCCGGTAAAGATACTGGTGGTAGTCAATTCTTCATCTGTTTTGTAGCTTGTCCACACCTAGATGGTGGTCATACTGTATTTGGAAATATAGAAGACAATGATGATGTAAGTTTTACAACACTTGATTCAATTGATCAAGGTGATACTATTGAATCTGTAGAAATTTTAGCAAGTAGAGATTAAATCTATATTTGCTAATAAAAAAGGGGAAGAGATGAACTCTTCCCCTTTTTTCTGGACTCTAAAGAACTTATTACAGTCTAGACTCGTATCGTCTAAGCATGTATAGCTTCTTAAGCATTTTCTTTCTAGCGTTAATTTTTTGTTTCTTTCTCTTTTCAGTTTCAGGTTCAAAATATCTTCTAGCTCTAGTTTCAGTTACAATAAGACTTCTGTCACATTGCTTCTTGAATCTTCTGTATGCTTCGTCAAACGATTCTTCAGATTTAACTCTAATGCCTGGCATTAAAATCACCACCTTTTTTTAAAATTTAACCAATATTTATATTAGTCTTGATGTGAATTATACATAAATAAACTTAAAGATGGTACAATGTCTTATATTTATAAGGATTTTACAGTGAAATTAACTCATCTAGACGAACAAGATAGACCAAAGATGGTCGATGTATCAGACAAAAACAATACAACAAGAATAGCAAGTGCAAGTGGTATAATCTCAATGAGCCAAAAAGCTTTTGATAACGTGGTATCAAACCAAAATAAAAAAGGACCTGTACTACAAACAGCAGTAATAGCTGCTATTCAAGGAGCTAAAAAAACTCCAGATTTAATACCTATGTGTCATCCTCTTTTACTTACAGGCGTAAACTGTGATATAGAACAGCTTGATGATCTTCCAGGATTTAAACTAACAGTTACTACAAAGCTAAGTGGACAAACCGGTGTAGAGATGGAAGCGCTTACGGGTACAAGTATAGGTTTATTAACAATTTATGATATGGTAAAAGCAATTGACAAAGGTATGATAATTAGCAATGTTCAATTAGAGACAAAATCTGGTGGTAAAACTGGTGACTTTAATAGGAATAGCAATTAAATGATAAACCTAGATGATCATAAACTAGAGTTAGACTACCCATGCAAGTGGGAATATAAACTTGTAATGCGCAAAGAGATAGATATTAAAATAGTTTTAAATGAAACAATTGGACAAAGAGAACACAAAGTGACTATATCTAAAAAAAGTAGTAAGGGAAAGTTTATTAGCCATAAAGTACAAATGCTTGTACACAATGAGGATGACAGACAAGAGCTGCATAAAATTTTTCATGCTCATAAAAATATTGATATGATTGTATAATTATGTCTGCTATTATATTTGAAAACTCTATCATAAAAGTTGAGATTGAAGAGTCTCAAATTCCATGGTTAAAAATATTTACACAAAAAGAGATTAAAGAATTTTCACAGTGTAATAAAAAAACAAAACAAATGATATGGGAAGCTACAGATATCATTGAAGCAAAAATGCTTGAATACTTTAAATGTAATAAGATAAATATAGCCTCATTTGGAAATTATGTACCACATGTACATTTTCATATCATGGCAAGATTTAATGATGATAATTTTTTTCCAGAACCAATGTGGGGAAAAAAGCAAAGAGAAAACACTCTATTATTACCACCGTTAGAGCCATTTTATAAGGATATAGCACAAAGCTTAAGCACTTTATAAATATTTTTTAACTATAATCCAATTTCAATTCAAAACAAGGAAACAAAATGTTAGAAGGTATCGTTAGAGATAGTATCGCAAAACAAAGTACAAAAACATTAAGACGAGATGGTTATCTAATTGCTAACATTTACGGAAAAGGGCTTGAGAACATCAATGCTGCATTTAAAGTAAATGATTTTATTAGATTTATGAAAAAGAAAACAGAAATTGCTTTTGATGTAAAAGTTGGTGGAAACACTTGTAAAGTTGTAGTTCAAGATTACCAAAAACACCCAGTTACATCTGTATTATTACATGTAGATTTAATGATTGTTCAAGATGGTGTTACAGCTAAATTCATGGTACCTGTTACTACTGAAGGGACTCCAAAAGGTCTTAAAAATAAAGGTATCTTAGCATACCACAGAAAAAGAGTAGAAGTTAAAGCTGAATATAAAGATTTACCAAAATCTTTCCACTTTAATGTAACTGACTTAGATACTGGTGATAACTACTTAGTTAGAGATTTAGATTTACCTACAAATGTAGAGTGTTTCCTAGATCCAAGAGTACCAGTTGTTGGTGTAATGAAAATTAAGTAATCTTATGTACTTAATTGCAGGTCTTGGGAATCCTGGTGAAAAATATTCCCAAACTAGACATAATATAGGTTTTTTAATTATTGATAAAATAGTTAAAAACCTGTCTCTTTCAAACAATATAAACAATTCAAATTTTAAAGCTATTACTACTAAAGCCTCAAATAATTTATATGTAAAACCACAGACATTTATGAATCTATCTGGAGAATCAATTGTTGCAATTGCAAATTATTATAATATTATAAATGAAGATATTATAATAATTCACGATGATATTGATCTACCATTTGGTACACTACGATTTAAAATAGGTGGTGGGCATGGTGGACACAATGGTTTAAGATCAATTGATTCACATATAGGTAAAGATTACATAAGAGTTAGAGTTGGTGTTGGTAAGCCAGAAAATAAAGGTGATGTAGCTAATTATGTTTTATCTAATTTTTCCAAAGATGAATTAAATCAACTTGATAGTATAATAGATCATGCAATAGATGCGATTGATGCACTTAAAACAGATGATATAAAAGAAGTACAATCAAAATATACACTTAAAGTTTAAAATAGGAACTATTATTGAAACTAAATATCATTACAAAATATTTAATCACAAAATATATTAAATTTTTTATTATTGTATTATTTTCATTAGAATTATTTTTTTTAGGGATGGATTTACTACAAAATATTAAATCATTACCAGATTCAGCCAATTTACAACTATTATATATACTATATAATGGCTTTTTCATTCTTTCAATAGTGTTACCATTATCACTAATATTTGGATGGGTTATTTTTATAATTACATTAATAAAGAATAATGAATTTGTTGCATTATACTCAGTAGGTGCAACAAAACAACAAATACTAAAGCCTATAATATTCATGGCTCTATTGATTACCACCATGCTAATTGCATTACAAAGCACGCCTGCTGCATATGCTGAACAGCAAAAGAAAAAAATCTTAAATGGTAACTATTTTACAAATACCAAAGAGAATATTTTTCTTAAATATAATGACTATTTTGTGTATTTTAATAAATTATATCCATTGGAAAAAAGAGCCGAAGGTGTAAATATTTATCTTGTAAAAGATAATGATCTAGTGGAAACTATCAAAGCTAAAACTGCTACATTTCAAAACAATAAATGGTATGCAATAGATGCAAAAATCATTAAAAAACCAAGTAAAATTGACTGGGATACAAGTAGACTTATTGTTACATACGAAAAATTTCTTTATACTCTAGAGGGGTTTAAGCCACAAATATTAGATAATGTATATAGTGCAAAGACAAACTACTCTATCATTGATGCAATACAAGCTTATTTTTTACTATCAAAGCAAGACCTAGATACAGCTTCTATTAGAAATACACTATACTATAATATGCTTGTACCTTTTTTTGTAATACCAGCCATAGTATTACTATTTTTATATAGTTCAGTAAGCAATAGATTTTTCCAAATTAATAAATTTTCATCAATTAGTGTAGCTCTTACACTTGGACTTTGGGGAATACTATTTTTCTTAAACAAATTATCATCTGGTGGTGTAATAATACCAGAAATTGCACTACTAATTCCGCTTGTACTCTTATTTGCATATGTTTATATATTGTATAGAAAAAAACGAAATATTATATAGTGCTAATTTAAAATGAAAAAACTAAGAGCATATGGTATAGCCCTGTATAAAAAAGATCAATATACAACTAAGTTATTATTATGTAAATCAATCCTAAGTACATCAAGATGGGGTTTTCTAAAAGGTGTTGTAGATGAAAATGATCAAACACCTAAACAAACTGCGCAAAGAGAGTTTCAAGAAGAATCTGGAATATTTATTAATCAAGATCTTTTAAATAAATACTTTTATCAAGAAAATGATGAAAAAGACATAGGTATATATCTTGTAGATGCTACAAGATTAGATTACATTAATAAGTATTTTAAAAATGATATATTATTAAAAAAGTACTTATGCAGTGAAAATAGTGAAGTTAAATTTTTTGATATTAGTAGTCTTCCACTGTTTAAGAAAAAACAGCAAAGACTACTAAAAGATATTTGTAAGTATTTGGATTAACCTACGTTTACATCTACAACATTATGCTGAAGACCCAACTCATTAGGATCTATTCCAAGAGCAATACCTACCATTTGTGGTAAATGTAATACTGGAATATTTACTTCTCTACCAACCTCTTTGGAAATACCATGTTGTTGTACATCCATTCTTAGGTGACATAAAGGACATGGTGTTACCATTACATCTGCATTATTATCAATCGCATCAGTCATAGCCACACCAGATAATCTATTAGCAGTTTCAGGCGCTTGAAGCTCTACGTGAAAACCACAACATTTATTTTTAGATTCATAATCAACTGCATTTCCACCAAGAGCAGATACAAGATTATCTAATGATGTTGGCTTATAAGAACTTTCTGAACCATTTGTTTTATGCTGAAGATGACTTGGTCTAATATTGTGACAACCATAGAATGATGCAATATTTACATCTGTCATTGGTTTTGTAACTTGGTCAGCAATTTTTTGGTACCCATAGTCGTCTTGTAGAGCATATAAGAAATGTCTTACAGATGATGTACCTTTATATTCTAATCCAACTTCTGCTAATTGTTCATTAACTTTTGCTTTTAATATTGGATCATTATCTAATCTATCTTTTGTCAAAGCAGTATTAAGTTGACATGTATTACAAATAGTTACCATATCAAGCCCTAGTTTTTCTGCATAACAAATATTTCTAGCATTTAATACTAAAGATAAATTATCATCAAAATCTTGTAAGTGAGAAGCACCACAACATGAAGCTTCATCTAAAAGTACTAATTCAATACCTAATTTATCAGCAATTGCCATAGTTGACTTTAAAAGTTCAGGAGTAGATTCTCTAGCAGTACAACCTGTATATAAAGCGTATTTTAATTTTTCCATCATTTACTCCTAAAACTTCGCAGTTGATGCTAAATCAACTAACTTTTTAATTTCATCTAAATTTTTAGACTTTGGCATATTCCAAGGCATTACAATTTTACCTTTTTTAAACATCGCAATTGCTTCTGGGATATGTTTCATAACTCCAATATTTCCTTCAGAGTATCTTACTAGTTCACCCTCGTCTAATATACCATGCTTCTTGATTGACCATTTAAATCCAACAGCATGTCTTACTGCCACATCATTATTTGCTTTTCCATACTCAAATACTTGATTATGAAGCTTAGTGATTTTATCAATTGGATTAATCTCTTTTGGACATGCTTCAGCACATTCATTACACTTAACACAATCCCAAATACCTGAACCTAATTGATTTACAGAATCAAGTCTTTCCTCTTTCCCATGATCTCTAATGTCAGAGTTAAATCTCCATGCTTTTACAAGTGCAGCAGGTCCTAAATAATCAGGATTTACACTTAATGATGAACATGCATAGAAACAGTTACCACATTGAATACAATAATCAGCTTCATCAATCTTTTCATTTTCTTCAATTGATACAATATTTTCTTCAGTTGGGAATTCATCAATATCAGCTACAAGGTATGGCTGAACAGCATTGTACTTATTCCAGAAGTTCTCCTTATCAATAATCATATCTTTATATGCTCTTTTGATATCTTGTGGCTCAATAGTTAACTCTTCGCCAAAGATCTCTACAAGATCAGATACTCTATCTTTACATGCAAGTGTTGCTTTACCATTTACTTTTACAGCACATGACCCACAAATACCATGTCTACATGATCTTCTATAAGAAAAAGATCCATCATGTTCCCATTTAATTCTATTCATTACATCAAGAACAATCTCATCATCTTTTACATTCATCTCAAATGTATCATAATAAGGTAAATAATCTGTGTCTTTATTGAATCTAAATACTTTAAATTTTAAATTTCTCATCATATACTCCTAGTATGTTCTTTCTGCTAATTCATGGTTACCAAGAACAACATCCATATATTCAGTACTTAAGTTACCATCTTGATCCATATATGTCATAGTATGCTTTAGGAACTTTTCATCGTCTCTAGTTTGGAACTCTTCTCTATAGTGTGCTCCACGACTCTCTTCTCTTAAAATAGCACCTTCAACAATAAATGCAGAGAAGTCAATCATATGACCAAGCTCAACTGCTTCTTGAAGATCTGTATTATAGATTTTAGAGTTATCATCAATTCTTACATTTGCAAATCTGGCTTTGATATCTTTAATAATCTCTTGTTGCTCAAGTAAAGATTTTTCTGTTCTAAATACACCTGCATTATCAGTCATAGACTGTTGTAATTCATCTCTAAGTGCTGGTACTCTTTCATTACCACTTGATGTTCTAATCTTCTCAAGCTCTGCAATTGCATTTGCAGCATCTTGTTCAGATGCAGCTTTAAAGTTAATACCAGCTTTTACATCAGCTACCATTGATTGTCCTACATGTCTTCCGAAGAATAATGCCTCAAGCACTGAGTTTGCACCAAGTCTATTTGCTCCATGTACAGATACACATGCACACTCACCAGCTGCATAGAAACCTTCTACAAGTTCAGTAGTATTTTTTCTTACATGACCATCTACATCACATGGAATTCCACCCATTGAGTAGTGAGCAGTTGCTGCAATTGAGATAGGCTCTTCGATCATATCTTGACCTAAGAATGTGATAGCTAAGTCTCTTAACTCTGGTAATTTAGAGTTAATTAAATCTGCACCTAGGTGAGTTAAGTCAATTAGTACATGATCCTTATCTTTACCGCATCCTCTACCTTCTAAAATCTCTTGAGTAATTGCTCTAGATACAACATCTCTAGATGCTAGTTCAAGTTTATTTGGAGCATATTTTTCCATAAACCTTTCACCCTCAGAGTTATATAGTATACCACCCTCACCTCTAGCTGCTTCAGAAATAAGTACACCAGATCCAGCAATTCCTGTTGGGTGGAACTGTACAAATTCCATATCTTCAAGAGGTAAACCATGTCTTGCAACTATTGAAAGTGCATCACCTGTATTTGCATGAGCATTTGAATTTACTTTAAATGCTCTACCATATCCACCAGTTGCGAACATAACAGCTTTAGCATTAAATATCATTGGCTTAGAATCTACTAAATCATAAGCAAATACACCATTTACTTTTCCATCTTCATAAATTAAATCTGATACATAATATTCATCTTTAAAGTCTACACCATCTCTATGAGCTTGCTCATAAATTGCTTGTAGAAGAGCGATACCTGTTCTGTCTTTTGCATAACAAGCTCTTGGTGATGATTGTCCACCAAATGGTCTTTGAGCAATCTTACCCTCTTCATCTCTAGAGAATACAGTTCCCATCTTTTCAGCCCATCTAATAGTCTCTGGTGCTTTTTGACACATTAGTCTAATAGCATCTTGATCACCTAAGTAATCACTACCTTTAACTGTATCAAACTCATGTAGTTCAATACTATCTTCTGCACTAAGAGCAGCATTAATACCACCTTGAGCGGCACCTGAATGAGATCTTAATGGATGTAGTTTTGTTAGAACACAAACACTAAGTCCAGCACTCACAGCTTCTCTAGCTGCTGCACACCCAGCAAGTCCTGCTCCAACAATTACAACATCATATTTGTGAATTGGTATACCCATTATATATTTCCTTTGTTTCAATTAAATTTACATATTTAATACATTGTATTTAAAAGTTTTATATAATAAGATTAAATAATAGATAGTAACAACAAGAAAAACATTGTTGTTACAAATCGAACCAAAAGAATCAAGTAGTTATATGAGCTTTGTATTAACTACCAAAAACCTCCATAAGTTTTTGTTTATGAAGTTCTTCACCTGTTAAGTTCTTTGGAGTATTGTCATTTGATTGATCGATATTACTTAGATTATCTACAATATTCTTTGTTTTTATTAGCTTTTCAATATCAGTAACTTTAGATGGATCTACGATCTCTGGTATTAAAAAAAATACTAGCTCACTTTCACCACTTTGGAAACTTTTACTTTTAAATAGAGTTTCTAAAATAGGAATATCCCCAAGTAATGGTATTTTCCAATAATTTTTTGCATTTTTGACTTAATATAGAATATTTCAGGCTGAAAACTCAAGCAAGACCAGGTATTATAAGGGTTTAAAAAGGATTATTTACAGATGTCTGTAAAAAAACACTAAAACCTGTCCAAAATGTTTTTCAATATACACCAAAAAGAATGGTAAAAAAGGTGGAATACAAAGATATAAATGTACTGATTGCAATCATAATTTTTCTTCATCAAGACGACCATTTAAATTACAAGAAATAATTTTTAAAGAGTACTTTTATAAGAGACAAACTTACAAAGATTTAGCTCAAAAATATAATAAAAACTATATGTGGGTAAAAGAGCAAATTGATACATATATTCCAATTTCTAAAATTCATAATCCAAGAGAAATAAATCTTGGTATGTGATGCAACTTTTTATGCTAAAAGAAAAGAGAACTGAAGGACAACTTATGACATAAGTCATAAGGCAAACTGATGGCGTATTGGAACTTTAGCTTTCAAGGATACCTCTCAAAATGAAGTATTAATATGGAAACATATTCAATCTGAAACTGTAAAAGAGTATAAAGATTTAAAACAACAAATAGAAAAGTTAGGATATATCATTAAGTCTGTTACATTTGATGGTAAAAGAGGCTTGACAAATCAGGCCATTATAGGACTATCCTGTTCAGATGTGCCATTTCCATCAAATAAAGTTATACAAGCCTTACAAAGAGCAATTGACTTTAGAGGAAAGC
>CAZWLA010000002.1:50187-83731 GCA_964633845.1 uncultured Arcobacteraceae bacterium | reverse complement strand
ATCTATATTTGTATCAGCATATATTACAGGACGATATTTAGGAAAGAAAAATCAACTACCAATGTGTTTTGTATTTGACTGGCCGGATGAGAAAGATTGTAACTAATATTTAAAGACAAAATCTAAAGGTTCATTCCCAACCATAGATTCAGCCTTTAAAATGCTTTACTTAACAACACAGGAGGTTCAAAAAAAATGGAATAGAACAAGAGTGAGAAATTGGAGTGAGATCTATCCTCAACTTTGCATATTTTTCAGTGAAATTATGGAAAAATATACAAAGTAGGAAAATGAGCTAGAGGTGATTTACACAGTTTAATTTACAGTCCCGAAAAAATAGCAATGATTAGTCTTCAATCCTAATCATCGCTATAGTTCCATCTACAAAATCAAGTGATTCAATACTAGCTATAGCTTCTTTTATATCTTTTTCATTACATATATGAGTTGATAGTAAAAGGTTTGCATGTGTATCATTTAGTGGTTTTTGAAGCATAGTTTCTATTGAAATATTTTTATCTCCAAGCACTTGAGATACTTGAGCTAATACTCCACTTTTATCTTCAACTTTCATTCGTAGATAATATTTTGTTTCAATATCATCCTTACTTGCTAGTGTCAATCCATTTTCAAGTGGTTTTTTAAATCCTAGCATTGGTGAACCCTTTCCTTTTCTAGCAATATCAATAATATTTGCTATAACAGCACTAGCAGTTGCATCACCACCAGCTCCTGGTCCATAGTAAAGTGTCTCACCAACTTTATCCCCAACAACAGATACACCATTCATCACACCATCAATTTTTGCAATCATTTCACCATTTGGTATAAGTACAGGATGAACTCTTAGTTCAACTTTGTTACCATCTTTTTTAGCAATTCCAAGTAGTTTTAATGCATAGTTAAACTCTTTTGCAAACTCAATATCCGCACCTTCAATATTTTCGATACCTTCAATTAATATATCTTCAGGCTTAGCATCTATTCCATAAGCAATAGAAGCTAATATTAGTAGTTTATGTGCAGCATCAAATCCACCAACATCAAATGTTGGATCTGCTTCTGCGTATCCTAACTCTTGTGCTTCTTTAAGGATTGTATCATATTCTACACCTTCATTAATCATCTTATCAAGCATATAATTACAAGTACCATTTATGATACCCCTAATTGATTCAATATGATTTGCTGTAAGACCATCTCTAAGTGCTGTAATAATAGGAATACCACCAGCAACTGCTGCTTCATATTCAAAAGCTGTGTCACCTGCAATTTCTTGAAGTTCATATCTATGATAAGCAAGAAGTGCTTTATTTGCTGTTACAACTGCTTTGCCTTTTTCTAAAGCTTTTTTCACAACCTCATATGGTTTCTCAACTCCACCCATAAGTTCAACTACAATATCAATTGAATCATCATTTAAAATATCATCAGGATTATCAGTAAGAGTAATAGATACATCTCTTTGTTTAGAAAGATTATTTACCACACCACTTTTTACATTAAGCTCAACTCCAGCTCGTGCTGTGATAATATCTTTATTATCGTCAAGAATTTGACATACACTTTGTCCAACAGTTCCAACACCTACAATTCCAATATTAAGCATATTATTTATCCTCGCAATATTTAGATATAAATCTTCCGATTCTTTGTGCGGCATCAGCAATTCTTTCATCACTTTCAATAAGTGCAATTCTAACAGCACCTTCACCATCTTCACCAAAACCAACACCAGGTGAAAGTGCTACACCCTCTTGCATAAGTAATCTTTTACAGAATTCTAATGTCCCCATGCTTTGTACACACTCAGGTATTCTAGCCCAAGAAAACATTGATGCTTTATTTTTCTTGATATTCCAACCAATTTTAGCAAACTCTTTAATAAGTACATCTTGTCTGTGATTGTATCTAGCAGTTATCTCATTCACGCAAGTTTGATCACCTGTTAGTGCTTCAACTGTAGCTTTTTGAATAGGTGTAAACATACCATAATCAAGCCATGACTTAAGCTTTACAAGTGCACCAATAAGCTTTTCATTTCCTACAAAAAATCCAATTCTCCAACCTGCCATATTGTATGATTTACTTACAGTAAAACTTTCAACAGCTACATCTAGGGCTCCAGGTACTTCCATAATTGATGGAGTCTTATATCCACCAAAACTAATATCACCATAAGCAATATCAGAGATAATATAAAATCTTCTTTCCTTTGCCATTGCTACAAGTTTTGTATAAAATTCAGGAGTAACTGTAGCTGATGTTGGATTATGAGGGAAGTTTACTAGTACATATTTTGGCTTCACATGTGCCGTATCAAATATATGATTTAATTTATCAAAAAAATCATCTTCATCTACATTATAATCTTCATCAAATTTAATTGGTAAATCTTCAACAGCACCACCAGCTAAAATAAATGAATATGTATGAATAGGATAAGTTGGTGTTGGAACAACAGCTGTATCCCCTGGATTTGTAACTGCATATGCAAGATGAGAATATCCATCTTTTGATCCAATAGTTGCAACTGTTTGTGTTTTTGTATCAAGATCTACACCATATCTATCTTTATACCATCTAGCAATTGCATCAAGTACTTCTGGTATACCTTGAGATGGAGAGTATCCATGATTACCAGGTGTTCTAGCACTTTGTACTAAAGCATCTACAATATGTTCTGGTGTGTCTTGGTCTGGATTTCCCATTGAAAAATCAATAACATCTACACCATCCTTTTTTAAATTTGCTTTAATTTCATTTATCTCTGCAAATACATATTTTGGTAAGTTATCTACTCTATTAAATCTTATCTCATCAAACATTTTATTCCTTTTATTAATTAGCGCTTTGTACTACTACGCTCAATCCTCTTTTTATATTTATTAAATTATATAGATCACCAATCTTTATATATTGACAATCTTTAGGGATAGCAGTCTTTATCCCTTTAAAAACTCTTTTCTTTTTTATAACTTTTAGCACATTTAGATGGCTATCATAAAAAACTATATATGGAAACCATCTATTTAGTTTTCTACTAATCACCTTTAAAGTATCTACATCTTTTACTTTTAAGAAGTAGTTATCAAGTGGCTTATCAAAAGATATCTTCTCATTTGGATCCATCTTTATTACTTGCGATATTTTAGCATTTTTTGTATCAAATTCAAATTGCCAATGTGTTGGACTAATTTTGTTAATATCAAGAACTCTAATCTCTTGTACTTTTAATTCTTTTGCCAATATCAAAGGATCTATAGCTGCTTTAGTTTTTAAATCTATGATCCATTGCAATTTTCCATCTACTTCATAGCTTGCTTGCTTTGTAAAATAGTAATAATATCCTAATGATTTTAATATATCATTCAAAATTTTTAACGATTTAATTGAATCATGACTAATAGTAAATTCAAGTATCAAATTTTTTGGTTTATTATATTTTAATTTTAACAAACCATTCTTTTTTAAAACATTTAAAATTTCAATTAGTTTTAGATCTTTACCATCATAAAATTTTGCACGATGTACAAATAGTACATTTACAAGCTTTTTATTCTGCGTATATTCCTCTTCACCTAATAGATTGTGAAGTTTATCTTCAAGCTTATCTGCTTGGATAAAAGAAACTAAAAATACTAAAACTAGAAATTTTTTAATCATTTATTTTACTTTGATTAAAGAATGTATTAAAATTCCAGCTGCTACTGATACATTTAAACTATCAAAGTTATTACTCATATCAATAGATACTTTTAAATCTAGCTTCTTTTTAACTTTTCCAGAGAGGCCATCACCTTCACTACCTAAAAATAAAGCAATTCTTTGCCCTTTTTGTCGTTCTAAAGTAGAAACCTCAATCCCATCCATATCAGCACCAACTAAAGTAAATTTTAATTGTTTTAATTCATTGATTAAGTCATTTGGATTATGCACTTGTGCTACTTGCATTTCAAGCATTGCTCCACTACTTGTGCGTACAACTGGAGCAACATTTAAATTTTTTAATCCACTTACAACTATTGCATCTGCACCAAGAGCATATGCAGTTCGTATTATTGCTCCAATATTACCAACATCACTTAATCCATCAAGAACTACAATAAAATCTTTTTTCTTGATATCTTCTATACTAGCAAATGCATAAGGTTTAATCTTAAGTAAGAAGCCTTGATGATTTCCCCCTTTTGCTAAGGCTTGTGCTTTCTTATTATCAGGTCTAATTATCTTGGCACCAACATCCATAAACTTTTTAAAAAGCTTTGGTTCTATCTCTTTTGTTAAAAAAATTTCTTCTACCATCTCTGGGTGTTTTTCTAAAATTGAAAAAACTATTTGTTTTCCGTATACTATCATACCGCGATTCTATCCAAAAAGTATAGTTAATTGGCTGAAATAGATTGTTCGTATTCTATACTAATCAATTTTTTAAGAGCTTCAAAAGATAACCCACATAAGTCATTATTATTTTGCTCAAATTCAATTGAAGATAAATTACAAATATCTTGCTCAAATTCTTGAAACTCTTTTATATCTTCACATGATTCTTGTATATCATATGCTGTCATAGCAACAACAAGACTAGCCCCTAAAAATGGTACCATTTTAGCTGGAGCTGAAGCAATTTTCTTTTTTGTTCTATTGATATGTTTTTTAACAATATTTTTTCTCTCTTGCTTAACTCTATGATTTATCTTTCTTTTTTGAGATATTAAAGATTTATTTTTTTTATGTAGATTATTAGCTGTCAGTTTTTGTATATGAAATTTTGTATCTAATAACTCTAAATTATCAAATGTATTTTTTAATATTGCAGCCATACTAATAATAGTTGCTATCAAAAAATAGATAAGATATTTTGTCATATTATTCTAAAAGCCTACTGTATACATCTTTTGTTTTTTCTCCAGTAAGCTTAGAGATTAGTTTCGCTTTTTGCTTAGGTGGAAGATCAAGAGCTTCTAAATCTTCTAAAGATATTGCTTCACCATCACAAGATACTGCACTATCAATAATAACTACCCATTCACCTCTTATATTTTCACTTTTAAATTGTGTATAAAGATCTTTTGATGTAGCTTTAAAGCTTTTCTGGTACATTTTAGTTAATTCTTTAACCATAAAAATTTCTCTATTAGGATCTAGGTTTGATACTTCTTCTAAAAGTTTTAGGAGTCTATGTGGAGACTCATATAAAATTGTTATATACTTTGATCCTAAGATAGAATTTAATTGAGATGCTCTATCTTTCCCTTTGTGTGGTAAAAAACCAAAGAAAGTAAACTCTTTTTTATTAAATCCAGACATAGCATATGCTGTTAAAAGAGCATTTGCTCCAGGTAAAACTTCATACTCAATATTATTCTTTATACAAAAATTAACTAACAATGCACCAGGATCACTTACGCACGGCATACCAGCATCGCTTACGTATGATACTTTTGTATTTTCAAAATATTCTTTAGTTAATTGTTCTACAAATCTTGATTCATTGTGTGAATGCAATGATATAAATTGCTTATTTTTAATATCAAAATCACAATTTAATTTATATGATAAAAGTGTAAGAAGTCTTTTTGTTACCCTTGTGTCTTCACAAAGATATATCTGTGTATCAACCAAAGCGGTAACACAACGATAAGAGACATCGTCAAGGTTACCTATTGGTGTAGGTATGAAAGTAAGCAAGATGCTTATTTCATATTATATTTGCTTTTAAACTTATCAATTCTACCAGCAGCATCAACAATTCTTTGCTCACCAGTGAAGAAAGGATGACAAGCAGCACAAACGTCAATTCTCATTGTTTCAACATTTGATTTAGTCTCAAAACTATTTCCACATGCACAAGAAACTGCACAAGTTTTATAATCTGGGTGGATATCTTTTTTCATCTGTTTTCCTTTTTAATTTTTTCACGAAAGGTCAAATTGGACTATTGCCCTTCTTTATATTGCGAATTTTATCCAAATATACTTAAAATATACCTAAAATTATACTTCCAAAGACTGTTTGGAAGATAGCTTATACTCAATATCCTTATATCTAAATGACAAAGTATTTGCATGCAACATTAATCTGGAAGCTCCAGTATATTCAATTCTATCGTCTAAAGATAACTTTTTCAATAAATAATCATCTGCAATATTTTCATCAACACCATATATAGGATCTCCTAATATTGTGTGTCCAATAGAATCAAGATGAACTCTTATTTGATGTTGTCTTCCAGTATGAGGCACTGCTTGCACAAGAGTAGTGTCATTTTCACTATTATAGTTTAAAGGGGTAATGATAGTCAATGACTCTTTACCATTTTGATTTTTTGTTGTCATCTTCACACCTATCATACCACCATCTTTTGATATAGGAGTATCTATTTTCATTTTCTTTTCTAAATTGCCTTTTACTATGGCTAAATAGTTTTTGTCATATTGTTTCTCTTCAAACATAGTTTTAAGGTATATATCTGCATATTTATTTTTTGTTACCAGCACCAGACCAGAAGTCTCGGCATCAATTCTATGGGCTAAATTTGCATCATCACCAAAGTGATGTCTAATCTCATCTAGAAGTGTATATTGGGTAGTTCTAGAAGTGGGATGTACCATTACCCCTGATGGCTTATCAAATATAGCAAAATCATCTGTCTGAAAAATTGGATTTAGTCCTCTTGTATGACCTTCAAATACTGCTACTTGGACATAATCACACTTTAATATTTGTCCATTTTGAAGTATATTTCCCTTATCATCAAAAACTCTTTTTTTTGCTAAAAGCTTTTGTGATACTGACATGGTAAGTCCAACTTCATTTAATAAAAAAAGTTGAACTTTTTTACCTTTAATAGCATCATATTTTTTTAATACAAATGGCAATTTAACCTCTTATTTTATAGATTTTTGATAGTATAGCACATTAAAAAACAATCAATTATTAATAGGAGATTTGATGGTAGAAAGATATGCACGACCAGAAATGGCAGAAAAATGGACACAACATGCAAGATATGCAGCATGGTTAGAAGTAGAAAAAGCAGCTGTAAAAGCTTGGAATAAACTTGGTCTTATTCCTGATGATGATTGTGAAAAAATAGTAAAAAATGCTACATTTTCAGTTGAACGAATTGAAGAGATTGAAGCTATTACAAAGCATGACCTTATCGCATTCAATACAAGTGTTTCTGAGTCTTTAGGTGATGAATCAAGATGGTTCCACTATGGGATGACATCTTCAGATGCTGTTGATACTGGTGTTGCAATTCAAATGAGAGATTCTCTAGAGATTATTATTGCTGATACAAAAATGCTAATGGAATCAATTAAAAAAAGAGCTCTAGAGCATAAGATGACACTTATGGTAGGTAGATCTCACGGTATCCACGGTGAACCAATCACATTTGGTTTAACTTTAGCTGTGTGGTATGATGAAGTTGCACGTCACCTTAAAAACCTTGAAGATACTATGGAAGTTATTGCTGTGGGTCAGATCTCTGGAGCTATGGGTAACTTTGCACATGCACCATTAGAGCTTGAAGAGTATGCTATGGCTGAATTAGGATTAAAACCTGAACCTTGTGCAAACCAAGTAGTTCATAGAGATAGATATGCAAGACTAGCTACAACACTAGCACTATTATCTTCTTCTGTTGAAAAGTTTGCGGTTCAAGTAAGACATCTACAAAGAACTGAAGTGTATGAAGCTGAAGAATATTTTGCAAAAGGGCAAAAAGGGTCTTCGGCTATGCCACATAAAAGAAATCCAATTTTAACTGAAAATATTACTGGACTAGCAAGAATGGTTAGAGCATATGCAGCTCCAGCAATGGAAAATGTTGCATTATGGCACGAAAGAGATATATCACACTCTTCTACTGAAAGATTCTGGTTACCAGATGCATTTATCACTACAAACTTTATGATGCATAGAATGAATAATGTAATTGCAAACTTAACAGTAATGCCAGAAAATATGATGAAAAATCTTAATCTTACGGGAGGATTAGTTTTCTCTCAAAGAGTATTATTAGAACTTCCAAAAGCTGGTGTATCAAGAGAAGATGCTTATAAAATCGTACAAAGAAATGCAATGAAAGTTTGGGAAGAGATTAAAGAAGGAAAACCAACAATAGATGAGAGTGGTGAATCTTTATACCTTGGTCATCTATTAGCTGATGATGAATTAAGATCTAAGTTATCTGAAGAGCAAATCAGAGAATGTTTCAATTATGATTATTACACTAAAAATGTAGATAAAATATTTAACCGAGTATTTAAATAATATAAAATGTTAAAATTTAATTATAAGTAATAAAAAAAGCAAGGCGGAGAGAGGTGCCTTGCTTTTGATATTGGAAGTATATAAAAATATACTATATATAAAATATTATTTTTTAGTTAGATATATACATTAAGCTTTAAATAAGTTTTAATATAGCTATTAAATAGTATTTTTCATAATATTTATCCAATCTCTATCAAAATATTCTTGAATATATTTCTCTTTATGCGGGACTATACATTTACTACAATCTTGATGTACATAGCCATCTTTTGCTACTATACTACTTCCATCTACACTTTTTATATCACAATAACTTTTATCTTTAGAAACTTTAAAATTTGGACAGGCACAAAGATAACAATTTAAATTTTCAATATCATGGCATTTTGTATTATCTTTATACAAGGGACAAAAATCAGGTTCTCTCTCTTTCATATTTTCAAATCTAAAGTATTCAATTATCTCATTATCACTTAAATGAGATAATTTAACAACAATATCTTTATGTTTTTTTCCATGTGATTCTATCCAGCTTTTATATGACAATTATTACTCCAATTTTTACTTATCATTGTATCAAAACTTATACTAAAAGAAATACTCATTGGAATAAACTATGATATAATTTATTATGAAAAAAAAATTTACTACTTGAAGATGATATAGCTTCTAGAGCTGCTTCTACTAATTGTTTTACCAATGGAGCAAGTACTCCATCTTTTCCATTTATATTTTTACCTGACAATAATTGCTGTACTGCATCATTAAAATCAAACTGCTGATTTTCTATCTCTTCTTCCATCTATATCAATCCTTATATATTTTATTATATCAGATTGACACAGAATTTTTAACACTCCCGATCTTTTTATCTAAACTTTTTCTAAATGGTTCACCTAGACTATCAAGTGATACTAATTTTTGCGCTTCTTCTAAGTTTTCATTAGGATTTTTTAAAATATAATTTGCTTTTACTATAGTAAACGAGTCATTAGCTTTTTTAATTAACTCTACCTCATCATTAACTTGAAATTGTCCCTCTTCTATTACTCTATAGTACCAACCAGTAAGCCCACTATCATATATCTCTTTTGTAAACTCTTTATGCTTAAACTTTTGCCCTATCTTCCAGCATGGTTCTCTAGGTTGTGACACTTCTAATACTACTGATCCTATTTTGTGAATATCCCCTATAGATACATTATCTTCATTTAAATCTGTAAGTGTCAGATTCTCTGCCAATGCACCATACTCAAGAAAATCAACTTTAAGATACTTTGACCATATATTATAATTACTCTGTGCATTTGCAAATATTGCTTTATCTATTCCACCATGGTGCTTAAGATCTGCAACTTCATTTCCAACTATCCCGTCATATTTTACATCCAAAAGTTTTGTAGTATTATCTTTAAAACTACCAGTCTCCCAAACCTTTTGACCATCATCTATTTTTTTTACTTTTGATATTTGTGTAGATATTACTTGTGAAATTATATTCTTGCTTAACATTATTTTATCTCCATTATATATTTTCTAAGACCAATAAAGCATCTTTATAAATTGGCTCATCTATAAAGCCATATTTATCATCCATAAAGCCATTTTCATTTATTTTAGAATATTGTTCAAATACCTCTTTGATATGCCTAGCTCTAAGAATCTGATCTTCATCTATCTCAAATATATCATTTGCTATTTTTACTTGTGCTGGTCCCATACAAGCTTTACTTTTAAAGCCCATTAATTTTTCCTTTTGACACCATGTTTTAAACTCTTCTATATTAGTATAATCTTGATACATAAATGATATTGGTCTAATACCTGCTGTTTTACAATCTACTAAAAACTTTGATAATATATAGTCAATTGTAGGATTATTTTGAACTACAAGTGATTGAGGTAAACTAAGAGAATTTAAAAGGTCCAAAATTCCAATATTTGCAGTTGTAAATCTTTTATCAATTCTTAAATTTGCAAGATTATTAAAAGCCTCTTTTGTCTCAAGGGATATATGTAATTCTTTATCATCACTTAATATATCTAAAGCTTTTTGAATATCCTCTTTTGTTTTAATCTTAGACACTCTAATGGCATCAAAAGAAAATTTATTTAGAAACTCTATCTCTTCAAGGCCACCTTCATTAATTGGATTTGTACGAACTATGATAAAACTATTTGAATATTTACAATGCGATAAAAACAATGCTATATTTATAAGTGCTTCTTTTTTTCTACTTGGAGCTATTGCATCTTCTAAATTTAATGTAATCATATGTGCTTCATGCTTATCAATCTTATTTATGTGATCTAATTTTAAAGGATTTAGCATCATATTTGAAGCATACTTATTATTGCAATAGGGCTTTTTTCTTTTATCGCCCATCATTTCTAATTTATCTTCATTTGATAAAATTTTGATTTTATTAAGTTCTACATCATTAAATATCATTTTAAAGTCCTTACACAACTCTTTTGAAAGATTTTATCAATAAATATATAGTAACTAATTCTACAATAAATAATAGGAAATGTATATAGTATACTTGCTCTTTATAACTAGATATATCCAATAGTTTTTCACTTATTTGATAAAATATATAAGATACAGCCATCCCAACTAAGTAACCCTTTTGTTTTGCCACATCAAGAAATGTAAGCAATTTACTTCGATGTAAAAGTACTGTTTCAGCACGAACCAAATAGGATCCAAATGTAAAAGTGAGCTGATATCCTATATAAACTAATAGTGCTGTCATATAACTATATGAAAAAAGTAAAAAGTAGCCAACAAGTAAAAGTGGTACTATCTCAACAAAAAGTGATATTCTAAAAAAATAATATATATTTAAAATCTTAGAATATAACTTTGCTATAAAAAGCATAGCAAGTGCAAGTATTACCCCACCAAGAGAATAAATAGATGGTTCTAAAGGAGTATATATAATAAATATACTCCCTACAGAAATACCAAGAAATAATGAATTAAAAAACTTATACTTTATAAATTCTCGGTTGATTATTTTCATATTAGAACTTTACTTTTAAACCTGCATAATAGGCTCGTGGGCTTGTAGCATAACCATCAACTTCTTGATAATATTTATTTGTTAAGTTATTACATTTTAAATATACTTTTAGATCTTTATTGACATCATAATTAAATACAGAATTAATCACTGTATATTTTCCAGTTTTTGTACCAGTTTCACCATTACGATCAAATCTATCTCCAACATATTCACCATTTACATTTATATGTAATTTATCGATACCATAGTAATCAATAGATACTTTTAAAAGTTCTTCAGCAACTCTACCTAAAATTTTTCCATCTTTATCTTTTGCATCTTGTTTTGTATAGTTTAAAGAAAAAAGTGTATCATTCATAATATCTTTTTTATAGCTCACCTCATAACCTTTTATAATTGATGTACCCTCACCATTTTCATAAAAATCATCGCTATAATTAGAAGGTGTATTATTATTACTATAACTCATTAAATCATCAATTTTATTTTGAAAATATCTTACTTTAAAGTTATTATAGTTTGCGGTTACATCTAAAGATCTTGTATATTCAGGTTTTAGTTCGTTTCCACCATCATGGCTTAATTCATATAAACTCGGTGCTTTATATCCTGTACCATAATTTAAACTAGTTGTAAAATTTTTGATATTTTCATGAAAATGTTTAATACCTATTTTACCTGTAGTTTTATTTTTAAATTCACTATACTCGTCATATCTTAAAGATTGTGCGAATACAGTTTTACCTGCTATTACACCATCTAAATTATTACTATTTGTTAAAAACACTCCACTATTAGTATAGTTAAACTCATAAGCTTTTTCTTGTGAAAAATCTTTTTTATCAACTCCAAAAATTAAAAAATCTTTTTTATTGTATTCTATCTTTGATTTTAAACCAAATTCTTTTACTTCACCTAAAAACTGTTTTGTATATCCATTTGGATCTTTTCTATCAAAAGATGATTTGTTAGCGTATATATCTAATTCATTAAAACTATCAATATGATTAAAGTTTAATTTTGTAAATCTACTTTTTGATGTTGAACTATAAATAGTACTATTAGCCTGATTAATAGCACTAGACCCCCAAGCTCCACTATCATATTCTACTTCACTATCTATAATAGTATGAGAAAAATCTATTTTATTAGCTTCATTTATATTAAAACCAGTTTTGATAGATGTAGTTGTATTCTCATATCCATCATCTTCATAAACTTCTATATCATCACCACTTGGTACTTGCGCTGAAAAGCCATTACTTGTGATTTTTTGAGCATTTAATTTTACATAATAATTAGTATTTTTATGTGATACTGAAGCACCATATTTTTTTGTATTAAAACTTCCATATTCAGTATTTACGCTTCCATTTAATCCATCTTTAGTGTCTTTTGTAATAATATTAATTACTCCACCACTTGCATCAGCACCCCAAATACCTGATTGAGCACCTTTTGTGATTTCAATTTGTTTTATATTAGATACTAATATATTTTCTAAAAAAGCAGAACCATTCGTAATATCGTTATATCTAACACCATCAATTAAAACTAATGTTGTTGAATAATGCATACCATCGATTCTTACAAATGAACCTTGTCCAATTCCACCATTTGATGTGATATTTATTCCTGCAATACTATTTAATGCCTCAGCAACATTTGTATAATGTCTTTCTTCAAGTTCTGTACTTGTAATAACCTCTACATTTGATGTAACATCTTTAATACTTTGTTCTGATTTTGTTGCACTATATACTGTAAGCATTCCTAAGTCTACATCTGCACTTAAACTTGATACTAGTAAACTACTAGCTAATACACTTAATTTTATTTTATTTATCATTTATTATTTTTCCTATTTAATTTTATTTTTGTTGATTAATTAAATAGCTGTAATGGAGGTCCTGTCTTTGGTTGTTGATATTCCCATGCAGTAACATGGTATTGATAGTTTATATCTATAGTAGACAGTTTATTAATAGTAGAATATACAGCAATAATTGCTAAACTAAAATATCTTTTTCCATATCCCTTTAAATACTTCATATTCTACTTTCCATTCTCACTTGAAAATAGATCTTCAGCCCATTGTGTAATTGGACCTCTTAAAACTTTTTGAAGTTTAATTGCAAAAGTATTCACTAGATCAGTTTTATTTGCAGTTGATTTTAACAGTGTTGTTAAAGCATTTGTATGTTTATTTACATAAAAATTATCTATTTGATTATTTGATCCAAGAATTACAACTTTACAAGAACTATCAATTCTACTTAATACCATCTGCATTGTTTTATTTGACATATTTTGAGCTTCATCTATTATGATAAAGGCATTTGATAGAGTTCGTCCTCTCATCTCTCCTACCCACATTGTTGAAATTGCATAGTTTGTTATCATATCTTGAATTCGTGAATTTGCTTCATCCTCATCTAGTGGAGTAAAGCTTTGCTTATTTGATTTTTTTCTTTTATGATCCGTTCTTACAATATAATCCAAACTATCCATAAGTGGATGGTTATATATTTCAAACTTTTCTTCAAGTCCAGGTAGATATCCAACATCCTCACCTTTATCAAGAGATTCTATAGAGTTTCGTATATATATTATCTTTTGATAATCTTTTTTTCTAACTTTTTTAAGTGCTCCACTTAAAGCTAAAAGTGTTTTACCACTTCCAGCTTTTGCATCAATAATCAATACATTAAAATATGGTGAATTTAATGCATGTGAAAATAATAATTGTTCTTTATTTAATGGTGTTACTATCTGATCTCTTACTTCCACCTCATCTAAAATTCTAATTTTTTCATTTTCAATAGTAGCTAATAAAACTTGATCTGAAGATTTTACTTTAAAGTTATATGAAAAGTTATGTGGCTTATATTCACTATCAAAATCATAAATAGATCCACCATCAATAGTTTCTAAATCTTCAAATTTAATCTCAATTCTTTTTTCAAAAGTAAAATCAAATTCATCTGATTTTGTGCCTGTAAGTGTACCAGCATCAAGACCTAATGATATTGCTCGAATTCTAGCCATAATATCTAGGGATAAAAATTCTATACTTTTATCATAATAAGAATTTGCAAATGATGCTATTTCTAGTATCTTTCTGTCATTAAAAATATTTATAGCTATATTTTTGCTACTTGCTTCATAATTTTCTTTTGAGATAATATGTATTGTCACCTCTTGAGGTTCTTCTGAATTAAGTACTACAATTTTAATACCATCTACAAGTTTTGTCTCTTCTACTATAGCTGATTCAAGTATTCTTGCAAATTGCCTTGCTTGAAAATTTATCTCATCAAATCCACTTTTTTTAGAGTCTACTTCATCCAAGACAGTTTCTGGTAATATAATTAAATTTGTACCATCATCACTAAGCTTAAAGATATTGTTCGCATCTTCAAGTATTATATTTGTATCTAAGACAAAGTATTTAGTAAACATTATTTAGCTTTTTTCTTTGGAGGATTCATAATCATATACATTACAAATACAAAAAATGCTGTAATACCTATACTAAACCATACAGGTATAGATTTTAAAATCACAAATGTAACTATTAAAATAGCTAATATAGTAGGTACTTCATTATAAGCTCTAAAAAACTTACCACTTTTAGTACAAGTATCATTTTCAAGTTGTTTTCTATAGTATTCTAGTGAAAAAGAATAAGCTATAAGAAGTACGGCTACTGTAAGCTTAGCATGTATCCAAGCTCCACTTTGAAAAATAGCAGGATTAAGTGCTAACATTGCAACACCACTTACAATAGTAGCCCACATAGCAGGAATACCTATATATTTATATAGTTTATATTCTTGTATTTTTACAACTTCAACAAACTCTTTTTTTTGGCTATGCTCTTGGTGATACACATACAATCTTGGAAGATAAAAAAGCATTGCCATCCACGACATCATAGATATTACATGAAATGCTAGTATATAAGTATAATAGTCCATTAAATTCTCCTATTTTATTAGCTGATCTATAACTATAAGTACAAAAAATACAATACCTAAATATCCATTTATAGTAAAAAATGCCTTATCAATTTTTGTAAAATCTCTATTAAC
Organism: uncultured Arcobacteraceae bacterium; assembly: GCA_964633845.1. GTDB lineage: Bacteria > Campylobacterota > Campylobacteria > Campylobacterales > Arcobacteraceae > JADHTT01. Next base: position 68,319 of record CAZWLA010000002.1, on the reverse strand, counting down.
AATAATATGCTCGTATGTAAGCATTATTGCACTTACAATTATTGCTATATATCCAAAAATCCCACTATTTGATTCTATAATAAACAATAGCCAAAATACTACTGTTAAGATATGTAATATTTGTGAGAAAAACATTGTTTTTTTAGCACCAAACTGTGAAGGAACAGAGTGAAGTCCAAGCTTTTTATCAACTTCAATATCTTGCAATGAGTATAATAGATCAAACCCCGCAACCCAAAACATAACACCAATAGCAAGAAGTAGTGACCAAAGTGTAATTGTTTCACTTACAGCTACTACCCCAGCAATTGGAGCAAGTCCCAGAGATATACCTAAAATTAAGTGTGCTAAGTATGAAAACCTTTTAAAGTATGAATAACTAGCTATAATTATCAATATAGGAACACTAAGCTTTAATGCTAAATCATTTACTGCATAGGCAACTACTATAAATCCAAGTGCATTAAGTAAAGTAAAGACCAACATCTGTGTAGCACTTACTCTTCCATCTACACTTGGCCTATTTATTGTTCGTGGATTAAGAGCATCAATATCACGATCAAGGTATCTATTAAAGCCCATTGCAAAGTTTCTAGCTGTTAATGCAGCTAAAGTACCCAATATTAGAAGTTCAAATCCAAACCAACCAGAAGCAGCTACTACCATAGCTATAAATATAAATGGTAGTGAAAAAATAGAGTGCTTAAACATCACTAGTTCATTAAAGTCATTTAAAAGTTTTATTATTTTATTCATTATATGGATTATACCAAATATTTGCTACAATGAGCTTATGAAAGATTTCAAAGAGATAGCAATTATCGGGACTACTGCATCAGGTAAAACAGCCTTAGCAATTGATATTGCACAACAAACAAATTCAATTATTCTTTCTCTTGATTCCCTTGCAGTATTCAAAGAGATTGATATAGCATCAGCAAAACCTACAAAAAAAGAGCAAGAGGGTATTATACATTTTGGAATAGATGAAATATATCCAAATGAGCCTTTTGATGTATCTCACTTTTTAAATCTTTATAAAAAAGCAAAGCAGTATGCACAAAAGCATAATAAAAATTTAATTATAGTTGGTGGTACTGGTTTTTATTTAAAAGCTTTAGTTGATGGTATATCTTATGTCCCACCAGTATCTAACGATACAAAACAACTTATATCAAAACAATTAGAAAATTTAGAAGAAGCATATAGTTTTATATATAAGCTAGATCCAAAATATATGGCAAATATTAAATCAAATGATAAATATAGAATTGAAAAAGCCCTAAGTATCTACTATACAACAAATCAAATACCAACTAAATACTTCCAAGAAAATCCAAAGCAAGCATTATCGCCAAACTTACCAATCTTTGAGATTATATGGGATAGGGATATTTTAATACAAAGGATTGCCAAACGTACTAAAATAATGATGGATGATGGAATTATAGATGAGGTTATATATTTAGAAAAAACATATACACGAAAATACCCTTGTATGGCTACTATAGGCATTTATGAAGTGCTTGAATATTTAGATGGAAAACTTAATAAACAAGAATTAGAAGATAAAATAGCTCTAAATACTTCTAGGCTTGCTAAACAACAACGTACATTTAACAACGGTCAATTTAACAACATTATACAACTTCCTCTAGATAAAATAAGCAAGGAAATTTTAGAACTTTTTAGCTAAAATATCTAAAATATAAAGGTAAAATATGAGTGAAATTAAAACAAAATTAATATATAATCCATCATCTACGGAATCATTAAATGATAGAAGAACATTTGGTGGTAATCCAGATGGGATGTTAAACTTCACTAAACCTAAATATGTATGGGCTACTAATCTTTGGGATACTATGGAAGCAAATACATGGTTCCCAAAAGAAGTTCAAATGACTGGAGATACTAAAGACTATAAGTATTTAACAGCTCCAGAAAAAAGAATGTATGATTTAGTATTAAGCCAATTAATTTTCATGGATTCTTTACAGACAAATAATATTATGGATAATATGAACCCATATATTACCGCACCTGAGATCAATGCAATTTTATCAAGACAGTCATATGAAGAAGCTAACCACTCTAAGAGTTATGCTGTTATGGTTGAATCTATTTCTGACAATACAGATGAAATTTATGATATGTGGAAGACAGATGTAGAACTTCAAAAGAAAAATAAATTTATTGCCGATACATTTGCAAAGCTTGGAGAAGAACCAACTGATCGAAATATTGTATTAGCTATGTTTGCTAATCAAATTTTAGAAGGTATGTACTTCTATGCTGGATTTGCCTCTATGTATGCTCTTGGTAAATCAGGTAAAATGTTAGGTTCATCTCAAATGATTCGATTTATTCAAAGAGATGAGATTACTCACCTTTTACTATTTCAAAACATGATCCTTTCTACTAAACAAGAGAGACCTGAGCTATTTACAAAAGAGCTTGAAGAGGAAGTAAGACAAATGGTTAGAGATGCTGTTAGGATTGAATCTGATTGGGGTAAATATATTACTCAAGGACAAATCTTAGGGCTTACAGATGATATTATAGTTCAGTATATCCAGTACTTAGGAGATCAAAGACTAGAAGCAGTTGGATATGAACCCGAGTACGGAGTTAAGCACCCAATTCCATGGGTTGATGGATATGCATCATTTAATGATCAGAGGGTTAATTTCTTTGAGGGTAATGTAGTGAACTATTCTAAGGGTTCAATCGATTTTGATGACTTCTAGGAAGTCATCAATTAATCAAAATATTCGTTAATAATAGTTGGGAAAGACTCGATAGTCTTATTTGCTTTATCAATTTTAGCATCAAAAATCTCTGCACTTGCAGGAAAAGCTTCTTTTAATTCTTTATATATTTCAGTTTTTTCATTAAAATGAGCCTCTATAGAGTTTAGTACACTTTGCATATTCTCTTTTGTAGTTGCATATTTCATTAAAAGTTCAAACATCCTTTTTCTTGGATGAATAGCCATATCCTCACCTGCAACTTTTGCAATCTCCTTAATATCCCATCTACTAATATATATTCCACTTTTATGCGGTGCAACAATTTTAGCAAATAGTGCATCTGTGTAGTTTGGATAGTCTATCTCTTTAGTTTCTTCATCTGAACTACAACTACCATCTTCACAGTAGCTACCATTTGTTTTAAAATTTTCAAAATCTTTTTTTAAATCTTCGATATCTCTCATTATTCTTCCTTATTTATTCATTAACATTGGTATATCATCTATTGTAAATTCACAACCATACCATCTTTTTACTATTAATAATAGTTTTGCCATTAACATTGTATTATTATCAAATTCATATCCTTGAGGAAATAAAGCTTTTGCCTCATACTCAAGATTAATACCATATGCTTTATTGTCTTTTACTTCAATAATATCTACATATCCTAGCTCTCTAGTAGTTCCATCAATCTCTTGACAAAAATTTACTGCTGCCCTTTGATGTTCTGGTTCTATGTATGTAAATTGTATTTTTGAATTTGGCAAACCATTTAAAGTCACTGTTAAATGTTCATCTTTAATATTTAAAGCAATTGGCGCGATATTCATATTAAAATGTTTAAATATTTTTACAAAATATTTTCTTGCAATACCTATTTGTGCATTAATACCAATAATAGTACATAATTTTGTATCTGGTTTTATCTCATGCGGTTCCATTAAAAGTTTAACCCTCCACTTCTTGAAATATGATGTAATGCATACGACTCATCTTCTTCTGTTTGACACCTAGGACAAATAAGTTCAGCACCTGTATATGTAAAGTGATTCCCACATTCATTGCATCTTTTTGTATCAAACTTAATTAATGTCTTTTTCTGTGATCCTGCAAATACTTCTGTCGTAAGTTTTGTCTGAAGGTGTATAGAATCACTCTCACATACATCATGACATAAATTACACTTTACACATGCCAATGGATCAAAATCAATTAGTGAAAACTTACTGTTACTACTTAATGCACCAGTAGGACATACTCTATAGCATATTTGACAGTTTGTACAGCTATCATCTATAATCTTTGTAGATATAAAGCTTAATAAATCATTTTCTATATAGCTATATGGTTCTAAATTATCTTGATTTTTAAGAACACTCCATAAAATCTTTCTCTTATATGGTATTACCTTATCTCTTATAGATGATATATCTTCAAGTTCAATTTTAAATTCTTTAGCTTCAGTATCTGCAACCTCTTGCTTAAACTTTTCATTTTCTTGTACTGCACCTTTTAGTGAGAACTTTTTTAAAAATGATCTTCTATCACTTGGTTCATCCAAAGGTTCATTGTCATCCAAAGTCTCTTCGACTACAGTATCAAATACTGTTTGTAGTCGTTGAGATACATTTAAAGATTCTAAGATAATATTTGTCTCTTTGATATTTGATTGAATCTGATCAAATAATGGCTCTTTAATATTACATACAGAACAATGACTCAAATCCAAAATAATATTATCTTTTGATGCTAATGCATATGATATTAGATGATCTACACTAAACCAAGCAAGACATGGTACATTTTCTTTACATGAAAATGCTTCTACACCCTTTTCAAGATTTTCAAAGAAGAACTGTACATGATCTTTGCTAGATAATGAAAAGCTTTCTGTTGGACATATACCTACACATCCACCACAATCAACACAATCATTTGGTACAAATGATGGAATATGTGAACTTAAATCAATAGTTTTTACAGGACAAATATCTAAGCACTTAGTACAATCAGATCCCTTACTAGTTGTTCTAACACAACTAGTAAGATTAAATTCTAATTTAGACATTACTTATCTAAATCCTTCAATATTGATGTAACATACTCATAATCACTTAATAAAAATTCTAATGTTAATTCTGCACCATCATGATATAGTGGTGTTCTAGATTCTTTTTTCACATTAATTAAAAACATTGGTGCCCAATTTAATAGATGATCTTTCAAGAATCCTTCTTGCACTTTTAAGATTTCAATAATACCCTCTTGATCATCAGCTTCAAGAGCTTTTTTAAGAGCATCACATAGCATATACATAAATTCTAATTCAACACCAATATGATCAGCACTAACAACTCTTGCAGCACTTGTCTCAACTCTAAAATCCAATGCATTATAAAGTGCTACTACAGGATTGTCTCCACCACTTTCTATCATTTGATCATCTCTAGTGTAGAAACTTTCATAAGGTACCATATGCATCAAAAACATACTTGCAAAATCTGCATTGTAATATCCTTGAATTAACTCATCTTGATCAAATTCTTTTTTCTTAGACCAATCTCTAAAGTTTGGCATCATCTCCATAATTGCATCATCTTTTTCAATTGAATTGATAAATTCACTATCAACTTCTGTAATCATCAGTCTTGAAACTAATCCGTATAGATTAATTCTATCTTCTATATTTTGTTTTAATGAGTTCATTATTACCTCTAATTTATTTATGATTGTATATTATCACTTTGTAGATAAATATTTAGTATTTATAATTATCAACAAAAAGATAAAAGTTTTGTTTAAGGGTAGTTAAAAATAAAGAGAGAGGAAGTGCTCCCTCTTTTTTTAGATTAGTCTTTAATCTCTACAGAGTATGCTTTGTGCGATAATGGCACAGCAGGTCTCTTAATATGCTTAGGTCTTCTTAACTTATCACCAGCTTGTAGTGGTCTAGTTAAATCATCTCTCCAAGCTTTGTAAACATTCATATTATTTTCATAGTTTACATAGATATCACCAATTTCATCATTTGCAGATGCAAGTTCAATCTTAACTTTTTGATGCCATGCATGGTTACCAGCAATTGGATCTGGATGTGATGGTGCAACAGCATTTTGCCATGAACCACTTAGTCCATCCCACCAGATATTATCTAGATCTTTATTGTACTCTTTAAATTGCCAAGAATCTCTTCTTGCATTTACTTGAGAATCAATACCATCTACTGGTTTCATTGTACCAACTTTTCCATCCATAGTCATGTCATATAGAGGAGCACCAACACCCATTACTCCAAGCTTATGCTCGAATCCAGGAATATCGATTGCATTTTTTAATTTCCATCTACCAGCATGGTGTGAACAAGCAGTTACACCTGGCATTGTACCTTCAGTTGGTACTGCCATTGCAATAAAGTGACCTGATTCAAGACCAGATACAGTATCAGAAATAGTAACTTTAATAGCATCACCTCTTTTAATACCAAGTCTCTTAGCATCACCAGTATTAATCCAAATTGGATTATGGTTTTGAGAGATTTCCATTAAGTGCTTAGAGTTCATACTTCTTGTATGAATCATATATGGTAATCTATATACAGTATTTAGAGCAAACTCATTGTCATTTTCCATATAATCATGGTGAACATGAGATACTACGTGTACCATTTTCTTTCTTTCCTCTTTAGTAGTAGGATAAACAGGAATAGCATATTCAGGCCACTTCCACTCTGCAAAGTATGAAGAATAGAATTCTAATTTCTTAGATAAAGTTTTGAATCCTTGAAGAGTTTCACCCTCAACCTCAATACCAATAGCTTTTCTTTCACCATGACCTTTATCAACAGTTAAAGTACCATATTTATCTTTTTGAACTTTAGATTTTGGATACTCATGACCATGATAGATATAAGCATCTTTAGCAGCATCAAATTTAAGCTCTCTTTCTTGTGGCTTATAGATATTTTTCTCTTCAGTCCATGTACCCATTTTTCTCATTAATTCATAATTTGGATACTTAGAATCAGGGAATTGCTTCTTAGCTTCTTTTCTTAAGTTAGGTAACTTATCAAATGCAGCTTGATACCATTCAGGGATAGTTACAGCTCTAGTAGGATCTTCTTTAGATGCCCAGTATTTTCTAACACCTAAGCTTCCATCTGGATCTACATAGTGAACCATCATATTTGCCCAGAACTCAACTTCTTCCCAAATCTCACCTAAACCAGATTTAATATGTGCTTCTAAAGTAGCTCTAGTTGGATCTTTTGGTTTCCAACCCATATTCTCTAATGCAACTCTTAATGCTGGTTGTCTAAATGATAACCATCTTGCAGGCATTGTAGCTTCAGAATGTTGATCATGTCTCTCACCAGCAAGTCCTGTTGGTAAAATATAGTCACAGTACCAGTTAGATTCAGACCAAGTTGGAGAAAGGTTAAGTGACATTTCAATCTTATCTTCTCTTTTTAGTGCTTCAATCCATCTAAATCCATCTGGGTTGATCCATACTGGATTGTACATTCTTGGGATCCACACTGAAATCTTTTTAGGAACTGTTAGACCTTTTTTAGTCCACTTATCTTGCCACTCTTCATCCATAAGAAGGTGAGGCATAATATGTGACATTTCGTATGATGATAATGGATACTCAGGAGGCCAAGCTATCTCATTCCATACATCAACTTTTTTAGGTCTACCACCAGCTTGAGCTGCTTTATCACCTTTACCATTTACAGAAATAACATGCCATTTATGAAGACCCATTCCACCTTCATCACCTTGCATTGCTCCTCTAAGAACAAATGGTAAGAATGCAGATCTAGCGATCATCCAACCACCTCTATGAGCAATTGGTCCAGCTCTCCAGATATATGTAGCAACTCTCTCTTTAGCATCAATAAACATATCAAATAGTTTTTCTAAGATACTTGGATCAATCCTACACTCTTTAGCTGTAAAGTCTAATGTATATCTACCATAAAGCTTAGAGATCATTGCAATAAATGATTCATAAGATTTGTCAGTAGGTACTGCATCAATATAACCATAACCTACCATCTTTTCAAGGTAAGCATTGTCGTCCATTAACTGCTCCCAGTTAACCCAATTTTTTACAAATGAATGCTTAACTAAATCATCACCATTAAGTGATTTTTCATTTAATATTCTATTTGCAAGGTAAAGGTAAATTGCAGTTTCAGTACCTGGATAAGCAGGAACCCATAGATCGGCAATACCAGCTGAGTTAGATAGTCTTGGATCCATAACTACAAGCTTAGCACCTTTTTTTCTTGCATCAGCAATTCTACCTGCTGCTTGCTGGAAGTAGTGACCAGCATCTGCTGCATGCGATGATTGTAAGAAAATTAATTTTGCATTTTCCCAATCTGGTGAGTTTCTATCATCATTTGACCACTGAATAGTACCTTGTCTAGCACCTGCTGAACAGATATTTGTATGTGAGTTGTATCCATCTAATCCCATAGAATGTGGAACTCTATGTCCAAAACCATTTTCATTTGGACGACCCACGTGATACATAATAGACTTTTTAGAGATCTCATCACCAACTTTAAGAGTATCGTGCATCTTTTTACCGATCTCTTTCATTGCTTGATCCCAAGTAACTCTAATCCATTTACCTTCACCTCTTTGGCTCCCTGGAGCTCTTTTTAATGGGAATGGTATTCTATCTGGATCGTACATTTGAGACTGTGTAGCATAACCTTTAGCACAGTTTCTACCTCTTGAACCATAGTGAAGTGGGTTACCCATATATTTCTTTACAGCTAACTTTCCACTTCTTTTATATTCACTAATATCAACCCATGCAGTTAAACCACATGAAGCCTCACAGTTTGAACATGATGTTGGTACAAGCATATATTCATTTGCTTTAATACCATTAGGATTAGATTCACTAAAGATTCCTTTTCTTTCTGTTCCACCTCTTTTCCAATCATTACCATCAAGTTCAGTATAACTATTCCAATTTTCTACATCTGGATAGAATTCTAAATTTGTTGGTGCTGGAGTTTTTAGTGCATCACCTGCAAGAGCAGGAGTCTCAACGATCGTGCTGAATACTCCCTTTGCCATAGCTGCACCTGCAACTGTATATGCAGTACCTTTTAAAAACTTTCTTCTACTCTCTATAAACATTATACTTGCCCCCTAACTCAATGGTAATAGTTGTGGGATTTTTAACCACACATCTTTTGCCATATAAAGTCCAATTAATGCAGCAACTGCTGCAACTTTTAATATTGTTGTATTTTCTTTTTTAATTACTGATACTGATAATAGGAATGGTAAGATATATCCTATTGTCATTGCTGTCCAGAATTGTCCAAAATACTCACCACCTGAATGTACAAACTCTAATGTAGCTTCTGCTTCTGCTGCTTTAAATGAGAAGAAATACTCACCCATATACATACCAAAACTTGCTGCAGTACTGATTGCTAATACAAATGCTAAATCTCTTCTAGCTGATGCTGACCAGCTATTTGCAAAGAATATTAATGCAGAAGAACCAGCCATAAATGCTGCTAACATCATTTGCATCATCTCTGTTGGTGCTTGCCATAATTCTCTAGCTGAAGATTCTGCCATAATAATTGCTGTATAAAGAGTAACAGGAATTGCTAAAAATACTACAAATGGATAAACCTTTTCATAAAGTCCACTATTTGCTCTAGCTATTTTACCAACTGCACAATGTCTTCTGAAGTCAGGGAATGCATCCATAACTCCAATTAGCATCATTACTGTAATTAATCCAGTAAATAATGATGCCATCCATGCTCCAACTGTAATAGCACTAGACCAATTTGGATGCAAAAAGATATTAATCATTCTATATGGTTGGTGTAGATCAATTAATGTAAATAATAAGAATACATTTAATGCTACAAACGATACTGTTGGTACAATCCATCTTAATGACGGCATATCATCTTTATTGTGTCTATATAGTAAATAAGCACCTACAAGAACAACACCTGTACCAATACTTTTTGCCCACATATTAACTGTAATAATCCATCCCCAGATAATTCCTGGTAATGCAACATCTAATGTTACCACTGCTTGTGTAGCAGCTACTGAATGCTCAACCATTAGTGTCCTCCTTCTTCATCATGTGATGTAAACGGTTCCATAAATCTCTCAATAATACCATGATTTGGTTCACCTACATGCTTAAGATGTGTAATATTATTAAATAAACTATAACCTTCAATTCTCTTATGAGCTAAAGGATTAAGTGTTTGATTACCACCACCTACATAGAAGTGCTTAGGCTCTGTACCTTTTTCTGGCTTTCTAACTTGTACTCCACCATCATTTTGGTGATGTGCAATATAATCAGAAATATGACTCTTAGGATCATCAAGATCACCAAAGATATTTGCTTCAACTGGACATGCTGTTACACATGCAGGCATCATTCCACCTTCAATTCTGTGAGCACAATATGTACATTTATCAGCTGTATTTGTTTCTGGATCCATATAAATTGCACCATATGGACAAGCCATCATACAACCAGCACATCCAATACATCTTTCATTGTCAATATTTACAATACCATTATCTAAGTAATGTAGTGCACTTACTGGACAAATTCTTTCACATGGAGCATTCTCACAGTGATTACATCTTAATGGCGTAAAGTTTCTTGTAGTTGTTGGGAAAGTACCAACATCTAAATATTTAACTCTAAGACGCCATGAACTTAATGGAACTTCGTTTTCCACTTTACATGCGATTTCACAACCTTTACATCCCATACAAAGGTTAAGATCGACTAAAAAACCTAATTTCATAAATTATCCTCCTACTGGATATTCTAAGTATTAAAAGTATAAAATACCAAGAATTTAACGATAATTATATCACACTAATATGAAATTAATATGAAACTAATATTATTTTTATTTATACTACTTATAAGACAAATACTATAAATAGGGCTTGATAGTATTAGATTATAAAATCTATAAGTATATAAAATATTTTAAAAATAAATTATACTAATATAATTAGTGCTAATACAAAATATAAGGAATTAAAATGATAGTTGAACTTAAAGGTAAAAAATTTGATTTAACAAAAATACAAAAATATTATCCTGCTGTAATTATGGAATACGATGATGGACAAACTACAGAGATATCATTTGAGTGGTTAGATACAAATACAAAACCACTTAATGAGGTAAAAGTTTTACACTATATGCTAATAATTTATTCAGATATAGCAAATGGGGAAAAAATTGAAATACCATTTGAAAATCGTCAAGAACTTTTTGAAGTTATAAATGAAATTGGTATAGTTCTAGATAGACTAAAAGAGTAAATTAAAAAAGTTTAGAACTTAATTGTTCTATCTCTTCTTTATATAACTGTTTATTAGTTTTAATCATCCATAAAAGCCTTTGTTTATCATCTTTAATATCCTCAGGTTTTTCCTCTACTACTTTGCTGTCACTTTTAAATATAGATCTCTTAGACATAATAATCCAAGAAGTGATATAGCCACTTATAAAAATAATTAAATACAATATATAATCAATATAGTTCTTTTGCTTTTGTTCGGCACTAGGTGGTTGAATATCCTGATCAATTAGTTCTTTCTTATTAATTGCTTTTACTTGTATATCAAATTTAGGCGATGTAAGATTATCAATTCTTAATGATGGTATTGAAAAATCACTAGCTGAGATAAAAGCATATTTATATATATATTTTATTTGTGTACTATTTTTAGTATATAAAATATCTTTTGCCTGAATATCTACAAAGTATTCCAAGTCTTTTTGATCCTTAAATAGATCATCAATTTTTGGATCAAAACCATTTCCACTAAGTGTATAGCTTACATATACTGGTTCATATGCTTTCACAATTTGCTTATCTATATGGGACTCTAATTGAAAATTACCAAATAGTTTTTTATTTTTCTGAGCATATTTAACATCAAATATAATTGGTTTAATCTTTGCATAACTATCGCGACTTACCATACCCAAGACATTATCTCTATCACCTTCATATCCAGGCTTCAATCCATCTTCATTTGTCTTTTGTATAAATAGACTAAATTCTAGTTTTTGGATACCACTTTGTTTTGGATATATTAAATAACTATATTTTAAATGTTTATTATTAGGTTTATTTACCTCATTAAGTTGTAAAAAATGAATATCAAAGTTACTATTTTCTTTTATATTAAATTTAAAGAAAATAATTTTCCCATCATATTGTAATTGTTTAACATCAAACTCTAAATATATTGCTTCTTTATTATTAACTGCTAACTTATTTGGAATATTAAATTTATAACTGATATCATCATCTGCAAATATATAATTTATACAAAATAATATAAGTATTATTTTACCAAGGCTTTTTCTCATTGATATATCCCTTATTTATCATATTGTAGCTTTTTGAGCCTAAAACATTTTTATTTTCCTCTTTTGTTATCAGTTTTAGTTTAAAACTCGAAGAACCTTTGCTATTACTGTCATCTTCACTTTTTTCAAATTTTTTATCACCTTTATTAGCATTTTTATCTTTGGCCATTTGAGGGATATAGTTATGTTTAAATAGTGATTGTGATAGGTTATATTTAGCATCATCACTATATTTTAATTGCAATGATTTTTTAAAACTATTAATAGCTCTTTTATAATCTTTAATCATATAATAACAATTACCTTTATTATAAAATATTTTTGATTTTGTATCAATATCATTTGTCTTTAACTTTTCAAAAACTTTTAAAGACCTATCATAATAGCCATCTTTATATAGCATTACAGCACAATTATATTGTCCCTCAAAACTTCCAACTTCACAATAATTTTTATTAGCAATATGATAAAAATCAAGTAGTGCTGCATTTGACTTTATACCAATTAATGCAAGTATTATTAATATCTTTGGTCTAATATCAAGTACAGAGATTAGAAAAATCAATATAGCCAAGATTAATGGATAGATAAATAACTCAACATCGTTTGTACTAATTGTACTCATAGCTTTAGTTTTTTTAGTATTATTGATAATATCTAAGATTTTAGAAGAGACATTATCTATACTATCAAAACTAATATCATTTTTATTTGTAAAGCTTGGGTTTAATTGACTTATTACAAATTTATTTTCTATTGGAAGTTTTGAACCTTTTTTTGTAGCTATATGTATAGGATAAATATTATCACCTAAATTTGATAATACTTTTTCATCTCCACCATCACTTAAAATAAATACCAATGGATTATCATAAGATAAATTATCCAGATATCTTAAAAGATTTTCTATTGATGTTGCTTTTGTCAAAATATATTTTTCATTTAAAATATCCAATGAATTTACTATAATAGAATGATCATGACTTAGAGGAGATAGTGGTAGCATATTTGTAGTGAATCCAAACAAAGCAATACTATCAGTGTAGTTTTTTGTAGCTACATTTTTAATAATTTGTTTTGCCGCAATAAGTCTAGATGGTGATATATCATCTGCATTCATAGAATAAGATAGATCCAAAGCAAAAATAATATTTGATGATAATGTACTGATACTAGTGTCTTGCTGCTTTATAATTGGTCTACTTAGTGCCAACACTATAAAAATTCCACTTAATAAAAGTAATCTAATACTAATAGAATTGCTATCACCTACTATTGACTTCTTATGAAATGGTAAGTTAGTTTTTATATGTTTATCTTTTGATAAAAATATTAGTACTATTAAAGGTATTATTAAAAATAGCACTTGCCAATACAATATACTAAACATATCTACCTCTATATAAAAATAAGGCTATTAAAAGTAGTCCTATCCAAAGTGAATAGATATACAACATATTTTTATTTAAGTATATGGGAGACTTAATATCGCTTGGTTCAAGCTTATTTAATTGTTCAAATACAAGCTGTAAGTCCTTTGAATCTACTGCATCAAAACTTTTGGCATTAGTTTGAGAAGATATAGTTTGCAATAAGGTACGATCATATCCATCATTTGATCCTATCCCAATTGTATATATTTTTATTGCTTCTAGTTTTGCAAGGTTAACAGCCTCTTTAGGCGATATAGATCCACTATTATGAAAGCCATCAGTAAGTAAAACAATTACCTTATTTTTTGACTTACTAGTTTTAAATGCATCTATAGCTACTTTCAGCCCTTCACCTATTGCGGTATTTTGTCCAGCAATATTAGCACTCGTATTATCTAGCATAATTTTTAAAGTATTTAAATCATATGTAATAGGTGAAGCTAAAAATCCAAATGTACCAAATATAGCTATACCAATATTATCACTATGGCGTGTGTCCAAAAACTTATCTACTATATTTAATACTGTATCATATTTTGATATTAATCTATCATCTTTATTAAAACCATTTTCTACCATAGATCCACTAGAATCTATAGCAAGAATAAGATCTCTACCAATTTTTTTATTTTGTGAAATTGAACTAAAACTTATGGGTGAAGATATTGATAACACTAATAATATAAATATTAATGATAATATTATTTGATTTATAGATGATCTCTTTGCACCAGTACCAAACCACTCAACTTTTGAAAAATATATACTGCTATTAGTTTTTAAACATATAAAAAAGCATGGTAATATCAATAACAATAATAAAAAATATGGATATTCAAAGCTATACTGCATAGAGATTATTATACAGATATTTATCTTTATTATTATAAAATAATCTAATGAATGAAATAATAAATAAACTTAAAAAAGAGATCTCAAAAGAAGTTATTGGTCAAGAGCAAATGATAGATGCTCTTTTAATAGGTCTATTTACTAGTGGACATATACTTTTAGAAGGTGTACCTGGACTGGCTAAAACCACAACAGTGAAAGCATTAAGTTCATCTCTAGGATTAGATTTTAAAAGGGTACAGTTTACACCAGATCTACTACCAAGTGATATAATAGGTGCTCAAATATATGATATGAAAAGTGGTGACTTCAAAATCAAAAAAGGTCCAATTTTTACACATCTATTATTAGCAGATGAGATCAATAGAGCTCCAGCTAAAGTACAATCTGCTCTTCTTGAGGTGATGCAAGAACACCAAGTAACAATTGGTGAGCAAAGCTATAAACTTGATGAACCATTTTTGGTATTAGCTACACAAAATCCAATTGAACAAGAAGGTGCTTATGCCCTTCCTCAAGCCCAACTAGATAGATTTATGTTTAAAGTTATCGTAGACTACAATAATAAAGATGAAGAGCTAACTATTGCAAGAAAAGCCGCATCAAAAAGCTTTGATATTATAAATGAAACAATATCAAAAGATGAGATAATTAATATACAAGAAGCTATATCACAAGTTCATATGGACCAAGAGATAGAAAAATATATAGTTAATATCATAGATGCCTCAAGAAACCCACAAGCATATGGTTTGGAAGAGATTAAAGACTATATATTCTTTGGTGCCAGTCCAAGGGCAACTATTGATATGTTTAAAGCAAGTAAAGCAAAAGCATATTTAAGAGGAAATGATTATGTAAGTCCTACAGATATAGCTTTAGTCGCAGCAGATATTTTAAGACATCGTATTATCATAAGCTATGAAGCACAAGCATCTAATATCACATCTGATTATTTAATAGAAAGAATTTTAGAAAAGGTTGATATTCCATAGTGGATCATATTTTAAATAAAATTATTATCAAAACCAAAAGACAAGTCTTTAGTGAGATTCTTGGAGATAATAGCTCTTTATTTAAAGGTGAAGGGTATGATTTTATTGAACTAAGAGAGTATGAAACTGGGGAAGATTGCAAAAAAATAGATTGGACCACAAGTGCAAAACTGCAAAAACCATATGTCAAAGTATTTCATGAAACCAAAGAGTTAAATATTGTAGTAGCTTCTATGCTAGATCATGGTGTATTATTTGGAACTTCCAAGCAAAAGCAAGAGATCATAGCCAATATTGTATCTATACTTGGATTTTCAGCTATTAAGCAAAACAACCCTTTCTCTAGCTACATATTTCATCAATCAAAATATCATAATACAAAACCATCAAAACATATACATAGCATAATAAATGCAACTAGTAATATTTTACAATTTAATCCAAGAGGATTAGAGGCTGATTATAACACATTGCAAAATACACTATATAAACAGATCAAAAAAAGATCTCTTATTTTTGTCATTGGTGATTTTTTTGATGATTGTGATCTTAGACTTCTAAGTATCAAACATGAGGTAATAGCTATTATTGTAAGAGATAAATTTGAGGAGGATCCTAAACATATTGGACAGATCAATTTAATAGATAAAAGTAATATCAAATCAAATATAAACATTAGTTCTAAATCAGTCAAAACATATAAGCAAAATCTATATGAAAATGATCATAAGCTATTTGAGCATTTTAAACAAAATAAAATTAAATGGTGTAAAATATATACTAATGCAGATCCTATAGTTGCTCTAAGGGGTCTATTTGATTAAAGATATAAATCCATACATACCTATGTATGATAGTTCAATCTATATATTTACTATGTTACTCATTGTTCTTTGTATAGTGTTATACTATATAATAAAAACTTTAATTGGAAAATATCATAAACAAAAAGAAAACTCTAGAGAATATATTCTAAATAAATTTAAGATGATTGATCTTAATAATCCTAAGCAAGCAGCATACGATATAACTAAATATGGAAAAATCCTAGCAATAAATAATGAAGAAAAATCACACTTAAACAAACTAAATAATAGATTATTTAACTATAAATATAAAAAAAGTATTCAAAAAATTGATAATGATACAATTCAATTATATAATATACTTATAGATACAATACAAGGTAACACTAAACAAGGAAAATAATGGAAAAATTAACTTTAGGATTATTAGCATCTACATTACTAATATCTTCAATTCAAGCAAATGAAATTTCAAAAGTAAGCATCAAAGGTAATATGAACTTATCATATAAAGTATTACCTCAAAATGCATCAAGTGTAAATGAAGCATTTGAAAATGGAGTTATATATGGAAGACTAAGGTCAAATATATTTTTTTGGGATTGGGATAAAGAGATTGATAATAAACAAAAAGATCATAAACTAATGGGAATTGGTGGAAGTGTAGTGTATAAAACAGCTCCACTTAATGGATTTTCTTTAACTACAGCATTTTATACATCACAAGTTCCAGGCTTCATGCAAATGGATAATAATGATGTAGGATTTGCTAAAGCTGGTAAAGACACTTTTTCTAGAAATGAAATAAAAAATGGTGGTACATATGATGGAGACTATGGATTAAATGTTATAGGTCAAGCATATATTGAAGCAAATAGAGGTAGTACTGTAGCAAAAGTTGGTCGTCAATTAGTACACACTGTATTTACTGCATCAAATGATACAAAAATGATTCCAAATACCTTTGATGGGATAACATTAACAAATAAAACTTTTCCAAAAACTACAATCACAGCAGCATATCTTACAGCTCAAAAACTAAGAGATCATACGTCTAGTCATGATGTGTTAGCATATGATTCTTGGAATGAAAATGATGATAGTGGAGTGAATAAATCACTTACAAAAAGTTTAATTGGTAATGATAATAAACTTATAATAGCAAGTGTTTCAAGTAAAATGCATCAGCATCATACACATAAACTAAGTATTGCTTCAGTACCTGATGTATTAACTACAGGTATTTTCGAAACTGATTATACTTTTAAGCTAGATAATGGTCTAAAAGTTATTCCAGCAATTAGATACATTAATCAACAAGATAATTTAGATTCTATAAGCAATGTAGCTAATCTAAAAGCCAATACAACAGGATATACAAACCCTACAAGTTTAGATGCAAGTGCATTTATGGCTAAAGTTGATATCAAAAAAGATGCTTGGAAACTAAGACTAGGATATTCAAAGATAGATGATAAAGCAGATTTAGTAGCTCCATGGAGAGGCTTTCCTACAGGTGGATATACAAGAGCAATGGCTCAATACAATTGGTATGCAAATACAAAGACATATATGATAAGAGCTGATTATGACTTTGGAAAAGCAGGTATTGCTAAAGACCTAACTGGACTCATAAGATATGCAGTACAAGACTTTGATGATGATAAAGATTTAGTTCAAGCTGATAGCAATGTAATTCATTTTGATTTAGTTAAAAAACTATCAGAGAATCTATATACAAAACTAAGAGTTGGATTAGTAGATGGTAAAACCAATACAAAAGATATCAATGGTGATACTAAATCAGATATATCTTACAATGAATATAGATTTGAAATAAATTATTTATTTTAAAAAATATGAATTTAGT
>CAZWLA010000002.1:48257-50087 GCA_964633845.1 uncultured Arcobacteraceae bacterium | reverse complement strand
TACAATGAATATAGATTTGAAATAAATTATTTATTTTAAAAAATATGAATTTAGTAGCACTTCAATTTAGCACAGACTATACAAATTTTGATACAAACCTTAATAAACTTGTATCATTGATTAAGCAAGCTAATACTGGTGATTTTATAGTAGCACCAGAGCTTTGTCTTACTGGATATTCCTATGATCATCTTGATGATGCTGCTAATTTTTCACTTAAAGCTATAGAGGTTTTAAAAAAGTTATCAAAGACAAAAAAGATAGCTCTTACGCTTACTTTGTATGATACTAACTCATCTAAATATACAAATACATTACATATATTTAATAAAGGTCAAATAGTATACACGCAAGATAAAACAATGCTATTTACTCTAAACGATGAAGACAAATATTTTCAAGCTGGAGATATTAATCATTTTAAAATAATTGAAATTGATGGAATTAAAATAGCTTCATTGATATGTTTTGAACTACGATTCTTAGAATTATGGGAAAAGTTCAAAGGTGCTGATATTATCATAGCCCCATCTATGTGGGGAATTTTACGAAAACAAAATTTCGAATCTATTACAAATTCACTTGCTATTATAAATCAATGCTATGTAATAGCTAGTGATAGCTCAAGTGATAAAATGGCTAGTTCTAGTGGAGTGATCAATCCATTTGGGATAGAAATAAGAGATGATCAAAAAGAGTTTCTATCAATGCCTTATGAGCAAAAAGAGATCAAAAAGATGAGAAGATATCTAAATGTAGGTATTTCTTGAATAAATAAAAATTGCTAATTTTATAAGGTAGAAGTATATTCCAATGTATTTTAGACAAATAAAAAGCCCGATAAAATAACTCATAAAGAGTTTATTTATCGAGCTTTATAATGGTACGCCCGGCAGGATTCGAACCCGCAACCACCGGGGCCGAAACCCAGTGCTATATCCAGTTAAGCCACGGACGCATGATTATATTTGGAAGTATAACCAAGGGGCTATAAATTTCCCCTTATGTTTAAGTCTATTGGCAACCTACACATTCCATACTTCTATCTTCTACATCACTAGCAACTTCAGGAGATTGACTTCTCAGGTAGTATGTTGATTTTAGACCTAGCTGCCATGCCAGCGTATAGATCTCATGAAGATATCTTCCACTTGCCTTATCTAAAGACATGAATATATTTGTAGATTGTCCTTGATCGATCCACTTTTGTCTTACAGCTGCTGCTTTAATTAAATCTTTTTGTTCTACCTCATATGATGGAATATAGTAGCTCCAAGTCTCTGGAGATAGTTTTGGTACAACAACTGGAATTAATCCAGAAAGATTCTCTTCAAACCATTTTCTTTTATATACAGGCTCTATAGCTTGAGTGGTACCTACTAAGATTGATATAGAACTAGTTGGTGCGATAGCCATTAGGTAACCATTTCTCATACCTTGAGATTTTACAGTCTCTCTTAACTCTTCCCAATCATAACCAGCATCAAATAGATCTTTTTGTAATAAAGCATCCACCGCTTGTGGAGCGTGATCATGTGGCATAATTCCTTTTGACCAGTTTGAACCTTCATATGTAGGGTAGCTGCCTTTTTCAACAGCTATGGCTGATGAAGCTTTAATAGTATTGTAGCTAATTGCTTCCATAATAGAATCAATTTTTTTGAAGTGTTCATTTGATCCCCAAGTTAACTGATGCTCTGCTAGCATTTGAGATTCACCCATCACTCCAAGTCCAATTGCTCTTGATTTTAGATTTGTTACTTTTACTTTTTTTAGTGGATAGAAGTTAAGATCTATTACATTATCAAGCATCCTTACAGCAGTTGGTAC
>CAZWLA010000002.1:12808-48157 GCA_964633845.1 uncultured Arcobacteraceae bacterium | reverse complement strand
TCAAATGGATCAAATAGTGTCCAGTGAGAATCTTCTAAAACTCTTTGCATAAATAGATCACTAATCCAAAGTGCAGGGAAAAGATCGTGTGCTCTTCGTCTTTCTTCACCTGAGTTTTTCTTAAGATCTATAAAATCAACTATATCCATGTGCCAAGGCTCAAGATATACAGCAATAGCACCTTTTCTAGTACCTAGCTGATCTACTGCAAGTGCAATATCATTTGTAATCTTTAAAAATGGTACAGTACCACCAGCAGCACTTTTGTGTCCATCAATTGAACCTCCAAGTGATCTAATAGAGTTCCAATCCCATCCAATTCCACCACCAAATTTAGATAATAAAGCCATCTCTTTATATGAATCAAAAATACCTTCAATATTATCTGGACTTGATCCAATATAACATGAACTTAATTGGTGTCTATTTGTTCTTGCATTTGATAGTGTAGGAGTTGCAAGCATCACTTCAAACTTTGATACTACATCATAAAATTCTTTTGCCTTTTCTTGTTTATTTTCTTCATTTTGAGCTAAAAACATAGCTATTGCCATAAACATTTGCTGTGGTAATTCTATAGCTTCATTGTCATTGTTTTTGATAAGATATCTATCATATAAAGTCTTGATACCAAGATAGTTAAACTGGAAATCTCGCTCTGGTTTGATATACTCTGTAAGTTCATCAAGATCATAGCCAACTTCTAGTCCAGGTATTAATCTACCAGCATTTTGCCCAAATTTAATATAATCTTTTATATGACAATATGCATTTCCTTTAATCCCATGTGTTACTTTTCCAACTTTGTGGTACAGATCAAAAAGAAAAAGTCTAGAAGCTACAAAAGTCCAGTTTGGAGCATCTATATCTATCTTTTCAACAGCAGTTTTAATCAGGGTATCTTGTATATCAGCACTACTCATACCATCTACAAATTTAATATGTGCATCAAGCTCTAATTCACTTTGACTTACAAGTTCTAAATCCTTTGTGGCAGCTACTGTATTTTTTTGAATTTTTGAAATGTCTAGAAACTCTTGTCTTCCATTTCTCTTTGTGATTTTGATTGGCATTTTGACTCCAAAGTTGTAATAAATATCTAAAATAGTATCCAACTAACACCCATAATATACTTAATAATATAAGACAAAAGTAGTTAAAAATCATGATAAAATTACTCAAACTACTATGGCATATAGCATTGATAAAGGTTAAAAAATTTACAAATTTTTTTGAAATAACAAAGGCAAATAATAAAGCTTTTACTCTTATAAGAACAGCTTGTCATAAGTATAAAATATAGTTAATTAAGCTCTAATTTGATAAAATCAAACCCTTATAATAGTTTTAAAATCAAAAGGTTTAATAGTAATGAGTACAAGTAAAGATTTTTTACGGACAATAGTTGAAGAGGATTTAAAGTTAGGAAAATATAAAGAGGTTACTACAAGATTCCCTCCTGAACCTAATGGATTCCCACATATTGGACATGCTAAGTCTATATTTATAAACTTTGGTATTGCACGTGATTACCATGGTCGTTGTAACCTTAGAATGGATGATACAAATCCAACTAAAGAAGACACAAAATATGTTGATGCACTTCAAGATGCTGTACAGTGGCTTGGATTTGATTGGGATAACAGTGTACGATTTACTTCTGATTATTTTCCAAAAATTTATGACTATGCTATACAGCTTATCAAGATGGATAAAGCATATGTAGATAGCCTAGATGAAGAGCAAATGAGAGAATATAGAGGTACGATTACGAAAGCAGGTAAAAGAAGTGAATTTGCTAATCGTTCAATTGAAGAAAACTTAGACCTTTTTGCAAGAATGAAAAATGGTGAATTTAAAGATGGAGAGCATGTACTAAGAGCCAAAATTGATATGAGTGCTGCTAATATGAAGATGAGAGATCCACTTTTATATAGAATTCGACATGCACATCATTTTAGAGCAGGAGATAAATGGTGTATATATCCTATGTATGACTTTGCTCACTGTTTATCTGACTATATTGAAGGTATTTCACACTCTATTTGTACATTAGAATTTGAAAATAATCGAGATATTTATAATTGGGTTTTAGATACATTAGGACTGACTTCTCCACGACCTTATCAGCATGAATTTGCAAGACTAGGTATAAACTATACTGTGATGAGTAAAAGAAAACTTTTAGAGCTTGTTGATGGTAAATATGTAAATGGATGGGATGATCCAAGGCTTCCTACAATTGCTGGATATAAAAGAAGAGGCTATACTCCAGAATCTATTTTAAATTTTTGTGATCAAATTGGAATTGCAAAAGCAAATTCTATGGTTGATGTAGCACAGCTTGAGTTTTGTATAAGAGATGATCTAAATACAAAAGTACCAAGGGTGATGTGTGTACTTGATCCTTTAAAAATTACTATTGAAAATTATGAGGGTAGTGAAGAGATAGATGCTTCATATTATCCGTCAGATGTACCAAAAGAGGGATCACGAAAGATACCTTTTTCTAAAGAGATATATATAGATCGTGAAGACTTTAATGAAAATCCACCAAAAGGATACTATAGACTCACACCTGAGCAAAGTGTAAGACTAAAGCATGCTTATATTATCACTTGTAAAGAGGTGATAAAAGACTCAGATGGAAATATTATAGAGATAAAAGCTACATATAATCCAGATTCAAAAAGTGGTTCAGATACTAGTGGTATCAAAGTAAAAAGTGCTATTCAATGGGTAAGTGCAAAAGAAGCTAAGAAAATTGAAGTAAGATTATATGATAGACTTTATTCTTCAGAAGCTCCGCAAGGACTAGAGGACTTAAATCTAAATTCTTTAAAGGTAATTACAAATGCTCTTATAGAGCCTGCAGTAATTACAGATAAAATTGATGAAAGATTTCAGTTTGAAAGAGAAGGGTACTTCTATGCTGATCCTATTGATTATACAGATGAATGCCCAGTATTTAATAAAATAGTAGGTCTTAAGGATTCATGGAGTAAAAAGAAAAAGCCAATAAACGAAACATCTAAAGTACAAGTAAAAAAAGCACAAATAGATGGTGAAGTTGCCCCTATGAGGGAAGAGCAAAAATCACTATTTGATAAGTATACAAGTGATCTTAATCTAAATAGTGAGATAGCAAATACATTAGCCAGAGATGAAGTTCTTTCAAACTTCTATGAAGAAGCTTTGAGTAACTTTAATAGCCCTACAAATTTAGCAAATATTGTATCAAATGAAGTTGCTAAAGAGTTAAAAGAGAAAGAGCTAAATGAATTGAAATTTAACCCAGAGCAAATTGCAAATCTTGTTAAAATGATAGATGACAAGACTATTTCAAATAAGATTGCTAAGCAAGTTTTTGAAGAGATGGTGAAAAGTGGAGAAAATCCAAGTCAAATAGTTGAAGATAAAGGACTTGTACAAATAAGTGCTCCTTCACAAATCTTACCTATTATCGATGAGGTTATTTCAAATAATCCAGATAATGTAGCTAAGTTTAAAGCAGGTAATACAAAACTTTTAGGCTTTTTTGTAGGTCAAGTGCTAAAAGCTACAGGCGGTAAAGCAAATCCACAAGTAGTTAATACACTGGTTGCACAACAGTTAAAATAAGATATAAAAAAAGCCCCGCAGATGCGAGGCTTGAAAGTGGAATTGTTTTAACTATATAAATTAGTTAACAGTTACTTCTACAGCCGTACCTTCCCAGATACCATGTTTAGTACAGTATCCATGTGCAACTAGGTCTAATTTCTTACCAGTTGGGATAATTGTAAAAGTTGTAGTATTATGAGCTTTAGTATTTCCTAGTGTTCCTGGAATATAAGAAGCTTTAGCTAATTGAGTATCACCATTAAATAGTGTAACAGACTCAATATAATGATCAAAATCATCTGGATGAGTATATTCGTTCCCCATTTTTACAGTTACTTCAAAAGGCTCTCCTGCAGTTGCAGTGTCAGCACAGTGAATAAATGGACTGTGTCTATCAATTAAATCTTTTTTAGCTTCTCTTTCTACTTCACCAATATTTACGTATTTGTTAATTTTTGGCATATTATAAATCTCCCTCGTGTTTTGCTAAATATTCAGCAACTCCAGCAGTATCTGCTTTCATCCCCTCATCACCTTTTGCCCAACCAGCTGGACAAACTTCACCATGCTCATTTGTAAAAATCATAGTATCTACCATTCTTACCATCTCATCAATATTTCTACCAAGTGGTAAATCATTGATTACTGCATGTCTAATAGTTCCATCTGCATCAATTAAGAAAGATCCTCTTAATGCAACACCACCATCTAATAATACATCATAATCAGATGAAATAGATTTAGTTAAATCTGCTACTAATGGCATATTAACTCTTCCAATTCCACCTTGATTTACTGGAGTTTCTCTCCATGCAAAGTGTGAGAATTGAGAATCAACAGAAACACCAATTACATTTACGCCTCTTTCTTTGAAATCTTCAACTCTTTTAGAAAATGCGATAATTTCTGATGGACATACAAATGTAAAATCTAATGGATAAAAGAATAATACAGTTCCCTTTTCTCCAAAGTTTTCGTATAAGTTAAAATCCTCTACTATCTGACCATCAGCAAGTACAGTTGTTGCTGTAAAGTCAGGTGCTTTTTTTGTTACTAACATATTTTGTTTCCTTGTATTTTTAATTTATATTCTGTATTGTACAGCAAATAGTTTTAAATTAATCTGCTACACAAGACTGGTTAAATGATTTAAGCATAACTTAATTAATCATTTATTTTAAGCTCATCTGCTCTTGGATATATGAATACAGCTTTTCTTAAGACATGAATCTTTTCAGGATCCTCTATAGCATATGCTTTAAGCATAACAGTTATAGGAGTACTTGAATTTTTATTGTCACTTAGCTTAGAAGTTGTAGATAATCTAATCACTTTTTTAGATAATTTTCCACGACTTAGTTGAAATGGTTTAAATCTTTCTATATAAATCTTCCCTTTATATTCTCCAACTACTTCTAAATCATATGTATATTTTTTACTTTGTGTATTTTGGAAAAGTAATACAAAGTTATTTACAACTTTTTTACCATCATCTTTGATTTTATATGCTTGAGTAGTCTTATTTACATTAAGTAGCATATATTCTTTTTTGCCACCCATTACAAATAACATACCTACAATAATTATTAATGCTGCTCCATACATGTATGTTTTGGATCTTAAAAATGGAGTTTCTTTATCGTTCTCAACTTCATTTGTGCTTGCCCATTGTACTAAACTTTCTTTTCCTAATTTTCCTTGTACTTGAGTACAAGCATCTACACACTCTAGACAATTTATACATTCTAGTTGTGCCCCTTTTCTAATATCAATACCTGTAGGACATACTGTAACACATGAACTACAAGCCGTACAATCATATTCTTGGGCTAAATCTTTTGCTTTAAATATTATTTGCTCATCATCTTTCCAAATCTGACCACCTCTTTTTTCAGAGTAAATAGCTTGAATTGTATCGTCATCATATAGTACAGATTGAACTCTAGAGTAAGGACAGATATAGATACAAAAATCTTCTTTTAGCCATATTACATCGTAAACTAAAAATAAAGTAATACCAATAATAAACCCAAGAAGCATAGTGTGATCCATAGGATTTGCCATATATTTAAAGAAATCTTCTGGAGGTATAAAGTACCACATAAAGTCAGCAGCAGCTAATAAAGATAGAGCAGTCCAAATTAAAATTGCTACTACTCTTTTAGATGCATTTTCAGGTTTAGACCAATCTGGTTCTTTTTGTTTATTTTTAATTCGTCTTAAACCTAAAAGTTTAGTTTCAATAAAATCTCTATAAATTACCCTAAATATTGTTTGTGGACAAGCCCATCCACACCATGCTCTACCACCCACAGCTGTTACTGCAAATATACCAATAAATAGTATCATAAGTAAAAATGGCATCATATAAAGTTCTTGCATATCAAATGCAATACCTAAAAGGTGAAGTTGTTTCTTATCAAATGATAATAAAAATATTTGATTTCCATTAATTTGAATAAATGGGGTTACAATAGCAACAACAGTCGCAGCTATATAAGCCCAATATCTCTTTATTCTATAGTTCATTCTATCTTCCTTTGTGAAGTTTAAATCTATTTTGACTATTATAGCTTAATTAATAAGTATTATAGTACAAATTTATGTGACAAAATAGTTACATTAGAAAGTATTATAATATAGATTATCTTAACTTATAATTAAAGGAGTATATTAGTGTCTATTGTAAAATGTAACCATTGTCATATAGAATTTGATCAAGATGTGATGATAAAAGATGGCGATTTAAATTTCTGTTGTAATGGATGTCAAGGAATATACCACCTACTTAAAGATGATGGTCTAGATAGCTTTTATGATAAGATGGGAAATAATACAATTGCACCTCCAATAACAGTGGATGATGATATTAGTAAATTTGATCGTGAAAGTTTTGAAAAAAGATATGTAAAACTAGATAATAATGGCTACAAAAAAGTTGATCTTATTATAGAAGGTATCCATTGTGCTGCTTGTATATGGCTAAACGAAAAGATACTATATGATACAGATGGTATCATTGAAGTGAATATCAACTTTACAAACAATAAAGCTGTAATCATTTGGGACAGTGACAAAATTAGCTTGTCTGAAATTATAGCGAAGATACGAAGTATAGGTTACAATGCTTATCCATATGATAAGAGTATCAAAGAACAAAAGGCTACAAAAGCCAAAAAAGATTTTTTCATTAAGATGTTAGTTGCAATTGTAGTGAGTTTAAATCTTATGATGATTGGTGTTGCCAAGTATACAGGATTTTTCACAGGAATTGATGATGAAATTTTAAAAGCAATACATGTTGCAGAATTTATACTAGCTACTCCTGTACTTTTTTATAGTGGTAGTATATTTTTCAAAGGTGCATACTTTGGACTAAAAAATAAAATAGTAAATATGGACTTACTTGTATCATCAGGAGCAACTTTAGCGTATATCTATTCAATATATGTGATGGTAGGAGGATATGGACATAGCTATTTTGATTCTGTTGCTATGATTATTACATTTATTTTAGTTGGAAAATATTTAGAGGTTATTGGTAAGAAAAGTGCAGTTGATACGCTTGATACAATTAAGTCACAAATTCCTACTGAAGCTACAGTTATTAGAAGTGATCAAAAATGTGAGATAGCTATAGATGAGATTATGCTTGATGATATTGTGGAGCTTAAGGTTGGCGAAAAAGCTAGTGTAGATGGTATAGTGATTTCAGGTCAAAGTAATTTTGATGAATCTAGTATATCTGGTGAATCCATACCAATATCAAAATCTAAGGATTCGATAGTCTATGGTGGTACTATTAATCTAGATAGTGTAATAAGGTATAAAGCTACTAGTGATTTTGAACACTCTACTTTAAATAATATAGTGACACTTATAGAAGATTCATTGTCAAAAAAACCAGATATAGAAAATAAAGCTAATGAGCTATCTAAATCATTCTCAATATCTATTCTTTCTATAGCACTACTTACATTTCTAGGTTGGTATTTTTATCTTAGTGAATTTGAGAATGCACTTATAAATGCTATTTCTGTAATAATTATAGCTTGCCCATGTGCTTTAGCCCTAGCAACACCAATGGCAAGTTTAATAGGTATAAATCAGCTTGCAAAAAAGAGGATATTATTTAAAGAGGCTAAATTTTTAGAAACTATGGCAAAGGCTACTACTGTTGTATTTGATAAGACTGGTACATTGACAAATGCAAAACTTAATGTAAAAACGGCAAATATTAAGAATTTAAATAGTGAAGATTTAAATATATTATACTCACTAGCTGATAGCTCTAATCATCCAGTAAGTAAAGCTATTAAATTATACTTAGAAAACAATTATAAAGACATATCATTAGTTGAACTAGATGATACTACACAAATACCAGCTTTAGGTATGAGTGCTATATATAAAGAGATAAAACTTTTTGGTGGAAAATTAGATAATAATTCCAAGTATACAAGCTATAGTTTTATAAAAGATGATCAAATCTATGGATCATTTGAATTAGAGGATAGTATAAAAGATGATGCAAGCAATATTATTGACTACCTAAAAGCAAACAATATCAATATAGTAATGCTTACAGGTGATAACAATCATGTTGCATCAAAAGTTGCTAAGCAACTTAATATCAATGAATACAAAGCAAATATGACACCAGCTAATAAAGCAGACTATATTAAACAACTAAAAGAAGATGGTGAAATAATAGTTATGGTTGGTGATGGTATTAATGATGCTCCAGCATTAGCAATATCAGACATATCAGTAGCTATGAAAAGTGGAGCAGATGTAAGTATATCTCTTAGTGATATTGTAGTATTAGATAATTCACTTGATGGATTATTGCATAGTTTTAAAATCTCACAAAAGACATTTAAGTTTATTAAGCAAAACTTAGCAATATCTCTTATTTATAATATAGTGACAATCCCACTTGCAGTATTAGGATATGTGATACCTTTAGTGGCTGCTTTGTCTATGAGTTTAAGTTCATTGCTAGTAGTAGGAAACTCTTTAAGAATTAAAAAGGAAAATTAGATGAATGGTATATTAATAATGGAATTAACATTTGGACTTATTTTAAGTATGGCTGTACTTGGTTTTGTAATTTGGGGTGCAAAAAGTGGACAGTTTGATGATGCAGAGAAGCAAAATAGTGGATTACTCTTTGATTCACCAGATGATTTGAATGATGCAATTAAGCGAGAAAAGAAGCAACAGAATAGCAAAAAAAGTAACTCTTAACTTAAACTTAATAAAAAATTATACATTTTTAACCTAAATTTAACTATAAGTCGCTATAATTTGCTTGATAAGTGACGATTTTGTGACTTTACAAATTTAATTTTAGGAGGATATTAATGTCAAATAGTACAGCAATCGATTATGATTACAGTATTGCAAAAGCATTTACTTTTGCAACTATTTTATTTGGTATTATTGGTATGCTTGTTGGTGTTATTTTAGCATTTCAACTAGCATTTCCGGAGCTAAACAACTTAGCTGGGGAATATGGTACTTTTTCAAGATTAAGACCTTTACACACAAATGGTGTGGCATTTGGTTTTGCTCTTTCTGGTATTTTCGCGACGTGGTATTACATCGCGCAAAGAGTTTTAAAGGTTTCTTTAAAAGAATCACCTTTCTTAATGGGTGTAGCTAAGCTTCACTTTGTATTATACTTTATTACAATTTTATTAGCAGTTGTAACTTTACTTGCAGGTATCACTACTTCAAAAGAGTATGCTGAATTAGAGTGGCCACTAGATTTACTTGTAGTTGTATGGTGGGTTTTATGGGGAATCTCAATCTTCGGTCTAATTGGTATTAGAAGAGAGAGAACTTTATATATCTCTATTTGGTATTACATTGGTGCATTCTTAGCAGTTGCAATGTTATACTTATTTAACAATATGGAAGTTCCTACTATGCTATTTGCAGATGGTGCTCCAAGTAGTGTTATGCATTCAATTTCTGCTTATGCTGGTACAAATGATGCACTAGTTGAGTGGTGGTATGGACATAATGCAGTTGGTTTCGTATTTACAACTCCAATTGTTGCAATGATATACTACATCTTACCAAAAGAGTCTGGGCAAAATGTTTATTCTTATAAATTATCTATTGCTGCATTCTGGGGATTAATGTTTGTTTACGTATGGGCTGGTGGTCACCACTTAGTTTATTCTACGGTTCCAGATTGGATGCAAACTATGGGTTCTGTTATGTCTGTTGTACTTATTTTACCATCATGGGGTTCAGCTATTAATATGCTTCTTACTATGAAAGGTGAGTGGGGACAGTTACAAACTAATCCATTAATCAAATTCTTAATTATGGCTTCTACTTTCTATATGTTATCAACTATTGAAGGACCAATTCAAGCTATTAAATCTGTAAATGCTATTGCTCACTTTACTGACTGGATTCCAGGTCACGTACATGATGGTGTACTAGGATGGGTTGTATTCATGATTATGGCTGCACTATTCCACATGGCTCCAAGAATGTACAAAAGAGAAATCTACTCTAAGTCACTTATGGAGACTCAATTCTGGTTACAAACTGTTGCAATCGTACTTTACTTTACATCTATGTGGATCGCTGGTATCACACAAGGTATGATGTGGAGAGCTTATGATGAATATGGTTCACTAGTTTACTCATTTATTGATACTGTTAATGTACTTCAACCTTACTACACTATTAGAGCTGTAGGTGGATTACTGTACTTAATTGGATTCTTTATGTTTGCTTACAACATGTACAAAACTGCAACTTGTGGTAGAGTGCTTGATAAAGAGCCTACAAATGCTTCGCCTATGGGCGCTTAAGAGAAAGGGGAAAATATGTTTCATTGGTTAGAACAAAGACCGTTTTTCTTTGCGGTAGCAGTATTTTTAACAGTTTCATTCGCAGGTATTATTGAAGTAATTCCTGATTTTGCTAAACAATCTCAACCAGTAGTAGGTACTAAACCATACTCTGTACTTGAGTTAGCAGGTAGACAAGTTTATATTAAAGATTCTTGTAATGCTTGTCATTCGCAGTTAATTAGACCATTTAAGTCTGAGACTGATAGATATGGTATGTATTCATTATCTGGTGAGTATGCTTATGATAGACCATTCTTATGGGGATCAAAAAGAACTGGTCCAGATTTAATGAGAGTTGGTAATTATAGAACTACTGACTGGCATGAAAATCATATGATGGATCCAGCATCTGTTGTACCTGGTACAGTTATGCCTGCATATCCACATATGTTTGACAATAAAGCTGATGTAGCAACTGCATATGCAAATGCTAATACACAAAAGCAAGTGTTTGCTGTACCTTATGATCAAGAAGGTATGCCAGCATTAGGTTCATGGCCTGAAGCTAAAGCTGCTGCTTTAGAAGATGCAAAGCTTATTGTTGCTGATATGAAAAATCAAGATGTGAAGAATGCCGTTGCAAATGGTGAGATTCCTGAGATTGTTGCATTAATTGCATATTTAAATTCTTTAAAATAGAGGTTGTTTCTTGGAATTAGATTATGATACATGGATGACTATACAAGGGTATGGGAAATTTTTCATCATGTTATTTGTTACAGTTATATTTTATAGCTATGTATACTCAATGTATAAAAGACAAAAAACAGGTGAGAGAGATTATGAAAAATATACGAGTATAGTTCATGATGATTCATATGACCAAGAACCTTTAGAAGAAAGAGAAACAAAAGAAAACGAAAAAGGAGAAAAATAGTATGAAGTCTATGGTTATAGGTGGAATTATTCTTATCGTAGCATTAATGGCAGGAACTTACTTTGTAGCAGGTGACTCTTTTAATCTAGGTGAAGATTATATTAATGACCTTACAATGCTTGCTGGATTAGCGATTATCGGTATTACAGTATTTGTAGCATTAAAGTACGTTAATCAAATTAAAAATGATACGGCTACTGGTGAGTTAGCTGAAGAAAATTGGGATGGAATTGGTGAATACAAAAATCCAGTACCAAGTGGATGGGCTTTAGCATACATCGGTACAATTTTATGGATGTTATGGTATTTCTTTATTGGATACCCAACAAATCAATTTTCACAAATTGGACAATGGAATGAAGAAACTTTAGAGCATCAAGCTAAATTTGAAGCTAAGTGGAACAACATTACATCAGCTGAATTAACTGCAATGGGTGAGTCTGTATACTTAGTACAATGTTCACCATGTCATGGTGTAGATGCTGAAGGTATTGAAGGTAAAGCACAAGATTTAACAAAAAGAATCTCTAAAGCTTCTGTAATTGAAGTTATTAATAATGGTGCAAACAACTTTAAAACTGCATTCCCAGGTGGTATGCCTGCAGGTATGGCAGCAGGTGCAGATGTAGAAGCAATTGCTGAGTATGTAGCTGATGGATTTAAGGGTGAAGCACCTGCATCTTATGCTGCTTGTGCTGGATGTCATGGTGATGATGGAAACGGAATCGAGTACGTTGGACCAAATATCAGATCTTATGATGATGCGTTAGTTGCATCTGTACTTAAAGATGGTAAAAAATCATCAATTGGTACAATGCCATCATTTGAAGGTATGTTAACTGATACTCAAGGTAAAGCAGTTGCTAACTACCTTAGAAGTTTAGGAGAATAATATGGCTGGAAATACACAAATGAATGAAAATGAAAGAGGTATATTCTCTTTCATGCATGGTATATCAGGTTTTTTAGTTGCTGTAGTATTATTACTTTCAATTCTAGGAGTTTTAACTGTTCTTAGTATTGGAACTCAAGCTGCAAATGCTACTAACTTTTATGAAGTTAATCAAGATTTAAATGCTCTTAAGATGAATAGTCTTGAGAATATTAATCATAGAACAAATAAGTAAGGATATAAAATGGAAAAAGTTATCGCATGGTTACTAGTAGTTGCTGCTGTTTCTACAATCTATTTATCATACTTAGATCCTACAAGAGTATTTGTAGGTTAATTGATTAAATAGTCAAAATAATAAAGAGAAGGGGAGATGCTTTGAGCATCTCCCCTTTTTTATTTTGTTTATTTTTGATATAATAGCAAAAATAATATAGGGAAAATATATTGAAAAGAAAACTTTTACTAATGCTTACATTAGCTTTTACTACACTTTTTGCAAATAATGTAATTTTAAAGCATGATGGTTTAATAGACCAAAGAGCACAAGATAAAATTAATGAAATTGGATTAGAAGCTAAGGAGAGACTTGGAGTAAATATACATGCATATATCATAGAGAACAATGGTATTGATCCAGCATTACCAAGAGAACAAAGAAGAGATATGATGAAAATGTTTGAAAGTAATCTTATAAGCTCTTTATCATCTAAAAAAGCATATGCAATATTAGTTCTAGCAATTGATCAAAAATATGCTTCTATTTTAGCTTCAAAAGATGTAATGGCTAAATTAGATAAAGATGATATATTAGATGGATATGTAATACCACTTCTAGCATCAAAAGATAAAAATTCACTATTTGCAAAAACTAGTGCTGCGACCTTAAATGGTATAGCACAGATTGCAGATAGCTTAGCTGAACACAAAGGTATAGAATTAAAATCTAGCATAGGAAGTGGTGGCAAAACGGCAAGTAGTATATGGAAAGTATTTATGTATTCACTTGTAGTATTTGGAATTGTTGCATACGCAGTGATTATTATGAGACAAAGAAAGTATAAATAATGGGAACAAAAAAGCCAATGAATAAATGGCTACTATATACGATATTTGTAGCTAAATTTGTATCTGGTCTTGGATTAATTATATGGACGGTATATATGACTATGCAAGCAGGTGTAGGTAAAGATGATGATAATTCATTTTTGAGTACATACCATAATATTGATAATAATTATAATGATATAGTATTATCAAATGCAAGACTTAATAGTAAGTATTATATTGAATTTAAATTTAATGATGAAGTGATTAAGGGTATCACGCATGAAGATGTATTTTTGGCGCAAAGAGCAATTTCTCAAAGAAAGATTAGAAAAAATATATTAAAACCAGGTACAAATAATTTTGAAGTTAAAATTACTGATAAAGATGGTAACTGTATTAAAAATGTAAAAACTAATATGCTTGTTACTATGGCTACAACACATGAAAATGATAAGAGGCTAGAGTTTAAAAACGGTAAAAGTGATAGTTTTGAATTAAAACAAATTGGTTATTGGAATATTACTGGTACTATAGAAATAGGTAAAGAGAAAGGTTTTTTCTTTATTAAAACAAATGCTAAATAAAAAGGATTGCTAATTATGAAAAAAATATTATTAGGATCTATACTGCTTGCTTCAAGTGCATTAGCAATAGTAAGTATTAAGCCAATTGAAATTACAGGCAAAGAAGAGTCAAAATCACAAATTGCTGCTTCATGCAGTACAAAATCAGGAAATAGTGATGTAACAACTACATCTCTTAGCTTTAAAAGTACATTTTACAATATAGATAATGCTAATATGATTTTACTAGATCATGAATATGGAGAGTCAAAAGGTATTAAAAATACAGATAAAACTTTTGTACACTTAAGACATATACGAACAAGTAATAATCCTTCATTAAACTATGAACTATTTTTTCAGGCACAAAAAGATACATTTAGATCTATTAAATCAAGATACTTAAGTGGTATTGGTGCTAGATATAAAATGAATTTAGAAAATGAGAGTAGCGTATTTTTTGGATTAGGTGTATTTAATACAAAATTAGATGAAGATAGTGTTAAAAGTAGTTTTGAATCCATAAACTCTTATATATCATATAATCAAAAATTCGAGAATAACAATAAGTTTACATACAATGGATACTATCAACCAAGACTTGATAATGCCAGTGATTATCATATTTCACAAAAAGCACAATTATCATTTGTAATTACAAAGACACTTGATTTAGTGATTAGTGTAAACCATATGTATGATTCAAAACCTGCAAGTGGAATAGATAAATCTGACCTATCTACTAAGACGGGTATCTCTTATAAGTTTTAATTAAAATCCTCTATATTTTATAGGTATAATAATCTCATTACCCATAATTTTTGCCACATCTAGTTGATCTATAAGTTTTCCTTTATCTCTAGGAAGAGTTCCTGATAGATGAATAGCATTTGATGCATGATTTGATCTAAATATTATCTTATTTGTAGGGTTTATAGCTTCTATAAACTCTCTTTGCTCGTTAATAATATCATAATCAGTAGATGCAAAATAATCACTAAAGTTTTTAAAGAATCTATCTTTGATGCTATCGTCAAGTCCAAGTTGAAGTGTAGATAAATATGTTATTTGGGTTTCATTAACTATTCTTGCACTATGTAATATATGTTCTCTTGAGTAAGCAATACCACCAAGACCTAGTATAACTGTTGCTGATACTTTTATATTAGCAGCGGTAATCTTTTTAATAGTATCAATAATCTCTTGTGAGTTTACACCTTTATTTATTTTTTCCAGTATAGTATCGCTTCCTGATTCAATACCATAGTAAATTAGGCTTAGTTTATTTTCTTTTAAAAGTTTTAGCTCTTCATCTGTTTTATTTAATATATTTTGTGTTGATCCATATGTGGATACTCTTCTAAGCTTAGAAAATTTTGTTTGTAAATATTTTAGTATTTCAAGTATAATATTTGTGTCTATACCCAATACATCTCCATCTGCTAAAAATATTTTTGTTGCATTTGGATTTTGTAATGAAAAATAATCTATTTGTTTATATATTTCATCTAGAGTATTTATAGTATATTTTTTATCGATATACATAGAACAGAATGTACACTGATTATAACTACAACCATTAGTAACTTGAATTATTATACTATTAGCTTCTGCTGGTGGTCTATAAAGTGGAAATGAATAAGTTTCTTGCATGAAGAATTTTATCTAAAAAATGTATAGTATTTGATTTTATGAAATATTATTAAAGTGAAACTATCTTACTTTAAAAGAGAAAGCTTTATTTAGATTTGAGGCAAAGCCAAAATTTTAGCAAAGGAGCTTACTTATGTAAGCGAGTGCTAAAAATTTTGGTTTTAACGAAGAAGATGAGTAAAGATTTCTCTTTTAAACTCTTGCTTCTTCTCTTCTTTGTAGTCTTTCCCAATCTCTATCTACAAGCTTTTGCTTCTCAGCAATAATATGCTCATATTCAGGTTTGAATAGGTGTTTAAATCTTGGTTGAACCGCTAAGTAATCTCTTACAGATACAATATTTTTTGGTCTATAAGTAATATTTAATTCAGCACCATCAATAATCTCATATAATGGAAATACTAATGAATCAACCGCCATATCAGATACTTCAATTGTTTGGTGCATTGGGAACTTCCACTCTGTAGTACAAGCTGACATTGCATTAATGTATACAGGACCTTTAGTATCAAAACCTTTTTGAATTTTTTTAACCATATCTTTCCATTTATTTGGAGCGATTTGTGCTACATATGGAGAGCCATGTGCTGCCATAATTTGAAGCATATCTTTTTTGTGTTGCTTTTCACCATATGAGTGTGATCCTGCTGGTGTAGTAGTTGCAGTTGCACCAATAGGTGTAGCTGAAGATCTTTGACCACCAGTATTTGCATATACTTCATTATCAAGACATACATACATCATGTCATGACCTCTTTCAAAACAACCAGAAATCCATTGGAATCCAATATCGTAAGTAGCACCATCACCACCAAATGCTACAAACTTTGGCTCTGGAGTGTCAGCAGAAATTCTACCTTTTGCTCTTAATGCTTTATTTGCTACTTCAGCACCTGCAATTGCAGTTGAAGAGTTTTCAAATCCAATATGAATCCATGAACAATCCCATGAAGTATGTGGATAGATAGCAGTACAAACTTCAAGACATCCAGTAGATGCAGATACAACTAAGTTGTCATTTGTAGCATTTAAGATCTCTCTTACAATAATAGAGTGAGCACACCCTGGACATAGTACGTGAGCACCTTCAAATCTTTCTGCTGCTGTAGAGAAAGATTTTAAGTTTTTAATTTCTTTATTTCCTTGTGGAGCACATCCACCTGTAATACAACTCATCTTTTATCCTTCTACGCTGTAGTATTTTAATTCTGGCCCTCTTACTCCAACCCATTGTTGGATAGCACCATTTAATATTTTACCTGCTTCAACATTTGCTAATGCATCATTAAAGATACCAGATAAGTTTTCAACATTGATATCTCTACCACCAAGACCATAAATAACATTTGTTAATAATGGTCTTTTATCAGTATTGAATAATGCAGCAGAAACGTCATTGTATAATAATCCAGTTTGTCCACCAGGAGCTGATCTGTCCATACATACAACTGCTTTAGCATTTCCTAATTCTTTTACAAAAGCTTCTAGTTGAGTTGGTCTAAATACTCTAGGCATCATAACGCCAACTTTTTTACCTTCAGCTCTTAATTTATCAGCAGTTACACAAGTAGTTTCATAAGTAGTACCCATACAAATTAAGATTACATCAGCATCTTCTGTCATATGTGTTTCAATCATATTATATTGTCTACCACTTACTTTAGCATACTCGTCAAATACTTCTTGGATAACTTTTGGAGATTCCATCATAGCTTTATTTTGTTTTGCTTTATGTTCAAAGTGCCAGTCAGATTCTGTTTGTACACCATGAGTTACAGGTTTATCAAAGTTAAGCATAGAGTTGATTTCTAAGTAGTCACCAACAAATTCATGTGCAACTTCATCAGATAAAGCTCTAACATTTTGAGCTTTGTGTGAAGTTAAGAATCCATCTTGGTTAACAATTACTGGTAGTCTTACATCTTTATTCTCTGCAATTTTAAATGCACAAAGTACAAGATCATAAGACTCTTCTGGGTTACATGCATCAATTGAGATCCAACCAGATTGATTTGCTAAGTACATATCAGAGTGGTCACCATTTACATTTAGTGGAGCAGCTAATGCTCTGTTGATTAGACATAATACAATTGGCATTCTCATACCAGCTGCTTGATAAAGTGTCTCAACCATAAGTGCAAGACCTTGAGAAGATGTAGCAGTTGCAGTTCTAGCACCTGCAGCAGCAGCACCAATACATCCAGACATTGCTGCATGCTCAGATTCTGTCATGATCATTTCACCATCTACATAACCATTTGCTTTATGTGATGCATAACCTTCAACTGTACCAGTTGATGGTGTAATAGGATAGGCAGAAACTACATCAACACTTGCTTGTCTTAAAGCATGCGAGTTTGCAACATTTCCATCCCATACTTCAACAGTATTAAGCTCCATTACTCTTGAGTTTCCTGTTTTTAATTTACTCATATTATTTACCTTCTTTCTCTGGCCACTGCATTAGTGCCTCTTCATTTTTCATAGTTTCAACAAACATTACTAGTGATTTTGGATTTGTAGGACATACTTCTGAACATATTCCACATCCTTTACAGTGATCATAATCAATACCAACCATCTCTTTATCTCTAGAGATAATAGATGTATCTGGACAATATAACCAACAGTTTTGACAATCAATACATAGATCAGCTTTCCATACTGGCTTTACAACTCTCCAGTCACCAACATATTTGTTAATTGAATTTGTTTCAGCATAGATTCTATCTTCTGGCTGTACATCTACAACTGTATGGTCAATATCTTCATTGAATGAAAAACATGCTGCACCAGGTACTAATTCATCCCAACCCATATCAAATACAGATTTTTGATCTGGTATACTTGTTAACTGAGGAACAACTCTATCTAAATTTTCATTTTTATCTTTAGCCATAATATCTCCTTATTTCACTTCGTCATATGCTCGTTGAATTGCTAGCATATTCGCATCAATAATTTTTTGAGGTAATTTCCCAAGTACAGATTTCATAGCATTTTTGAATACTTCAATTTCAAACATACCACTTAATTTCATAAATGCACCAAGTACAGGAGTATTTGGAATAGGTCTACCAATAGTTTCTTGAGCAATTGTTAAACAATCTACAATAAATACTTGATCTTCTTTTCCTTCTAAAGCAGGAATCATATTGATTAACTCTTTTTTATCAGTAAGGTGAGTAGTAATAATATATTTTGTATTTTCATTACAGTCTTCAGTGATGTTATCAGTATATGCTAAACCTGGATCAATTACAAATACATAATCAGGAACCATATATCTTTCATGATTTAATAGTTTGTTATCATCAATTCTGTTATAAGCAGTCATTGCCGCTCCTCTTTTTGCAGAACCGTAAAATGAAAATGCTTGTACTTGTTTCCCAGTTTCAGCAACAACAGAACCAAGACCTTTAGCACCTGTTACGGCACCTTGTCCAGCTCTACTGTGCCATCTAATTTCTAACATAGTTTCTCCTAATAGTAATAAAAGCATCAGATGCTTTTTTTAATGTTTGTCTCTGATTTTATGTTAAATCAACTTATAAATTGCTTTAGTTTAGGGTATGCTTTATTAAATTTATTGCGTTGAGAGAATTTGTAGCAATATTTTGAGTATATTGCTTTAGATCTAGTTCTTGTCCGTAGCCACACAATACCCCAACAGACTTGATTTTAGCTTTGTTTGCTGCTATTAGATCTAGTTTTGTATCTCCAATTATATAGCAATTTTTATGTCCTATTGCATTCATATTTTTTAGTGCATTTAGTATAGGTTCAGGGTGTGGTTTTGGATTTTCTACCTCTTGTCTACCAATTATCGTTTCAAAATAGTCTAAAATACCAAAGTTTTTAAGTAGTGGGATAGAATATTGTGTAGTCTTAGTTGTTACTACACCTAGTCTAGCAATTTTATTAGCCTCTTGTACAGCTTCTAATGCATCTTCAAGTAAAGTAGTTTTATCTTGTGCTATTAATCTATAGTGACTTTTATATGAATCTACAAAATCCCATACTCTATCTTGTGGAGCACCTAATGTGTCAAACATAATATCAAGAGGATAACCAATCTCATTTTTGATATCTTGATCAGATCCATCAAATTTAAAATCTTGATCTTTAAAAGCAAAATGGAAAGATTCTAAAATGGCATCTGTGCTATCTATTAGTGTTCCATCTAAATCAAAAAGTATTATAGTGTCTTGTTTATTCATTTTTATCCTTATGGTTTTATCCATTCATTTTGGTTATGCATTATTCCAGTTAAAGCAGGTTCTATATTTTGTATATTTTTATTTACTACAGTTATTGAATTTGGAATATATAAAAATAGATAAGGTAGATCACTTGTAATCTTTTTAAATATACTTTTATATATTTTACTTAACTCTTCTCTATTTATAGTTTTTGCTCCTTGTTCTATCAGTATATCTACATCTTTATTATTATAGTTTACTAGATTGAATCCACCTTTTTTATTACTTTGACTATGCCATAATGGTTTTGCATCAGGCATTAGTGAAAGTCCCCATCCAAGAAGTATAGCTTCATATTTTTTTGGCATTACAACTGTATTTAAAAAGGCTTGCCATTCCATAATACGAATATTCATTTTTACACCAGCTTTTTCTAGTTGGTATTGTAAAATTTGAGCAGCATATACTCTTGTAGAATTATTTGCATTTGTAACTAATTCAAATTCAAATGGATTATCTTCATCATAACCAGCTTCTTTTAAAAGATTTAATGCTTTTTTTATATTTTGTTTTGGTATTTCTACTTTATCGTTAAATGCAAAAGTATCAGGTAAAAATGGCCCTGTACAAATTTTTCCATGACCAAAAAATAATATATCTACTAATTCTTGACGATCTACTGCTAGGCTTAGTGCTTTTCGTATTCTAATATCTTTTAATTTTTTGTTTGAAAGATTAAATCCCATATATGTATAGCCAAAACTTGGCTGCTCAACTATCTTATAGTTGTTTTTAAACTGCTTATCAATTTGTCTATCTGTTTGAAGAGGTGTAAGAGATCCTAGGTCTAGGTTTTGTTGTTTTAACATAAAAAATGTTGTAGTAGGATCAGCTAAAAATTTATATTTAATTTTTTTGATATTTGCCACTTTATCAAAATAGTTTTCATTTATTAAAAGTTCAATATCGCTTGAAGTTTTTAGTGATTTTAATTTATATGGTCCAGTACCAATTGGATTTTTATTAAATTTTGATCGCATTAGATCTTGTTCATCTTTTAAAATATGGTATGGCAATATTCCACTCATCCAAATATTCAATGCTTTAAAATATGGCTCTTTATATTTAACTATGATTGTAAAGTTATCTTTTTTTTCAACACTTTTTACATATGCAAAAGATGACTTTAAAGATGTAAAGATTTTTGGATCAATAATTTTGTTGTATGTAAAGATAACATCATTTGCTGTAAAAAGTGTACCATCATGCCATTTTACATTTTGTTTTAGATTGATTTGTAGTGTTTTGTTATCTATAAATTTATAGCTTGAAGCTAAATCATTTGTAATATTTCCATCTTTATCATATTTAAATAGACCATTGAAAATCCAAGCACTTATTTCACTACTAGCACTATCGGATGCTAGTATAGGGTTTATTCTGCTTGGATTTGAAGATATACTTAAATTTAATACAGATGCATTTGCAGTTACTATAGAAATAAAAAAAGCTAAAAAGAAAAATCTTTTTAGCTTTTTTATAGAAAAAGGAATAACCATTATCTCTTTGAGAACTGACCGCTTCTTCTTGCTTTTCTTCTTCCGTATTTCTTTCTTTCAACAGATCTTGAATCTCTTGTAAGAAGTCCATATGGCTTAAGGATTGTTCTAAATTGCTCATCAAAAGCAACTAAAGCTCTAGAGATACCATGTCTTACAGCATCAGCTTGAGCAGAATAACCACCA
Organism: uncultured Arcobacteraceae bacterium; assembly: GCA_964633845.1. Classification (GTDB taxonomy): domain Bacteria; phylum Campylobacterota; class Campylobacteria; order Campylobacterales; family Arcobacteraceae; genus JADHTT01. The sequence continues at coordinate 26,691 of CAZWLA010000002.1, read as the reverse complement.
CCAAGTGTTTTGATCGTTAAGTTAACAGACTCTAATTGCTTAGAAACTTCTAATGGTTGCTTAACTCTTTTTTTAATAGCTTCGTGACCACCAAGCCATGCATCTAAAGATACACCATTTATAGTCATTTCACCTTTACCAGCTTCTAGCCATACTTTTGCGATTGCTGATTTTCTTCTACCAGTTGCGTATACTTTTGCCATACTTATTGTCCTTTAACTTGTGCAGTATGAGGATGCTCAGAACCTGCATATACTTTTAATTTTTTAATGATTTTTCTACCAAGATCAGTTTTAGGTAACATACCTCTTGCTGCTAATCTGTATAATCTTTCTGGGTTATTTTCTAACATTTCAGACATTTTATGAGTCTTAGTAGAACCAAAGTATCCAGAGTGAGTGTAGTAGTTTTTAGTTGCTAGTTTATTACCAGTAAATACTGCTTTTGAAGCATTGATAACTACAACATAATCACCACAATCAATTGTAGGAGTAAAATCAACTTTGTTTTTACCTCTTAAAATTGTTGCAATTTCAGTCATAATTCTACCAAATACTTTACCTTCAGCATCAACAACGATCCAATCTCTAGATCTGTCAGCTTTATTTGCCATTTGTGTAAATTTCATATTTATTACCTTCATTTTTTATAAGTTCGGCATTATAGTGGCTTAATACTTACAGGAGCCTTAATTTAAGGATAGTTTAATTAAAAACCACTTAATTTAAGCTATATTAAAGTTACATAATCTCTTTGGCAATTAAATTTATAGAAATATTCCCTCTAAATTCATTTAAAGAGATAGTTGCTGTAAAATTAATTATTTTTAAATCACTTAATAAATCACTGTTATTAAATAACAATAGTTCAATATTATTTTCTAAAATAAGTTTTTGATGCAGTTGTTCTTTTCCTAAATAGTAGTGTTTTAAAATTTTGATATTATTAAATTTAAATATAGGTAATTCATTTTCAAGACCAAATGGTCTATAATCTTCTAATATATTATAAAGATTCAAATCTACATTATATGTATCTAATGAACAAAAATGTTTATTTCTAAGTATAATATCTTTATTTGAAAAAGTTTTTATAGAGTTATTGATCTCATTTTTAAATTCTTGTAGTTTATTTGTCTCTACAACTACTCCAGCAGCACCTTTATGTCCACCAAATCCTATAGTTGTATGAGAGATAGTTTGTAATAGTTCATATAAACTTACATCATTAATTGATCTGCTACTACCTTTTGCAGTATCCTTATTTATTGAAAATACAAATGCTGGTTTTTTAAATTTTTCACATAGTTTTGCTGCTGCTATTCCTATAATACCTTCATTCCAATTTTCACTTGCTACAACTATTACATCAGCAGTATAATCTACTTGCTCCAATGCTTCTTTGTAAATTGTATTTTGTTCCTCTTTTCTCGCAGCATTTAAATTCTTTAAATGCTCAAAGATATTATTAACTTCTATAGGATCTGTTGATAGTAAAAATTCAACTGCAATAGAAGCATCTTTCATTCTTCCAGAACTATTTAATAGTGGAGCAATTGTAAAGCCAATATCCTCCTCATTTAGGCTTGATTTTTTAATGTGATTATTTAAAGTTAATATGGCTGTTCTATTACTTGATGCTAGTTGTTTAAGACCTTTTTTTACCATTGCTGCATTTAAAGATCGCATTGGCATGACATCTGCGACAATTGCAATAGATAATATATCAAAGAAGTCTAGTAGATCTATATTAGCATTTAAATCATTTTTAATGCTTGCACAAAAGTACCAAGCAACTTGTGCTCCACATATATCTTTATATGGGAAGGTACAGTCATGTTGTTTAGGATTTATAATAGCAAAACAATTTGGAATCTCTTCTCCTACTGTATGATGATCTGTAATAATTAGATCAAGCCCTTTATCTTTACAAAGTTGCGCGGCTCTAGTAGCACTTATACCATTATCTACAGTTATTACTAGTCCTGTATGAATCTGTTCTACAATTTGTGGTGATAATCCATATCCATGTTTGAATCTGTTTGGTACAATCCAATCTACATCAATATTTAGTTTTTTGAAAAATTCAACCATAATGGTAGTAGATACAATTCCATCAACATCGTAATCACCTACTATAGTGATTTGTTCTTTTCTATTGATGGCTTCTACAACCCTTTGGGTAGCTTTGTGTATATCTTTAAAAAGTGATGGTGATGGTAACTCTTTTAGTGTAGTAAATTGATCATCTTTAATTCTTGAAGCTAGCAGAGATGCTATTTCATTACAATCCAACTGCATCTCTTATTATTTTAATTTTTTCTTGTGCTTCTTTTCTAGCTTTAGAAGCTCCATAAGCCATAATATCTCTAACTTCATCTGGATTATTTAGATAGTGTTCTCTTTTTTGAGCATATGGTGCGAAGTGCTCATTTATTTTATCTAATAATGTAAGTTTAAAGTGACCATATCCTTCACCTGGTGTAGCATATCTTTGTTGTAGTTCTAATAATTCATCAGTATTCATAAATAATTCACATAACTTATAAACATTACAGTTTTCATATTCTTTTACATCTTCTAATTCCTTAGAATCTGTAATGATTTTCATTACTTGTTTTTTGATACCTTTTTTGGTTCCAAACATATCAATAGTATTACCATATGATTTAGACATTTTAGCACCATCAGTACCTGGTACACTTTGTACATTTTCATCTACTTTTGATTCTGGCATCACTAGTATATCACCATAAGTATTATTAAAAGTATTTGCAATATCTCTTGTCATCTCTACATGTTGAATTTGATCTTTTCCAACTGGTACAATATTTGAATCAAATAGTAAAATATCTGCAGCCATTAAAACAGGATATGAAAATAAACCATGATTAGTAGCAAGACCTCTTGCTGTTTTGTCCTTGTAACTATGTGCACGCTCAAGAAGTCCCATAGGTGTATGATTTGATAAAATCCAATAAAGTTCTAAAACTTCAGGTACATCACTTTGTACCCAAAATGTAGACTTTTGTGGATCCATACCTAAAGCTAAGAAATTTACAGCTGCTTCAAAAGTATTTTTTTGTAAAAAGTCTTTATCTTTTACTGATGTAAGGGCATGATATGATGCAATAAATGCATATAATTCACCATCATTTTGAGATTCGATCATTTTTTTGATCATCCCAAAATAATTTCCTATATGGATTGTTCCACTTGGTTGAATTCCTGATAATATTCTTGTACTCATTTATACCTCAAACATTCGTTCAAGTGCAATTTTTGCATATTTTGCAACCTTATCATCTACTTTGATTTCATTTACAATATCACCACTCTCAATAGCTTTTAGTGTCTCGTAAACATGTTCAATAGTAGTTTCATTCATAGTAGGGCACTCAGGTTTTGTAGAGCTTAGTACATAAGTATTATTTGGTCTTAGTCTATTTACCATATTGTACTCTGTACCAACTGCTACTTTTTGATCATCTGGAAGCCCTGTAATATATTTGATTAGTTGTGAAGTTGAACCTGAAAAATCTGCAAGTGCTACAATTGCAGGATCACATTCTGGATGTACTGCAATTAGGATATCAGGATATTTTTCTCTATAAAATTCTATATCTTCAACAGTAAAAAGTTGATGAACAGAACAGAATCCATTATAACAAATAATATCAGCATCCTTTACCTCTTCAATTGAATTGATACCAATTACAGCTGATTTTAATCCAATGTCATTTGCAAAGTTTTGCCCCAGACATCTATCTGGTACAAAGAAAATTTTCTTTCCACTTTCTAGCCCTCTTTTGATAATAGCAAAGGCATTTGAACTTGTACAAACATACCCACCCATCTCTCCAACTGCAGCTTTTACTGCTGCACTTGAATTAATATATGTGATTGGTAAAATATCATCATTTGATATTCCAGCTTCATTTAGAATCTTTAAATTTGTATCAAAATAATCAACATCTATCATTTTAGCCATTGCACAACATGCAATTCTTGGCATTACTACAGTTTTCTCAGGACTTAGTACTTTTACACTCTCTCCCATAAAGCCTACACCACAAAAAAGTATATATTTACTTTTTGATGCCATTGCTCTCTTTGCTAATTCAAGGCTATCTCCATTTATATCAGCAAGTTCAAAAACTTCATCTCTTTGGTAGAAGTGAGCTACTATGGTCACATCTAATTTCTCTTTTAATTTTTGTATTTCTTCTTTATAATTCATCATAAAGAGATATTATCAAATTTTATATTATGAGATGCTTTTATTGGCAGTTAATAATTTTTAAGAGCTTGTTGTGTTTCTCTTTGCATTGTTTTTTGTTTCATATCGTTTCGTTTGTCATGCAGTTTTTTACCACGAGCTAAGGCTATTTGTACTTTTACAAGATTACGAGAATTAAAATATAATTTTGTTACTACAATAGCAAGACCATCTTTAGCTACTTTTTCTTCAAGTTTACTTATCTCTTTTCTATGAAGTAGTAGTTTTCTATCTCTTTTTTCATCTGGTCTATACATAGCATGTGCAGTACTTAGATGTGTAATATGCATATTTAATAAAAATACTTCATCTTTAATTACACGAACAAAGCTTTCTTTTAAATTTACTCTACCTTCTCTAATCGCTTTAATCTCACTACCTTCTAGCACAATTCCAGCTTCAAATTTTTCTAATATAAAATATTCATGACTTGCTTTTTTATTTAAAAACTGTGTTGGTCTATTTTGTACTTTTTTCTTAGCCACTTATATATCCTTTTTATATCCATTAACCTTAAAAAAGCTAGAACCACTTCCACTAAAGTACCAATCTTCTTTTTCATATTTTTTTAATTTTTGATTGCAAGTTTTAGCTGCTATATACAAATCATTTGCCTCTTCAATAGAAAGCTGATTTAATATGTCCAAACTATTGATATTTAATAGTTTAGAAGCTTCCTCTTTGGAAATTTCTTTATAAAATTTACTTCTAAACTCTTTAAAGATAGCGCCAGTGTCACATTTAAGATTTGGTGTTATGACTTCTATATCTAAAATTGATTCATCAAATTTTTTTACAACTTCACCAATACCTGTCACATTGGCACTATTATATTCATATATGAAAAATGGCACATCTGCACCAATAGTAGCACCAATTTGGCTTAGTTGGTCTTTTGATAAGTTTAATTTGCAAGCTTCGTTTACCATAAGTATAAATGTAGCACAGTTGCTTGAGCCTCCACCAAGACCTGCAAATTCTGGTATTATTTTTTCTACCATTACTTTATGATTTTTAAAATACTTTTCTACTATAGGATAGCTATTTGATAAAATTTTATATGCTTTATAGATAGTATTTTTTTTAGTTTCACAACCAAAGTTACCTTCTAATGTAAATTCATCACAAATAGTTTGTTTAAAAGTTATAGTATCATACAGATTTAATACTCTAACAAATCTTGAAACAAGTTCATGATAATTATCTCTTCTGCCAGCTATCTTTAAAAATATATTTACTTTTGCATATGACTTTTTAATCATCTAGCTGTACCTTATTGAGTAAATATTTTATCTCGTTATCTTTGATCTCAATTATTGCAAAGAATGTATCAAAAATAATTAGATATTCACCATCATTTTTATTATCAAAAAATTCTATATTCAGTTTTTTGCCAAGTTCAAACCACTCTTTTGTACCTGTATAATTATTTGTCGGTAAGTCAAGATACTCTAGTGGATTTAATGCCTTTTCACTATCAAAAATAAATTTTCCTTCATTTAATCGTATAAGACTACTTAGTGTACCAACCGCACCTAGTTTTTCAAGTAGTATTTGGGCTATGCTTCTTATATAGCTACCCTCACTAACAGTAATATCAAATGTAATAAATGGATGACAATAGCTTAAAAATTTTATATTGTAAATATTTGATGTGATCTCTTTTAGTTTAAAATCTATATCTTCTCTTGCTAAAGTATATGCTCTTTTCCCATCTATTTTTTTTGCAGAATATTTAGGTGGTAGATAAGTTTGTTTTCCTAGTAGATTATTAAGTTGTATCTTTATATCTTTAGTTGAAAGTTTTTTGTATTCACTATTTATATCAAATATATTTTCAATATCTAAAGAGCTACTTTGAACCCCTAGCCATATGGTTGTTCTATATGATTTTGGTGTCTTTTTTAAAAATTGAAATAGTTTTGTATATTGACCAAAAGCTACAATTAAACATCCAGATGCAAATGGATCAAGTGTACCAGAAAAACCTGCTTTTTTAGTCTTATACTTTCTTTTTATCTTTCGTAAATAAAAGTTTGAACTTATAAATATAGGTTTGTTAACTACAAATAGTTTATTTTGCATATTCTTTTAATTTTCCATTAATATCTAATAAGTATTTTTTAAAGGTACTTTCTAGATTAATCATTGCATCTGTCATAAACTCAATCATATTTGACCATTGCTCCTCTTCAAATATATTAGATTCTTTTTCGAATTTAATTCTACAGGCTCTTGCGGTGTCCAGTCTTTCCCATACTAATTTGTTGTTAAAGAGTTCTTCTATTTCTTTTTTTCTTTCATAAAGATAATCAAATGCAATCTCATTTTCATTTTTATCACCCCTATCGATATAGATTTCCACTCTTGCATATTTGCCAGATGCAACAAAGTTATAACCCATTCCTCTAACTCCAGAACCTTTACTAATCCAATTTTCTTTAGATGGACTAATTGTCTGATATAAAGAACTTTTAGTATTCATTACTTCTAATAATTGCTTCCAGAAATTACTTCTGACTAAATGCCTATTTTGTGATTTAGTTTGATTTTGTATTTCTGTTTGAGCTTTTTCAGCCATTCCTATCATATAATCTTCCGCATCTTTAGTTGGTATAATCTGTTCAAAATTAACAAATAATTGATCATTAAATTGATATGGAGTTGTTTTAAAACATTGGATTTTTAGATTATAATTCATTAACCATAATACTGTTGAAGTAACCTCCTCTCTAAACTTAGAAGCAACTAATATTATTCTTTGACTAAAACCATTATTTAAAATTATTTCATCATAGTCTTCACTATCAAAAAAATTAGATAAGTTTTCTCTTGCATCTTGACCATTGAAGTATTTATCCAAGTATTCTTGAAATATATTTTTAATATTTTCTTTTGTTAATCCTGAACAATAAGAAGCATATTTCATTGATTGCCATGTTACATCTTTACCAGAATCATCAAGTTTATTTTCGATAATTACTAAATTACCATTCTTATCTAATGCGAGAAGATCTAATCTTTCATTTGTTTTATCAAAGTTAGCAAATTCTTTTTGAATGATTAATAAATCTTCTCCAAATACATCTGAATTATATGCTATCCATTCTTGTAAGTGTTCTCTTTCTCTTAGTCCAAGTTCAGAAAAAGTTTTTTGTGTTACTTTATTAATTCTATTTTTATTTTTATCTATTTGATACATTTAGAATCCTTTTTTTTGCATATTTTATTACTATAGTAAAAGTTATTTAGAGTTGTTAGTTTCAAAGAAGTTCAAGGCAAAATATAAATTTTAGAAAAGAGTTTACATTTAGTAAATGATTAATAAAATTTAGATTTTAACGAAGAAGTTCAAAGAAAATATTAACGATAAATAACTTTTTATACTTTTTCTACAAAATTTGATAGTATATCCTTTTTGGAACCACCAAAGTTAATTTTTAATTTAAACTCTTTTCCTGCTTTGCTTACAGACTCAATTCTACCCATTCCAAAAATTTTATGCTTTACAACATCACCTTTTTTAAATGATGAACTCTTTTCAATAGTTAAAGAGCCTTGAATTAAACCAGATTCTGTTAAAAATCTACTCTTTGTAAGCATTGTTCTTCTACCTTTATAGAATCTACTATGTACAAAACTAAGAGTTAGTTCATCCATTGCTCGGGTAAGTGCAACATATCCAAGCCTTCTTTCCTCTTCAATATCATTACCATCCCCAATTAAAGGGAAGAAACCTTCTTCAAGTCCTATGATAAATAGATGCTTATATTCAAGACCTTTACTAGCATGAATACTCATAAGTGATATTGCTGAATTTGCTAAATCATCCTGTTCGCTCGAAAGAGATACTTCATTTAAAAAATCATCTAAATTTAGACTTAAATCTTTAAGGAAGAAATCTCTAAGATAACCATAAAATTCATCAATATTTGCAATTCTATCATCCCCATCAACTGTGTTTAAGAAAGATGATTTAAAATCAAAGGCATCTTCAAAATTATCTATAAATCGCATCTTTTGTGTTTGAAGTGTCTCTTGTAAATCTTCAATGGTAGCACAGAAAAATTTTAATGTTCTACTATTTTTTTTCCCAACAACAGCAGCTAATTCTTCAGGTGTATATTCTTTCATTATAGCAAACATTGATCTTCCATCTTGTAGTGATTGTGCTTCAAGTTTATCTATAGTTGTTTTACCAATACCTCTTTTAGGCTTATTGATGATTCTTTTTAATGAGAAATTGTCATTTTTATTTGTAATTGTTCTAAAGTATGCAATTAAATCTTTGATCTCTGCTCTTTCGTAGAATTTCATTCCACCTATTAGTTGATAATTTAGACCAGCTTTTACTAGCCCCTCTTCAAGTGATCTACTCAATGCATTTACCCTAAAGAGTATAGCAATGTCTGAGCCACTAACACCACTATCTATTAAAGTCTTTATATCATCAACGATTTTTCTAGTTTCTATATTTTCATCATGTGATTCATAAAGTTTTAGATTATTTCCTTGAGATCTTGTGCCAACTAACTTTTTCCCTAGTCTATCTCTATTATGTTCAATTAAAAGATTTGCATGCTTTAATATTGTATGTGTTGATCGGTAGTTTTCTTCAAGTTTTACAACAAGAGCATCATCAAAGTGTTGATCAAAATTTAGAATATTTTTAATTGTAGCACCTCTCCACCCATAAATTGACTGATCATCATCACCAACTACACAAAGATTATTATGATTTGAACAAAGCTTTTGTAATAATTTAAATTGTAGTTCATTAGTATCTTGATACTCATCAACCATTATATATTTGTATTTTTCACTCGTAGTAGATGCTAATTCTTTATTCTGATCTAAAAGTTTATATGTTAAAAGAAGTAAGTCATCAAAATCCACTAAATTATTTTCTTCAAGATAATTTTCATAGATTTCATATATATTTGCAACCTGTCTGTAGATCTCTTGCTGAGCTGTTAATTTAGCATCAGTTGGAGATATTAGAGAGTTTTTAAATTTAGATATTTCAGTGGCTACCATTGAAGTTGCTAAACTTTTATCAATATTTTTTAATATTCTTTTTTTATCATCTGTATCAATAATCACAAAGTTGTTTTTTCTACCTAATTTAGAAATATGAAATTTTAAGAATAATAAACCAAACTTATGAAAAGTACAAAGCAAAGGTGGATAAGCAATGTTATCAATAAGTTTAAATGCTCTATCTCTCATTTCTGTTGAAGCTTTATTTGTAAATGTAAGAGTTAAGATTGAAGATGGGTCTATACCTATCGAGATAAGATATGCCAATCTTGTAGTGATTGTTTTTGTTTTACCTGAACCAGCACCTGCTAAGATTAGTAGTGGCCCATCAATATGTTGAGCAGCTTGTTGTTGAGCACTATTTAATGTACTTAAAATTTGATCTGACATAACTCTTCCTAACTATTTACCTTAATAGTTTTATTATATCATATAAATTATTTTATCTTCTTTTGTAGTGTCTTCATGTACTATTTTAAAGCCCAAAGTAGAGTGGTTAAAAAGTGTATTACTAGGATTATTTTGGCTTACAAATATCATTAGCATATCAATTTTATCTTTTAGTATTTCTAGTAGATTATATCCACCTTCAATCATAATAAATTTATCATGATCAATGCTTTGCAGTGAATTATCTATAAGTACATCTCTATTGTCTATGTGAAAAAGAGGTATTGTTTGATCTATGTTTTTATCATTTGAATATACTAAAATATTCGGATTTTTAAAAGTATCCTTAATAAATCTTGTATCTAGAGTAGGACGATCTATTCGAACAGTGTTTCCCCCAATTACAAGTGTGTCAATCAATGTTCTTAGGTGGTGCACATGAGTTAAAGACTCTTTTGTAGTTATGTACCCACCATCAATTGAACCATCTTCTCTCATAGCTAACTTGAAGAATATAAATTTATCTTTGTTCCATTTTGTAAATGGAATAAGAAGATCTTTACATCCATTATTGTTTATCAATTCAACATTGATATTTGCATCTTCAAGTGTTTTTATACCACCTGCTGCTTTATTATTTGGGTCTGGTGTTCCAACTATTATTTTATTGAAATTTAGTTCTTTAAGTAGTGATGCACATGATGGAGTTTTTCCAATATGATTACATGGTTCAAGTGTTACATAGATATCACAAGTAGAAAATACATTATTATGATATTTTATTAAAAAATTATGAATATCAGATGATGAGCTTAGTTCATTGATTTTTGAAGATGGATTTAGTATTAAAAATGCAGATTTTATAGCATTTACTTCAGCATGGGGACCACCAGCTTTAATATGTGCTTCACAAGATAAGACTTTGCCATCTTGAACTATTGTAGCACCAACAGCTGGATTTGGATATGTTAATAATTGATATTGCCAAGCTTTATTTATAGCTTTTTGCATAAAAAAATTGGCATTAGACATGCTAAATAATACCTATTTTACCAATTAATATATGTTGATGCAGCTAAAATTTCATCATATGGTATTGTTTCATGGCCATTTGGTGTTTCAAGTACTATATGATCATCTGTGGCATCTAATAGCTTACCTTCAAGTTTATCTGTAGCAAAGTCTTTTACTCTTATATTTGATCCAATAGAACCTTTATAGTGCTGAATCTTTTTTAGTTTTCGCTCAATACCTGGAGAGCTTACTTCTAAACGATATTTACCATGCATCGGCTCATCAATATCTAATATAGGAGACAACATTCTTGATACTTCTGTACACTTTTCAAGAGTAATACCATCTTGTGATGATATATATATTCTATAAATATTATCATCATGCTCTTTTAATGTAGCTATATCATATAAGTTTACTCCACACCCTTCAACAACAATTTTAATTGATTCTTCTAGTGATTCCATTTAGTAAAATATCCTATTTTTTAATTTTATCAAAAAGATCTTCTAACCTTTTTGATTGTTCAATTTTATCATCACATACAAATTTAAAGTCTGGACACTTATACCATCCAGTACTTGCAAGACAGTATGATTTTAGTCTACCATTAGCTTTTCTTAAAAGTTTTTGAGCTTCTCTTAGTTCAGTCTCATCTAAGTCTGAACCGTCAAAGTATACAATAGCATTATATTTTCCATTTTTACAGTTTACATCTGTAATAGGTAGTGAACTAATTCTATTATCATTAAGTGTACTTAATGCTTCAGGAATAAGTTCTACTAATAAAGATTCAGTTCTTTGTAGGTTTATTGACTTATCTTGCATATACTATATAGTCTTTAAACTGTTTGGGCTTGAGTATGAATGATAAAAGTTTCAATATAGTCATTAACTTGTATGTCATTAAATTTTTCAAATATAATACCACACTCATAACCGTTTGCAACTTCCTTAACATCATCTTTAAATCTTTTAAGTGATGCAATTTTACCAGTATATACAACAACACCATCTCTAATAACTCTTGCCATACCGCCTCTGATAACTTTACCATCAGTAACTTTAGTACCAGCAACAGTTCCAACTTTTGGTACGACAAACGTTTCAAGTACATTTGCCTGACCAGTGTTTTCTTCAGTTTCAATAGCACTCATCATACCAGATAGAGCATCTTTAATATCATCAATTAAGTTATAGATGATTGAATATGTTTTAATTTCAATACCATCTGCTTTAGCTTTATTTTTAACAGATCCTGTAGGTCTTACATTGAATCCTAATATAATAGTATTATCACCTGCGTTTGCTAGTGCTAAATCAGCTTCAGTAATTCCACCAACAGCAGCACTTAGTATTTTAACTTTAACTTCATCATTTTTAATAGATTCTAGTGATGCTTTAATTGCTTCTAAAGATCCACCAGCATCAGCTTTTATAATTACTGGAAGAGCTTTGATTTTACCTTCTGCAATAAGATCTGCCATCTCATCTAGTGATACTTTTGTAGATTTACTTAGCTCTTTAGCTCTTGCATGTTCAGCTCTTGTAGTTGCAATCTCTTTAGCTTCATTAATCTTATTTTGTGCTACAAGCGATACACCTGTAGTAGGTACTTCACTAAGACCAACTACTTGACCAGTATGTGATAATCCTAGTTCTTTTACTGGTTTGCCTTGATCATTTAGAAGTGCTTTAACCTTACCAAATGTAGTATCTGCAACGATAGGGTCACCAACTTTTAGCGTACCATTTTGTACAATTACAGTTGCAACTGGACCTCTACCTTTTTGAGTAGATCCCTCAAGTATAGTTGCTTTACATAGTGCAGTTGGATCTGCTTGTAATTCAAGTACTTCTGATTGAATCAGAATAGTTTCTAAAAGATCTTCAATTCCGTCACCAGTATGAGCTGAAACTGGAATAAATTCAATATCTCCACCCCAATCAGCTGGAAGCATATCATGCTCTGCCATACCAGATTTAACCATATCTAAATTTGCAGCTTCTTTGTCCATCTTGTTAACTGCAACAATAATTGGAGCTCCACTTTGTTTTGCAGCTTTTATTGATTCTATTGTTTGTGGTTTTACACCATCGTCAGCAGCAACAACAATAATGATAATATCTGTAATATCAGCACCTCTAACTCTCATTGCTTTAAATGCTTCATGTCCAGGAGTATCAACAAAAGTAATATCAGCACCATTCTTATTAATTGTATATGCTGAAATATGTTGAGTAATTCCACCAGCTTCACCAGCGGCTACTCTTGAGCTTCTTATTTTGTCAAGTAAAGATGTCTTACCATGGTCAACATGACCCATAATTGTTACTACAGGTGGTCTATTTACAAAGTTAGTAGTATCAATCTCTTCCTCTTCATAAGCTTCTTCATAGTTTACTTCTTCAAGTTCATCTTTTATTGTAATCTCAATATTGTATTCTTCACCAAGAATTTCAATCTCATCATCACCTAGGAAATCATTTTTTGTTACCATCATTCCAAGCATAAACAGTTTACCAATTACATCTCCATCAGTTTTTCCAATCATTTGTGCAAATTCATAAATTCTACACTCTTTAGGGATTGTCACTTCTGTAATTTCAGCTGCTTCTGTTTGTTTAGTATATTTTTTCTTTTTCTTTCCTCTTTTAAGTCCTCTTGGTCTGTTACCAAAAGCACTTGGTCTAGTAGTTCTAATTTGATCATTTTGTTTTTTCTTTGGTTGTTCTTGTAAGAATTTAGAAGTTTCTAGAAGGTTCATATCATCTAAAATAACTTCTTCACCAAGAATTGAATCATTTGATTGAGTAAATTCTCCTGTGCTAGTTACATCAAGTTTTTTACCATGTTCTTGTGCTTTTGCTGCTATTTTTCTTTTTTCTTTCTTAGGTCTAGATGACACATTATCTAAAGATGGACCATTTCCAAGAAGTTCACTTAAAGATTTTCTTTCAGTTTTAGTTGCTGCTGGTTGATTGCTTGAGGCATCACCGAAAGTTTTCTTTCTTGATGTTGTAGCTGTTGCTGCTGGTTTGTTTTTCTTAACAATTTTAAGACCACCTGTTCTTCTTGGCATAGCTACTAGTGGCTTTTTGATTTCAACTTTTGGTTCTTCAGTTTTCGTAGGCTCTTCAGCTTTAACTTCAACTTTTGG
>CAZWLA010000002.1:0-12708 GCA_964633845.1 uncultured Arcobacteraceae bacterium | reverse complement strand
TCTTCAGTTTTCGTAGGCTCTTCAGCTTTAACTTCAACTTTTACTTTTTTAATAATTTTAGGTTCTTTTTTTGCTTTAGGTTTTTCAAGTCTTGGACTTTTACCCGTCACCATATAGTTTACAAGCTCTTCTGCATCTTCAAAGCTTACTGTACTATTCGCAGATTTTAATTCTATTCCTAAATCTGCTGCCTTTTTTATTATATCTTGGCTACTAGCACCTGCTTCTTCGGCTACTTCTGATACTTTTACTTTATCTGACATCTACTAAAATCTCCTTAAGATCTATTTCGTATTTTTTATTATTTTTACATTGCCTACACAATGCTTTGTGAATCTTTTTTGTATCCGTACTGCAAGTACTGCAGATATAAAAACTTCTACCATTTCCATCAAATAGTGATAAGTTTGTATCTTTGCACTGCAATCTGATTAAAATATTTTGTTCAAATCTTGATCTACAAGATATACACATTCGAATAGGATTCATCTATTTATCGCAATTTTATCTAATTATCACTTAAGCCTTTGTAATTAGGCCATCATTATCTAAGTCAAATATTAAAATATTAAAATGAGAGAATTTTTTTCTTAAAGTTTTACATATATTTTTTGCATCATGTCGATGAACTAGATTAAACATAGTTGAACCACTACCTGATAGTGTTGACATTAATGCTCCATTTTGTAATGCTACTTTTTGTACCTCAAATAATTCAGGCATAATCTTCATTCTATGTTGTTGGTGTAGTGCGTCTTGTGCTGCTACTTTTAGCAAGTCCCAATTTTCACTAAATATTGCTGCTGTTAATAAAGATGAATGGGAGATGTTGAATATTGCTTCCTCTTTTGAATATTTTGTTGGTAATGCCTTTCTTGATTGTGTTGTTGACATTGGTCTATTTGGTATGACTACAATAGCTTGTATATTAGATGGCATGGTTTTTTTAACTAGTTTTACTTCATTGTCTTCAATTGTTGAGGCAGTAAACCCACCCATCACAGCAGGAGTAATATTATCTGGATGTGGTTCATAACTTAATGCTAAATTTAGTAGTTTTTCTTTACTTAATTCTACGCCAACTACTGCATATGCAGATGCAATTGCTGATGTAATTACAGCACTACTAGAACCTAATCCACGAGAAAGAGGAATCTCATTATAAAATTCAAATCTAAAATGGGACCTTTTTTGATTTAGATTATAAAAAAAGTCATTAAATATAGCAACGAACATATTATTGTCTTTTAATTTATTGTTTCTAGAGCCCTCACCTTTAAGGGATACGCTATGAAAGTTTGATGGTTTGATAGTTACACTATTTCTCATCTTAATTGCAAGGCCAAGGGTATCAAAACCTGGTCCTAGGTTAGCACTAGTTGCTGGTACTGTTATTGTCACAGTATCTCCTGTATATTAATTTACTGCTGGTAGATTATAGTTTGGCTCATTTGAGCTAAGAATTTTATTCATATCCAGCATATTTGGTAGTTTAAATGGATATAATTGAGTAGTATCATTTAAAAAATCTATATCTATTTTACCATCTTGTCTATTAAAAAAATATTTTTTTCCAAGTGCTTTAATAGGACTGTTGTTATTTACTTCAAAACCACTTATAGCAAATAAGGGAATATCTTTTGTAATGCAAATGGTTTTCAAGAATATAAATGCAACTTTAATGGCCATAAAACTTCCAGGACCATTTACATATGTAATTGAACTAATTGTATATTGATTTATAATATCTTCAAAAATGATTGGTAAAACATCGCTAGTCTTCCCATCATCACTTAAAGTATCAATTAATTGTTTATCTTGATATATACCTACTAATATAGGACTGGCAATAGATATTACTAATATATCTACACTAGGCTTTGGCATATGCTACTTCAAGAGTTTGGGCATGATCAATAGCCTCTTCAAGATCTATAATTTCAAAGTTAGCTTCATCTTCTAAAAGTTTTTTTGTTAGAAGATGATTTAAGTGATGACTTCCAGCATGTGCATTGTATTCACCAATCATTGCATAGCCTAACAATGACATATCCCCAATAGCATCAAGGATCTTATGTCTTACAAATTCATCATCATATCTTAATCCATGTGGATTGATAACTTTTTCCTCATCTAATACAATTGCATTATCTAAAGTTCCACCTTGTGCTAAACCAATACTTCTTAGGTATTGTACTTCATGTAAAAATCCAAATGTTCTTGCACGACTTATTTGTTCTTTGTATTGTTCAACTGAATAATCAAATTTAAATTGTTGTTGCCCAATACTTGGATGCTCAAAATCTATAGAAAAATCATATACAATATGATTTGACGGTTTTAGGGATACTTTTTTCCCATTTTCTGTAGTAATTTCGATATCTTTTTTTACTCTAATAGCTTTTTTTATCCCATCTTGTTCTTTGATACCTGCTTCATCAATTAACATGCAATAACCACTAGAGCTGCCATCTAGTATAGGTATCTCATCATTATCTAAAATCACTCTAAGATTATCAATACCATAGGCATAAATTGCAGATAGTAAATGTTCAATAGTAGATATTATGACATCATCTTTACCAATAACTGTAGCCATTTTTGTATCTACTACATAATTTGGAGTTAACGGTATAGTTACACCTTTATCACTTCTATAAAATACTATCCCTGTATTTGAATCAAGTGGTTCTAGTTTCATTTTGACAGGAACACCTTTGTGTAATCCAACCCCAACTATCTCTACACTTTTTGCTATAGTTCTTTGTTTCATGCTAGTTATACCTATTTGTTATCAATTGTTTTTTTAGCTTCATCTAATATTTTTGTAATTCTTGTTTTTATCCAGTTTCTATCCATCCACTCTTTTGGATTGACTTCTATACCTTGAATAAGTACCCCAAAGTGTAGATGATCACCTAGTACTGCTCCTGTTGAACCCGTATTTCCAATTTTTTGATTTTTTGATACTTGATCTCCTGCATTTACATCACTTGAACTTACATGAGCATAAAGTGTAGATAGTCCCATACCATGATCTACAATGATTGTATTACCATAGATACCTAAGTATTCATTGAATATAACCGTACCAGGGTTTGATATTTTTACTGGTGCTTTTTTGATACTAGCCCAATCCATACCAAGATGCCAAGCATCATCTATCTCTTGATTATTGTGAGTATAGTATCTATGTTCAGCAAATCCTGCAGCTGTTCTTGAACCTTTTAGTCTCTTAAAGATATTAAGCTTGAAATTATCAACTAAGTTTCTACTCATATATTTATCAGTGATATGTTTAATCATATTAATATTTAGATCTCTAATAACTTTATTTTGTTTTACAAATCGTTCAGATAGGTCAGAAGGTATTTCAGTGCCACTAAGTTCTAAAACGTTTGTGCTTACATTATTGATAAACTTATCAGATATTTTAATAGTGTCTTTTTTTATTTTTAAGTCTCGTATAAATAATGGTATTTTAGTTTTAGTAATATTTCCAGCTTTATCAGTAGCAACTAAACTAACTCTTTGAAAGTCATTTATATTAATTGGCCATGCAATTAATGACACAAAATAATCATCCTTATAAAATGGAATTAGCTCAAACTTTACTTTATCATTAAATGTGATATAGGCATCTTTTAAATTTTCATCTTTTACTTGTACTACAGCAATTGCACTACCACCATGTCTAATAGCTAATGAATTTGATATTACATTTGCTACTGGTCTTTTTTTATCTATAGCTATTTGTACCTTTTTTGTGGCACGATTTCCTTCTAAATAATTCCATTTACTATTGTCAAAAGCTTCAACTTTGATAGTTCCAGTAGAACCTTTAAAAAACATATCTAATTTTGGTGGCTTCACTTCAAGATTTAATATATTTGCTGGAGTTGCTAAAATTTGTGAATCAAGTTCAATGTCTTTTGTACCATCATTGAATGATACTTTATAATATTTGATACCACTTTGATCTGATAATTTTATATTTAGTTTAGTTCTTAAGTTCCAAAATAACTGATCATCTATCGTAATCTCTGGTTTATCTTGTTCAAATTCTGGAGAAAATTTAATATAACCAGCACCACCAACAATTATCAATAAAAATAAAATAGCTAAATATTTACCAGCACCACTACTTTGTTTTTTTCTAAATTCCATAATTACTCTCTTTTAAATAATTTAATACCATTTTTTTGGCTTCAACGATATCATCTGTATGGCATGTGCAGCCTGCAGCCATTTTATGCCCGCCACCACTAAAATGTGAAGCTATTTTAGATACATCTACATCATTTTTACTTCTCATTGATACCCTAGTAGCACCATTTGAATATCTAAACATTATAGAAATATCAACTACTGCTATACGAAGTACCGTATTTACAAGTTCTTCGCAGTCACTAAGTAGTGCTCCTGTTTGTTCAAGCCATTGAGGTTGAACTAAAATAGTAGCAACTTTACCCTCGCAGTGAAGTTCTAAACTATCTAAAACCAAAGGCATTAATCTATATTTAGCCAATGAATCACGCCTAAGAAGTTGATTTGCTATATAACTTGGATTAGCACCAAGACATACAAGTTTATTTGCTTTATCAAATGAACCACTATCACATCTAGGTGTTGTAAACCCAAGACTATCATCATATAGCCCAACATATAAACACTGTGCAGTTTGCTTTGATATAGTTAAATCATTTTGCTCAAAAAAGTCAAATAAAACTTCTGCACTACTAGCTTTGGTATCATCAACTATATTGATTATACCAAAATTATCATTAGATTGGTGATGATCAATATTTATTATATTTATATCATCTGGAAACTCTTGTGCAACACGCTTTAGATTAGCACAATCAACGCATACAATTAGATCATAAAATTTTGGTATATTAGTAGTGATTTTATGGAAGTTATCTAAAAAATCCAGATTTCTTGGTATCTCTTTTGATTTATTAAAAATAGAATGTTTAATTCTATTTTCTTTAAAATAGTTACTTAAAGCTAGTGCGCAAGATATTGTGTCTGCATCAGGATTGATATGTGTTACAATTAAAATATATCTTGATTGATTTATTAAATCCAATGCCTGAGTGTACATATATTGTTTCCTTTATTTAATTAGATTAAGTAGAAATTTATAAGATGAATTAATTGATGCAAATTTTTCTTTATCATCTCCCTTATAAACATCTGGATGATATTTTTTTGCCATCAATCTATATTGTTTTTTTATTTCACTTCTAATTAGTTGGTTTTGATCTATATTGGATTCAAATAAATTTAAAATATGTTTATTGATAATATCTTCTTTTGTGTAATCACCATCACCAAATTGTTTTTTAAATTCTTCTTGCTCTTTTTGCTTATTTACTTGCTTGATAATAAAGACATAAAGTCCAATATTCATAACTGTGATTAGTATAAATAAAATTGCAAAGCTAAAAGAAAAAACTACCCAATTAAAAATAAATATTATTAGTGATAATCTAGAAATCTTATTTACTATATTAGACTGTAGTTTTTTCTCTTTGAGTAGTTTTGGATTAAAGTACCTTATTATTATTACAAATTGGAAAAATAATAAAGTATAAATGATAGAACTAAAATTAATTGAATATATCTTGAAATCTAATAATGATAAATAAAGTGTACAGAATGAAGTGAAAAGAAAAATGGAATGCAGTTTATTAGCTAGACTATCCATTATTTTATGCTGGACTCTGTTTTTTCTAATAAATATTTTCTTTATTAAAAAAAACAGAAGAGTGAAAAATATTTTTATTATTTTTTTGATCATTTTACTTCTTATACTTATTTATGAGCTTACATGTATTTTTCAAGAACCTTAGGGATATTAATTGTACCATCCTCGTTTTCAAAGAAACTCAGACCAGCAAATAAATTTGCTTTCATATTACATATACCTTTGTAGAGCAGAAGGTATATTAATACTTCCGTCTTCGTTTTGATGATTTTCCATAATAGCTACCAAAGTTCTACCAACAGCTAATGAACTACCATTTAATGTATGTGCTAGTAAATTTTTCTTACCCTCTTTGTATCTAATTTTTGCTCTTCTTGCTTGAAAATCTCTTGTATTTGATATTGATGAAATTTCTCTAAATTTGCCTTGACCTGGTAACCATACTTCAAGATCTATAGTTGTAGCTGCAGAAAATCCTAAATCTCCAGTACAAAGTTGTACTTTTTGGTGTGGTAATTCAAGTGAAGTTAAAATATCACTTGCACATTGAACCATCTTTTCAAATACTTCTTGTGATTGTTCTTGTTTTGTGATTGCAACCATCTCAACTTTATCAAATTGGTGCTGTCTTATAATTCCTCTTGTATCACGGCCAGCAGATCCTGCTTCTTTTCTAAAACATGGAGTATATGATGTAAGCATCATTGGTAGATCTTTTTCATCTACAATCTCATCATTGTATAAATTTGTAAGAGATACTTCCGCTGTAGGGATTAGATATAGATCTTCACCTTCTATTTTAAATAAATCATCACCAAATTTTGGTAATTGTCCAGTTCCAAGAAGAGAATTAGAATTTGCCATAAATGGTACATACCACTCTTCAAATCCTCTGGATCTATTGAAGTCCAGGAAGTAGTTTATTAAAGCTCTTTCTAGTCTCGCTGCAACTCCATTTAATGCAGCAAATCTACTTTTTGCAAGCTTTACCCCTCTTGTAAAGTCTATAATACCTGTTTGCTCTCCAATATCCCAGTGTTCTTTTGGAGTAAATGTAAATTCTCTAGGAGTTCCTATAGTTTGAAGTACTACATTTTCATCTTCATTTGCACCATCTGGTACATTTGCATCTGGTACATTTGGAATACCTAATGCTTCTGTAGTCATTTTATCTTCTAAAGATCTTACTTCATCTTCCAAAGCTTGTTTTGAAGTTTTAATATCTGCAATTTGTTTTTGAAGTACAGCTATATCTTTACCCTCTTTTTTATACATACCAAATTGAGATGATAGTGCATTTTGATCAGCTTGAAGTGATTCCATACTTTGTCTTTTTTCTTTTGCTTGTTGGCTTAAAATCTTTAATTGTTCTAAAGATGTACGATCAATACCTTTTCTTTCTAGTGATGAGGCAAAAGATTCAAAATCTTTTTGCAATGCTTTAATATCTATCATTATTTACCTTTTTGGTGTGCTTATTATCGCAATTTTAACTAAATAAATGTAAAATACTGTTTATAATAACAATAGGGAAAAGTCAATATAGATGATAAATATTAAAAAATTTGTAAAAAATGCAATTGCAGAAGATAATGGTAGGGGTGATCTATTCTTTGATATTGCTCCAAAGGGTAGGTTTTCTGCTAAAGTAATTGCTAAAGATGATGGTATATTAGCAGGTGTTAAATATGCAAGAGTACTTGCTCGTGCAGAAAAATTTGATTGTAAATTTCTTATTAAAGATGGTGAAGAGGTACACAAAGGTGATGTTATTGCAGAACTTGAGGGGAAAGCATCTATTTTATTAAGTAGTGAGCGAACATTTTTAAATCTACTTCAACATGCATCTGGTATTGCTACGAGTGCATCAAGATATGTAAAACTACTTGAGGGTAGCAATGTAGTATTACTTGATACAAGAAAGACTAGACCACAGCTTAGAGGATATGAAAAGTATGCATCTAGAGTAGGTGGTGCAATTAATCATAGACTAGGTCTTGATGATTGTTTAATGCTTAAAGATACTCACTTAAAAACAATTCCTGATCTAAAAGAGTTTGTAAAAACTGCTAGAAAGAGAATATCTTGGGTTACAAAGATTGAGATTGAATGTGAAACATTTGATCAAGTTGTAGAAGCTATGGAAGCAGGTGGAGATATTATTATGTGTGATAATATGACACCAGAGCAAATTAAAGATATATCAAGTTATAGAAATGAAAACTATCCACATGTGATGCTAGAAGCTAGTGGAAATATTACAGAAGAGACGATTCAAAGCTATTTAGAAAGTGGTGTTGATGCTATTAGTTCAGGATCTATTATCCATCAAGCTACGTGGCTAGACTTTTCCATGAAATTCGATTAAAAAGTTATCTTTTTTGCTTTTTTTCGTTGTACACTGTAAATTTATTGAGTCACTTACTACAGTAAGCTCCTAAAAAAATTTATAGTTACGCCTTTAAAAATCTAAAAAATATAACTTTTTAGAGATTGTTCTATCAAAAAATAATATCACTTTTTAAGAATATTGATAGCTTTTTAATCAACTTTATGGATATAGCCAGTTTCTGGTTCTACAGCAATTTGTACAAAATTTTCATCTTTGTCAAATAATTTTATATAGCATGTTTGTGTAAGTTTATATTTTTCTACATCTTCTGGCTTTGTTCCAAGCCGTGAATATGCTTGACCATCATGCCCAAAACTAATAGATCCTATAGTAGATGTAGAATTACAAGAGATATTTACTTTTGTTACACCATACTCTTTTGTAAGTAGGATATATTTTGATTCATCGGCACTTGCTTCACAATCCCAATGGGAATATAGCCTTCTTGTTGTGATAGGATCTTTTGCACACTCATCTTTGTTTGGGCTACCTTTATGATTCTCGTCACTAAATACTACAAAATATAATCCACCAATTTTAGATGAACAGTTTTGAAACTTCATTGTCCATCTTTCTTTGTACCACATATCATCATCTATTTTATATTTATTATCAACTAATCCTAAATATCTTGTATGTTTCAAGTATAAAACAACCCTTTGAGCTGCTAGGTCAAGATTTGAGTGTTGAGGTTTTGGAATTAGAACACCAGCTATAATGGCAATTATAATCATTGCAAAAACTAGTTCTAAAAGGGTAAATGATTTTTTCATAACTAAAGAATTATAAAAGAAAAGTGGAGATTTTGTTTTAGTTTGAGGAAAAGTAAGAATTTAAATTCAAGAAATTTACTAATGTAAATGACTGATTTAAATTCTTATTTTGACGAAGAAATCAAGCAAAAGCTACGCTTTTACTAGATTTCTTCTGCCATTGGAACATCATATAAGATATCATCCATTGGGTGTCTATACATAGGCATAGCAAGTCTCTTCTCATCTAAGATATGACCGATAAATCCAATAGATCTACCTACGATGAAGAATGCATTTAGTGTACCAGATGCGATAAACTCATTAATCTCATCTTCTGTATAACCTAATGCTCTCCACATATCAACCATAAGAATACCAATAGTACCATCAACATTAAGAATTAAGTTTTCTTTCTTAGATGTAGTTAGTGCTTCTACAGTTCTTGCATAGTCAAGAAGTGGAGTAGCTGGGAAATGTTCTGCAGCATAATTCATAAGACCAGTAACTCTTAAGTCCGGGTTCTTTAATGATTTAATTCTGTGACCAATACCTGGAATTGGAATACCTTGTTTCTTCATATATCCTAAGAATTCTTTTGGATTTAATCCATTGTCATCTGCATATTTAAAGTGTTCAGCGGCACCATCAATAGCTCCACCGAATCTTGGTCCAATAGTAAGAAGACCAGTTACAAGTGATTCAACAACTGATTTACCAGCTCTTGCAGTTACTTTTGCATTGTGTGCACCAGAAACAGCAGGACCATGATCTGCAACAGTTTTCATTACAGTTTCAATAAAGTCTGTAGCCCATTTTGGATATTGTTTTTTGAACCATAATAATGATACAACATCACCAATACCTTTACCAGTATCTGGAGTAGCTACAGAAGAGATAGGGAATCCAGCATAAGTAGCCTCATCACCTCTATCATCAGAGATAGTACAAATAAACTCTTTTGATCTTCTTGCTGTAGGACATACATTCATATCTGGCTCTGGGATTTCTGCAAGATTAAGGTCTGTAAATACTTTATTAATCATCGCTGGAAGTTCATTAAATGAATCTGGTACATGGATACCAGCTTCTTTCATAGCGTTGTTTTTGTATTCGGCAGTCTCAGAATCAGCATTTGCAGATGCACCTGCATGACCAAATTGAACACCTGAATCATAGTACTTAGCAATAGTACCAATACACCATGCAATAACTGGCTTAGTAATAGCACCAGATTTGATAGCTTCGATTACTTTATACTCTTCAGTACCACCAACTTCACCAAGAAGGATCATATATTTAACTTCTGGATTTTTTTCCATTCTAAGTAAGTTATCAATGAATACAGATCCAACAAATCTATCTCCACCAATTGCAACACCTTCAGCAATACCATCAGCATTGATTGAGATGATGTTTGAAAGTTCGTTGAATAATCCACCAGATCTAGTAACTAGTCCACATGAACCAGCTCTATGAAGCTTAGAGTTAACAATATTTGTAATAGTTCCACCAATATTTGCAACTTTGAATGCACCTGGAGTAATAGCACCAACAGTTGCAGGTCCAATAATCACTACACCTTTTTCTCTGGCAGTTTGGTTCATACCTCTTGCTAATCTTTCTGGAATACCTTCAGCGGTGATCATCATAGATGAGAAACCACCAATTTCTAATGCTTCCATAGTTACTTCATAAGCAGTTCTAAAAGATGCGAAGTTTAAAAGTACATCAGCTTGTGGCTGAGCAGCTTTTGCATCTGCAGTATTTTTAAAGATTGGAATCATAACTTCATCTGGTCCATAGAAGAACTTTTCAAACTTATTTCCAGAAGTTGGAGCTACAATAGCTGCAACTGAAGGAGTTTCTCTTTTGATTGTATAATCATAATCTAACATTCTTTGAATAGCAGTTTTATTGTTATTCCAAAAAATCGCTTGAGTTGATTTTGTATATAATTGTGTCATATTTTTCCCTTACTTCTCTAGTGCCATTCTAACAATGTCAGTAACATGTGTTTCTGGTCCGTATACTTCAATGTATAGTCCTAATCTATCTGCAGCTTCTTTGATATCTTTTAAACCTTTTTCATAGTTTGGTCCACCACGTCTTACGTAGATTTTAAGATCAACAGCTTTCATCTTATCAGCGTATACTTCAAATGCTTGGATAATACCTGTAAATGTTTTAGCAACATCAGTAAAGTTCGCAATAGCACCACCGATGATCATAACTTTTCCTCTACCTTGAGCATCTGGCTCTCTAGTCATAAGGTCTAGTAATGTTTCAGCATAGAATTTAGTCTCACCAGTAGTTGGACCACCAGAGTACTCACCGTAGTTAGCAAGATCATCAATTCCAGCCATATCAGCAATAGTATCAGCGTAAACAACTGATGCTCCACCACCTGCTACCATTGTCCAAACTCTAGCTTCAGGCTTAAGTAGTGTAAGCTTTAATGAAGCTCCAGTTTTTGCATCAGCTTCTTCAATAGCTTCAACTTCAGGAGATTTTGCTTCCATACCAAATGCAGTAGGGTATTCAACATCTCCCCAAGCATCAACCATCATAAATCCAGCAGTATCATCAAGCTTAGCAACCATATCAAGAAGTTCAATCTTGTTACCTTGCATTACAAATGGGTTAATCTCTAAGTATGCGAAGTTTAATTCTCTGTATGCTTTGAAGAATCCAATACAAAATTCAGCGAATTGTGCTTTGTCTTTTTCGGCTACATCAGCAGGTACATTTGCTCTGATTTTATCAGCAATTTCATCTTCAGTTGCAGTAATAGGGAATGCTACTTCTGTAACTTTTTCATCCCAACCTTCTTCAACTTCCATACCACCTTCAGCAGACATATAGATAACATCATCATCACCTACACAAGTAGCAGATACATAGTATTCTTCAGCTTGCTCATGTGGAGTAAATGGCTCAACAACAAAGTGAGTTAATCTATCAACAGAAGGTTCACCTGTAGGAGTGTCACCATCAAAAGAGAAGTAAACTGACTGATCTTCACTTGATTTTTCATCAATCCAAGAAGCGGCTTTTGCTAATTTAACATCACCTGGCTTAGCATCTCTAAATAATACTAAATCATTTTTACCTCTTTTACCAAATAACATATCTGGTTTAGCAACTAATGTTTTTTCATTTAACCATGGGTTCGCTTTTGCTGCTTCAGTTAATTCTGAACCATTTTGAACCATAATTGTTTCATATGAATATGTAAAATCTGGAAAATATTTATCCCAATGCTTTGCCAAGATTGACTTAGCATCGTATTCTCGTATCGCTTTTTGTGCCATACTAGCTCCTTGTATAAAATTAAATTTGTCTATTTTAGCATTTAAAATATAAATATTAGCAAAAATTGTTATGTTGATGCTATTAATTAAGTGGTATTGTTACTTTTTATATTTACCTTGATGAAACATTATATCAACAGCATCTTGTAGTGAAGTTGCTTTTGAGTAGTCAGGTGATTGTTCTTCTATAGTCTTTTTTGAGTTTGAATCTTTATTTGTAGATGTAGATTTATTTTTTGCATATTTGCCTTGATTAAACATCATATCAGCAGCATCTTGAAGTGATGTAGCTTTTGAATAATCTGCTTTACTAGATTCTTCTTTTTTCTCTTGGATAGCTTTTTTTTCAGATTCACTTTGCTTGTATTCACCTTGCTTAAAAGTTTGGTCAGCCCAATATTGAAGTGCTCCAGCATTTAGAAGTGAAATTGTTGACAGTAGTAGTAGTGATTTTTTTATCATGATGTACCTTTATTTTTTGATAAATAATTGTACAGTAGTAGATATAAAAAAAGGCTAAGCCGAAGCCTAGCCTTT
>CAZWLA010000001.1:104522-106163 GCA_964633845.1 uncultured Arcobacteraceae bacterium | reverse complement strand
CTTGGTATTTTATTGCAGTTTAGTTTATTTACAATGGTATTTACAAAGATATTTAAATTTAAACCTAAAGCAAAGCCAATGAATAATTCTAGTTATTCACAATCAAAATATACATACACAAATACACAATTTTACAATACAAAACAAAAAGGGGATGATGATGTCATTGATGTTGAAATTATTGACGATAATAAGTCTATTAAGCATTAGTAGTCTTGCAAAAGATACAAATACAATTGATGCAAAAGTATTAAAATATGAAAAGCATAGAGTTGAAGCAAGTGGAAGATATGAAGTTAAAAATGTAGAAATATTTTTAAAACAAAAACTACCACTTAAAGATTGGACAGGATATGTACTTCAATTAAAGTTACAATTAGATGATAAAAAAGAATTTTCTATCAAAGATACAGTATTTACAAATGGTCAAGCTATCACAGGAGAACTTAGAAATGTTAAAAATGGTAGAAGCTATAAGGACTTCTTATCTCCAAAGGTTCCAAACTCATACTATAATGACGAGCATTTAATAGCTGGTAATAAAAATGCTAAAAATAAGATAGTTATATTTTCAGATCCTTTATGTCCATTTTGTTTAGAGTATATACCAGAAGTTATTCGTCATGTAGAGAAAAATAGTGATAATATTGCACTATATTACTACCATTTTCCACTTCTAAGATTACATCCAGCTGCTGATACAATTACAAAGGCAATGGCTGTAGCACAACATAATGGAGTTAAAAATATAGTGCAAAATATATATCATGCCAAATTTGAGAAAAAATTTGATGTTGATGAAAAAGATACTAGTATTATACTAAATGCTATAAATGATGTACTAAATACAAAAATAACAACAAAACAAATCTCTGCACAAAAGATAATCAAAGAGGTTAAACAAGATGTAAAACTTGGTTCAGACATACTTGTAGAGGGAACACCTACAATATTTATCAATGGACAAATAGATAGATCAAGAAAAAAATTCAAGGATATAAAATAATGGAAAAATTAATAATAGCTACTAGAGCAAGTGATCTTGCACTTTGGCAAGCATATCATGTAAAAGGACGAATAGAAAAATCTTTTCCTGATATTGAAGTTGAATTAAATATTATTGTAAGTAATGGCGATAAGGTATTAGATAAACCTTTAGCACTTATTGGTGGTAAAGGACACTTTACAAAAGAACTGGAAGATGCAATGCTAGCAGGTGAGGCACATATGGCTGTACATAGTCTAAAAGATGTTCCAACTTATATACCAGAAGGTCTAGAACTTTCATCTATTACACAAAGACAAGATCAAAGTGATGTATTTTTATCTCATATCTATCCTAGCATTGATGAACTACCACAAGGTGCTGTAGTTGGTACTACAAGTCTAAGAAGAAGAATGCAACTTCTAAGCTTACGACCTGATTTAGTAGTTAAAGATCTTAGAGGAAATGTAAATACAAGGCTTCGAAAATTAAAAGAAGCACAATACGATGCTATTATATTAGCATTTATTGGACTTGATAGATTAGATCTACTTAAAGATATCCCTTATGTAGAAAAATTACCACTTGCACTTATGATACCACCTATGGGGCAAGCTGCTTTAGGTATTGAAATAGTTGCAAATAATGACAAAGTA
>CAZWLA010000001.1:97636-104422 GCA_964633845.1 uncultured Arcobacteraceae bacterium | reverse complement strand
TAATTATTTACCAAGACCTGTAGATTTTAATTCAGCTTCAGAATACTTAGCAACCTGACCTTTCATAAGACCTTTCATAGCTCCACCGTAAGTACCATTTTTGTATCCAACCATTGCTTCATTAACTTCAGCTTTAGTCATATCAGAAACAATTTTAGATTTACCTAATGCTTTCTTTTCAAAGTTTGCACCATGACAACCTTTACATGCTCCTAAATTTACTGCTGCAAATGCTGCAACACCTAATACTAATGTACCTAATACAATTTTTTTCATATTAATCTCCTTTTAAATAGTTACTCATATACTATCATAGTAAACTTTAAATCTTGTTAGATATAATTTAAAATAATTATAAAATAATATAAAATAATATAAAAAATGGGTAAAATTGAAACTACTTGATATTAATAATCTAACATTTGGCTATACAAAAAATAATCTTATCTATGAAAAATTTTCACTTTCTATTAATAGTGGCGAAATCGTGACAATAGTAGGGGCTAGCGGATCTGGAAAATCAACACTTTTTGAACTTATTACTAACAACTTAAAACCAATAAGTGGTACTATAGAAGTTGCAAAGTTAAGCTCTATATATCAAGATCCATATAATTCATTTCATCCATCATTCTCTATTATAAATCAGATATTAGATGTAGTGGATGATACTAATGAACTAGATTATTTATGTAAACATCTATCTTTAGATCAAAATCTATTAAAAAATAAACCACACCAATTAAGTGGTGGACAACTACAACGATGTTCAATATTAAGAAGTTTACTTATGAAACCAGATTTACTTTTAGCAGATGAGCCAACATCTGCACTAGATAATGTAATAGCACTTGAAGTGATGCAACTCTTAGTCAAGTTTTTAGATAGATTTGCTATATTATTAATTACACATGATGAACATTTAGCATCTTGGTGTAGTGATAAAGTAATACGATTAGAGGATAAAGGCTAAATGACAAATAAAGCAATAATACTATTAAATATGGGAGCTGCTAGAAGTAAAGATGAACTTTATGAGTTTCTAATAAATATGTTTAATGATAAAAATATTTTAACAATGAAAAGTGATTTTATAAGATCAAATCTTGCATCTTATATATCAAAATCTAGACTTGATGAAGCATGGGAAAATTATGAAGCAATCGGTGGGACATCTCCACTTCACAAAATTACAGATTCACTTTTAACTAAACTTCAAGAAAGATTGCCTAATTACCTTATTACTACAGCAATGAGATATACAAAACCATTTGCTAGTGATGCAATCATAAAATTAAAACAAGCTAACATAAAAGAGGTTATACTACTACCACTTTATCCACAATACTCAAGCACCACAACTAAATCAAGTATAGAAGACTTTATAGATGTAGCTGATGGAGAGTTTAATATTAAAATTATTGAACATTTCTATACAAATGATGATTTAAATGATCTTATAAGTGATGAAATTATAGAGAAACATAGTGAACAAAATGATATCAATCTAGTATTTTCAGCCCATGGCTTACCTCAAAAAATAGTAGACAATGGCGATCCATATCAAATACAAACGCAAGAACATGTTGAACTTATCAAACAAAAATTGGCATCTAAAGGTGCTAAATTTAAATCAATTAGCTTAGCATATCAATCAAAAGTAGGTCCTATGAAATGGCTTGAACCAAGTCTAGATGATGCGCTAATAAAATTTAAAGATGAGAAAGTACTTATTTATCCTATTTCATTTATGATTGAAAATTCTGAAACAGACTTTGAACTATCAATTGAATATGAAGAGATAGCAAGCAACTTAGGTATTAAAGAGTATCAAGTTTGCAGCTGTCCAAATGATAAGGATAGTGTAGTACAGATGCTATCAAAGGTTATTAGTGCACAATAGACTACTAGTCTTTCCTACAAGTAGAGCCATACGAGAATATATTAATTCTTCTAAGTCTAAAAATACTTTACTTCCTAAAACAATTACTATTGATGAACTTTTTAAAAATTCTATTTTAATATCTAATAAAAAGTATATAGATGATGACCTAAAGATATTATATCTTCAAGAAGCTACAAATTTTAAACAATTTAATAATCTACAAATAAGTAGAAATTTTAGTGAATTTTTCAAGCAAAGTGATTGGATCTTTAGATTTTTATGTGAACTTAGTGCTGAAAATATAAATATAGCTGATTTAGAACAATATGATAGTTACTCTTTTTATACTGAACATTTAGAGATTTTAAAGCAAGTAAAAAAAAACTATATCAGAATTTTAGATCAACATAAACTTGTTGATAAAATAAATATCACTTCTGAATATAGCATAAATAAAGAGTATATAACTTCTTTTGAGCAAATAGATATTTATTTAGAAGGGTATTTAAGTAATTTTGAACATAGTATTATAGAACAAATATCAAGCTTTACAAGCACAACTTTAAAATTTGAATACAATCAATTTAACAAAAAATCAATTCAACAAATTAATAACAAAAACCTAAACTTAGAATTAAATAATAGATATCATATAGATTATAGTAACAACATTATACTATCCAAAGAAAAAATTAATAATATAAAATATGATGCTACAATCAATTCATTTAATCTAAAACTATCACAAATTGCATTTATAAAGCATTCAATATATGAACTTATAGAGAAGAAAAACATTCAAGCAGAAGATATTGTAGTAGTTTTACCAGATGAACAGTTTGCTTCATATTTAAAAAGATTTGATAATGAACATTATTTTAACTTTGCTATGGGTTATGATATTAAAGATTCTACTACATATCAAATCACCAGCTCAATAGCAAGATATCTAAATGATCAAGATTCACAATATTTTGATAAATTATTATTTTTAAATACTGATATGGATATTTTAAATCTACTTAAATCAAATTGGCATAATACAATTTCATTTGATATTTTTGATAAATTTACTGCATATATTAAAATATGTGAATCCAATGAAGATATTTTAAAGAAGTATGAAAAAATAATATATTCTATTCAAAATGTTTTCATCAATAATAAACTTAATATTAAAACAAAAGATATTTTCAAAATATTAATTCAAAAACTAAATAGTATGACCGTAGATGATACAAGAGGTGGTAAAGTAACGGTTATGGGTCTACTTGAAACAAGAGCTATAAATTTCAAAGGTGTAATCATCTGTGATTTTAATGATGATATAGTACCCAAAAGAAGTACAAAAGATAAATTTCTATCCTCAAATATAAAAAAATTAGCCAAGCTACCAACTACACAGGATAGACAAAATCTACAAATATATTATTATGATCAACTACTACAAAAAGCTGATCATATATATGTTAGTTTTGTGCAAAATGATTCATCAGCTTTAAGTAGATTTGGCTCTATATTATTTAAAGATGTAGATAATATTCAAAATGGAACAAAGCAACTTGATCATATTTTATATAATACATTAGATTATTCGCATTTTAATAATCTAATAGAACAAGATATAGATCTCTCCAAACATACTTGGTCAGCTACATCACTAGAAACTTTTTTGCATTGTAAAAGAAAGTTTTATTATAAAAATATCATAAAGATTAAAGAACATCACTTTGGATATGAACCACAAGGATTTGAATTTGGTTCTATTTTACATACAATTCTTGAAAATATTTATCGTAAACAAAACTCATTTTCTAGCAAAGAAGAATTAAAATATACTATACTTCAAGAGTTATCAAAACAAAAACAAACAAATAGCTACTTAGTTTTTAAATTAGAGCTTTTCAAACGAAAAATTGATAAATTTGTAGCAAATGAGATAACAAGATTTAATAAAGGTATTAAAATAAAAAGTGTGGAAGATCACTTCAATACCAAATACCATGATATAAATATTACAGGTACAATTGATAGAATAGATAGTGACAAAGATAACAATATCTATATTTTAGATTATAAATCTGCTAAAGATATTAAAAAAAATTACATTAATAATAAAAATAATTTTCAAATGGAATTTTATTTTATAGCCTGCAAAAATAGAAAAGAAAACATCAAAGGTGTAGGATACTATGATTTAAATAATGGTATTATTCTATCACAAGAAGATATTAACGATAAGATCGTGGAACTTGATGGGATATTTAAATCACTAAAAACTTCAAAAGTTACTTTTGATAAATGTGAAAAAAAGTCAGATTGTCAATATTGCCCATATACTATACTTTGCCAAAGAGATTAAGGACAACTATGAAATTTAGTTTTGTAACACTATTTCCAAATTTAATTGAACCATATTTTCAAGATTCAATATTAAAACGAGCAGTAGATAAATCTATATTATCAATAAAGTTTTTTAATCCAAGAGACTATACAACAAATAAACATAATAAAGTTGATGATACATTATGCGGAGGAGGAGCTGGGCAACTACTTACATGTCAACCACTATTTGATTGCTTAGATGAAATCAAATCAAACAATCCAGATGCATACATAGTATTTCCCTTAGCTGCTGCAAAGCCATTTAATCAAAAAGATGCTGTAAGACTTGCAAACAAAAAAAACATTATTTTTGTAAGTGGTAGATATGAAGGTATTGATGAAAGAGTAATAGAAACATACGCTAACGAAGTATTTAGTGTGGGGGAGTATATACTTACTGGTGGAGAATTACCTTCTATTATAATGACTGATGCAATTTCTAGAAATGTGGATGGTGTTCTTGGAAATCAAGAATCACTAGATGATGAAAGCTATAATAGTGATGGAAAACTTGAAGCTCCTTCATTTGCAAAACCAATTAATTTTAAAGGTTTAAGTGTACCTTCAGAATTATTAAAGGGAAATCATAGTAAAATTCACGACCTAAAAAACAAAATGTCTATATACAAAACTAAATATTATAGACCATAGGAAATTCCACATAGGGTTTATCCCAGTTCTGTCGAGTTTCTCAAATGGGGCACTGTTATTTCGCACCCCCGACTAAAAGGAAGTAAAGATGAAAAACAAATACATAGCTGCTTTTGAAGCTGCACAAATGGAAACTAAAGAGATCCCATCATTTAGAGCTGGAGATACTTTAAAACTTGGTGTTGAAATTAAAGAAGGTAACAAAACAAGAGTTCAGAACTTTGAAGGTATTGTTATTGCACTAAAAGGTGAAGGTGTATCAAATACATTTACTATTAGAAAAATCGGTGCTAACGGTGTTGGTGTTGAGAGAATTTTCCCACTTTACTCTGATAGCTTAAAGTCTATTGAAGTACTAAGATGTGGAGATGTAAGAAGAGCTAAGTTACATTACTTAAGAGGTCTTACTGGTAAAAAAGCTAAGATTAAAGAACTTAGAAAATAAGTTTTCTAAACAGCTTTTTTAAAAGGTAGGTGTCATTTGACATCTACCTTTTTTTATAGACTATTAGATATAATCACAATATAATGACTAAAGGAATTACGATGCACAAAAATAACAATATTATACTAATTGGATTTATGGGTGTTGGAAAAGGTACTATTGCAAGAGCACTGGTAAAAAAAAGTGATTATTTTGCAATTGATACTGATGATATTATAGAATCAATTGAAAATAAAAAAATAAAAAAAATCTTTAGTGATGAAGGTGAAGCATATTTCAGAGCATGTGAGCAAAAATGTGCTTTATGGTGCGAATCAAATGTTCAAAACACTATTATCTCTACAGGTGGTGGTTTTTATAAACAAGAAAACCTTAATAAAATTGGTACAGTAATATATTTAGAATCATCATTTGATGGCATATTAAAAAGAATAAATGATGCACCTAATGCAAAAGCAAAACTAAAAAAACGACCTCTTTTAGAAGATATAAAAGCTGCTAAAGAACTTTATAATCAAAGAATTATTGACTATAAAATGTGTGCAGACATAATAGTTAATGTAGAAAATAAAGCAACTAAAAAAATCATAAAAGAGATACTAAAGGCAACACAATAAATGAAAATTATTAATACACAAGATACAAATTTTGATCAAGAATTTAAAGAGATTCTTGGACGTGCAAAAGTAGATATCAAACAAGTAAGTGGTATCGTAAATGGTATTATAGATGATATTATAGAAAATGGTGATAAGGCAGTATCACAGCATATTTCAAAGTTTGATAATTGGACTCCAAACACACCTTCTGATCTTTTTGTAGATACTAAAGATATGGAAAATGCTTATAATAATATTGATAAAAAATTAAGAGATTCTTTACATTTAGCTCACGATAGAATTAAAACTTATCATGAAAAACAACTTCCAAAATCATGGATAGATTTTGAAGATAATGGAACAATTTTAGGTCAAAAAGTAACAGCAGTTGATAGAGCTGGATTGTATATTCCTGGTGGAAAAGCTGCATACCCTAGCTCACTTTTAATGAATGCTATTCCTGCACAAGTTGCTGGTGTTCAGCAGATTGTAGTGTGTACTCCAACTCCAGATAATGAACCAAATGAACTTCTTCTTGCTGCTTGTCACCTATGTGGTATTAAAACTGTTATGAAAGTTGGAGGGGCTAGTGCAATTGCAGCTATGGCATATGGTACTGAAACTCTAAAGAAAGTAGATGTTATTACAGGTCCTGGAAATATCTTCGTAGCAACAGCTAAAAAGCTTGTATTTGGGGAAGTAAATATTGATATGATTGCAGGTCCTTCTGAAATTGGTATACTAGCAGATGAAACTGCAAAGCCAAACTATCTTGCTATTGATCTACTTTCTCAAGCAGAACATGATGAGATGGCAAGCTC
>CAZWLA010000001.1:0-97536 GCA_964633845.1 uncultured Arcobacteraceae bacterium | reverse complement strand
ACTATCTTGCTATTGATCTACTTTCTCAAGCAGAACATGATGAGATGGCAAGCTCTATTCTAATCACAACTTCACAAGATATAGCACAAAAATCAAGTATTGAAGTAGATAACTATCTTGCAAAACTGTCAAGAAGTGAAATAGCACAAAAATCAATAGATGAGCGAGGTTGTATCATAGTAACTGATACAATGGATAAAGCCATAGAGCTTATGAATGAAATAGCACCAGAACATTTAGAAGTTATGACAACAAATCCATTTGAGTTACTTCCAGCTATCAAACATGCTGGAGCAATTTTCTTAGGTCACAATACACCTGAACCTATTGGAGATTATATAGCGGG
The DNA here is from genome assembly GCA_964633845.1 of uncultured Arcobacteraceae bacterium. Classification (GTDB taxonomy): domain Bacteria; phylum Campylobacterota; class Campylobacteria; order Campylobacterales; family Arcobacteraceae; genus JADHTT01. The sequence goes on along the minus strand of CAZWLA010000001.1, from coordinate 97,190 downwards.
ACCAAACCATACATTGCCAACTGGTGGAACCGCAAAGTTCTACTCTCCACTAAATGTAGAAGACTTTATGAAGAAATCATCAATTATTAGCTTCTCTCAACAAGCTATCAATGAAATAGGTGAAGAGTGTGCACTTATTGCAGATACTGAAGGATTAACAGCACATGCGGAGTCTGTAAGGGTTAGATTGGGTAAATAAGGCTAAAAGAGCTGCCATTAGCAGCTTCCACAGCCTCCACCATATTCACTACTAACATAAGAAAAACCACACTCTTTACATTTATATTCTACCTCTGTAGTGCCACTACAGCCACCACTTCGTAATACTTTTGCTTTAATTACATCAACTTGTATTTTCATACCATTTGTAGGATTAGTAAATTCTTTTTTTGTAGCATCACATGATGGACAAATTCCATTGTGTAGTTTTGTAAGATTTTCTTTTTTGAGTTTAAAATATAGTAGTATAGAAAATACTACTATAAGAAATAGGATTAGCGTAGAGATAATTGTATACAATTTTAATCCTAATATACCAAAGTAGAGATTACTCTACTTCAGCATCGATAACATCGTCATCGTCTTTCTTTTTAGATTGATCAGCTTGCCCAGCCTCTCCACCTTGCTCTTTTTTATACATAGCTTCTGCTAATTTATGAGAAACCTCTGTAAGTTTTTTTACAGATTCATCAATTTGCTCTTTTGTAGCATTTTCATCTTTTAATAGCTCTTCAAGTTGGGCTGCTGCATCAACAATAGCTTTCTCTTCATCTTCTGAAACAACACCAGGATTTTCTTCTAAAGATTTTTTAGTTGAGTGAAGCATTGCTTCTGCTTGATTTCTAGCTTCTACTAAATCTTTTTTAGCAGCATCAGCTTCTTTATTTGCTTCTGCTTCTTGTACCATTTTTTCAATCTCTTCATCAGATAATCCAGATGAACCAGAGATAGTAATAGTATTTTCTTTTCCTGTACCTTTATCTTTTGCAGATACATTAAGAACACCATTTGCATCAATATCAAATGTTACTTCAATTTGAGGTACACCTCTTGGAGCAGCAGGGATATCTGAAAGATCAAATTTTCCTAATGATTTATTATCTTTAGCAAATTCTCTTTCACCTTGACCAACATTAATTGATACAGCAGGTTGATTATCTTCTGCAGTTGAGAATACTTGTGATTTCTTAACAGGAATCGTTGTACCTTTTTCAATTAGTTTAGTCATAACACCACCCATAGTCTCAATACCTAAAGATAATGGAGTTACATCAAGTAAAAGTACATCTTTAACATCACCTGTTAAAACTCCACCTTGAATTGCAGCACCAGCAGCAACTACTTCATCAGGATTAACAGAATTGTTAAGACCTTTACCAAAGTACTCTTTCACAACCTCTTGTGCTTTAGGAATTCTTGTAGATCCACCAACCATAATAACTTCATCAATCTCATTATTATCTAATCCAGCATCATTCATAGCTGTTTTAATATGCTCTAAAGTCTCTGCTACTAACTCTTCAGTCATAGCTTCAAATTTAGCTCTAGAAAGAGATTTTACAAGGTGCTTTGGTCCTGTAGCATCTGCAGTGATAAATGGAATATTGATCTCAATTTCATTTGTAGCACTTAATTCTTTTTTAGCTTTTTCTGCTTCATCTTTAAGTCTTTGGTGTGCCATTTTATCATCTCTTAAATCAATACCATACTCTGATTTAAAGTCATCTGCCAACCAATCAATAATTGCATTATCAAAATCATCTCCACCTAAGAATGCATTACCATCAGTAGAAAGTACTTCAAATGTACCATCACCAATCTCTAATACAGTAACATCAAAAGTACCACCACCTAAATCATAAACGATAACTTTCTCTTCACCTTTTTTATCTAAGCCATATGCAAGTGCTGCTGCTGTTGGCTCATTGATAATTCTAAGTACATTAAGACCAGCAATTGTTCCTGCTTCTTGAGTTGCTTTTCTTTGAGCATCATTAAAGTAAGCTGGTACTGTAATAACTGCATCAGTTACTTCTTGCCCAAGATATGCTTCTGCATCTGCTTTTAGCTTTCCTAAAATTTTTGCAGAAATTTCTTGTGGAGTATATGTCTTACCAGCAATCTCAACTGCTGCAGCACCATTTCTATCTACAATTTTATATCCAACTTTTGAAATAGCATCTTTTGCATGCTCTTCATCCATCATTAGACCCATAATTCTCTTAATAGAGTAAATTGTTTTTTCTGGATTTGTAATAGCTTGTCTTTTTGCAGACTCACCAACTAAAATCTCTTCTTTATCTGTAAAAGCTACGATTGATGGAGTAGTATTTTTACCCTCTTTATTTGTGATAATCTTAGCTTCTCCACCTTCATATACTGCTACACAACTGTTTGTTGTTCCTAAATCTATTCCTATTGTTGCACCCATGGTGACTCCTTTTTTATTATTATTTTTTTATTTTCTAATTATTTAAAAATTTATTATAGTTTTTTGACTTCTCGGTCAATAGCAAAACTAGTTTGCTACTGAAACCATAGCTTCACGCAACAGTCTATCTTTTAAAGTATAACCCTTTTGCATAACCATTACAATCTGTCCAGATTCAACATCTTCACTATCAACTTTCATAACAGCATTGTGATGTTCTGGATTAAATACATCATATTCAACTTCTGTAATATCATGCTTCTCAAATGCTGTATTAAATGCTTTTACAGTTAATTCAATACCCTCTTTTAATTTATCAACTACTTGTTCAGCTTCAAAATCTCCATTTGCAGAAATTAATGCCATTTGAAGTGCATCAATTGGTGCTAATAGATCTTTTGCAAACTTTTCACTGGCAAAATCAATAGCAGAGTATTTTTCTCTCTCAAGTCTTTTTTTGATATTTTCAAAATCTGCATGAGTTCTTAAAAATTTATCTTCAGCTTCAGTAGCTTTTGCTTCCGCAGCTGCTACTTTTGCTTCCATTTTTGCTTTAAATTCTTCATCTAAGCTAGCAAATTTCTCTGTCTCATCAATTTGGGCAGTTTCTTCAACAATTTCACTTGCTTCAACTTCTGCCTCTTCTAAAATATCTTCATTTTCTTTTTTTATCTCTTCGCTCACGCGGCTATCCTTTTATAAAAATATTCATAATCTTTTGATAGGTGACCAACTACAAACATATTTATATCTGTATCACCTATCTTGGTACTATGATTAATACCAATGAAACCTGATGGTAAAAGTTGCTCAAAATATATACCATCTGATATATTTTCAAGTATTTGACCATTTAAAAAACTATTAATAATTGTTTCATCAATATCGTAATCAACTGCAAGTCTTAAGAACTGTTTTGTATTAATAATCTCATATGCACTATTTGCTAAAGTATTTGCTAACTCTTCATAAAGTTGTGTTGCTCCTACTTCCTTACTAATTTTCATAATAGAACTTGGCTCTAAACCAATCATATCATCTAAAAATCTATAAAGTGCAGAGTTAAACTTAATAGTTATAGCAAAACTTTCAAATTCTAAAATCATATAAAGATTTTCAATATTTAAAACTCGTTGTAATTTATCTTTTAGTTGTTGTTTAACAAATACTGTAAGTCCTAATTTAGATGCTAGATATTCAAGCTGATTAAAATCAATACACTCTAAAGTAAAATCTAACTTTCTTTCCCAGTACTCTTTTAAAGCTTCAGTAGTAGGTGTTCTACCACTACTAATATGCTCTTGTGCTAAATATCCCTCATCACCTAACTTTTTAAAGTAACCTCTTATTGTAGCTGGTGAATAAGTGATATTATACATATCTTTTAAAGCAGTTGAGCCTATAGGTTCATCTGTTCTAATATATGCTTGAATTATTGATTGTAGTAAAAAATCTTTTTTTGTCATAAATCAATCCTCCTTTTAGCACTCATATTATTAAACTGCCAGAAATTATACCAAATTGAGTGTATGTTTGTCAAGTAAGTTTAATAAATAAAAAAAGCACTAGTGCCAAAATTGACTCTAGTGCTTTAATATACAGCTTTTATTACTATTTAGAAAACTGTTCTTTTATCTCTTCAATCATGAACATAAACTCATCTGCATTTCTAGCACCCATTATTGGTTCCCCTAATTCTTGCTCATCTTCACCAATAAAATATATAGCAGGAAAAGCAAATACAGGATAATCAAATGTTAATTTATCTGTTTTATATGGTATAAAATTTTCATTTATAAATGCAGATACCTCATCTTCTGCAAATACTCTATCACTCATATATTCACAAGCATTACAACCTTCTTGCCAAAAATATGCCATTATAATTTTCTGCTTTTTATTTTTTGTACTACTAATTGTATCATCTAAATTGTCTTTTGACCAATTAATAGATCCAGCAAAAACTGTTGATACAAATAATATACTAACTAAAACACTTTTCAACATATTAAAACTCTTGTCCCATTATCTCTAAGAACTCTTCAGGACTTTTATATCCAATTGTTGTAATATTTTTCAACTCTTTTTTGTCTTTCCAGAAAATAATCCCTGGAGGTCCAAATAGATTAAACTTTTTTAATAATGCTTTATCTTCATCACTATTTGCTGTTGTATCAACTTGTAGTAAAATAAAACCTTTTAACTTATCTTGTACTTTCTTATTGCTAAATGTATCGTGTTCCATCTCTTTACAGCTAATACACCAATCAGCATAGAAATCAAGCATAATTGGCTGTGTAGAGTTTGCAATAATCTCATCTAGCCCTTTTACACTTTTTACTCTTTTAAATTCAAGATGCACTACTTTCTCACCAATCACATTTTCTAAAGGATTTAAAATATTTGTAGCTTTTGTAGCAATTCCAATACCAAAAATAATACCAATTAAAATTAATAAAGTGGCAAATATCTTAAATATAATCATATGCACTGCTCTTAATAAGTATATACCAGCTCCAAAGAACAGTAATGACCAAAGCATAAATGTAAACCCAATAGGGATAATTCTTTCAAGCATCCAAATAGCAACACCTAGCATCACTACACCAAATACTTTAGATACCGTATCCATCCATCCTCCAGGTTTTGGCATATATTTACCAGCTCCTGCTCCAACTAAAAGTAATGGTGCTCCCATACCCATACTCATCACAAATAGTGCTGCTCCTCCAAGTAGTGCATCACCTGTTTGACCAATATACACTAAAGCACCTGCTAGTGGTGGTGCCACACAAGGTCCAACAATAAGTGCTGATAAGAATCCCATGACAGCTACAGACATATAGCCTTTATTTTCATCTTGACCATGTGATAATTTATCAAGCTTTGTTTGCCAAGTTGTAGGTATAGATATTTCATAATAACCAAACATTGAAAAAGCAAGTGCTACAAACATAGCAGCAAATGACACTAGTACATATGGATTTTGTAATGCAGCTTGTAAGTTTGCTCCAAATAAACCAGCTATAATACCAGCTACTGTATAAGCAACAGACATAGCTAATACATAAACAAATGAAAGTTTTAATCCTTGCATAGCATCCATCTCTTTACCAGTTTTCGTAGAATGAGATACAATAATACTAGATAAAATAGGTATCATAGGGAATACACAAGGTGTTAGTGCCAGTAGCAATCCAAATCCAAAGAATGTAAGTAGTACCAAAAATATACTTCCATTACTAAATGTATCTACTATTAATCCTGATTCACTTTTTATTTCCTTGACTGGTTTAAGTACAGCAACTTTTTCACCTTTAAATTCAATGCTTTTTGTCATGGGCTGATAACAAAGACCAGCTTTTGAACATCCTTGAAAATTAAACTCAACTGTAGCATCATTATTGTTTGTGATTTGTTGAATTAAAATACTAGGAACTTTTATATTTAATATTCCAAAGTGCACTTGAGTATCATGATATTCTTGAGATTTAGGTATATTTAATTGTTTTGTAATATCAGTTGTTTTATCATTTTGTATAATATTAATTACTAATTGCTCATCATAAATATATATAGAATCTGCTAATTCTAGATTAAATACAATTGTATCTTTTGTTGTATTTAGTGAAGTTTTAAAAGCCTGATCTGGCATTAAAAAACTATTTGAGGCATTTACTAATGAACTTAAAAATACCAATAAGACTAACAATCTTTTATAAATCAATTTTATCCCTTTTTACAATATAAACTAAAGATTACTCCTCTACAAATTCATAATAAAATGTAGTTTCATTTTCCTCGTTATTATTTGTTTTTCTAATATTTATTGTTGATAGTTTATCATGTTTTCTATTAATAACATTTTTAGTAAATTGGCTATCCTCTCTAGCCTCTATTATTTCTTTATTTGGAGCAGAATAAAATGGGCTATCTTCTTCAAATCCCATCTCAATATTTGCACACGAAGTAAAAACTAAAGCAGATACAACTATTATAGAATTTTGTATAAATCTATTCATAATTTAATTCCTTATTCTTTTGCTAGATTAATAATACCAAGGCCTGTTTCAATTGGATAACCAGCCTTTGCCCAAGCCTTCAATCCCCCTTTAAGATTTGTAGCATTTTTATATCCTAAGCGTCTAAGTGTTTGTGCAGCTAATGCACCTCTACTTCCACCCCTACAATATGTAACAATTACTATATTTTTATCTTTGATTTTATTTCCTACATAAAACTCAAGATTTCCTCTTGTAATTGAATATGTGTCATCAGCATATATTTGTCCTTCAGCTCGCTGCTCACTCTCTCTAACATCAAGCATTACTACAGCTTCTTCTTTGTCAATCATTTTTTTTAAAATAGCTGGACTTATTTCACCTGCTTCTTTTTTTGCTTCTTCTAATAGCTTATCTTTATGTGTATTTGAAGCTACTAGCAGTGTACTAATAAATAAAATACTTAAAAAAAATTTCTTCATATTGGTTCCTTAATCAGATATAGGTATATATGCATACCCTTCATCTTGTTTATCAATCAATACTATTGTTGATGTAGGGGATAGTGTCACAAAATCAACTATATTACTAGGATCAATCTTTAGCTTTTTCAATCCAGATGCACATGCATAAAATTCAACCTCATATATTTCACTTAATGCTCTTAGTCTTTTTTGCAAATCAACTTGTGCTTCTATAAGTGATTTCTCATCTTTATATGGTGTAGATGATAGATCCTTTATAAAAAATCTATATGCAGCACCATGAATAACAATCGCAACTTCCAACTCTTCAAGCTTACCTTCATAATAATTTTTATGCTTTACAGTCCCTGATAATACTTTTCTCTCAATTTTTTTAATATCACCAGTTGTTAAATCCAAAGCCAGTTTTTTTACACCATCTTGGGCATTTAAAAATAATGCCATTGATATTAATAATAGAATCTTTTTCATAACTATTCTGTTACCTCTTGAAGTATTCCTTCAAAATCATTTTGTGCTTTCATTAAAGCATCTAAAGATGCTTTATCATCTACAAGTGCACTACTCATCCAATTGTATACAGATGGGAACCCTAAAACAATCTTATTTTCATCTCTTTTTTTATATACCATTGTTGTACATGGAGCAAATGCAGCAGCATCTGGTCGTGTCTTTGCAACTGTATATATAACCTCTAACTTACAGATAGAATAATTTATATAATACTCATATATAGAATCATCTTTATCATCTGGATTTAAATCCATATCAAATGTTAATTTCTTTGGAACTACAAACCCTTTTGGCTTAAATGATGACTCAAGTGTCATTTGAAGCTCTTCTATGATTTCATCAGCATCATCATCTTCTTCTAGTGCAAGCTCATATTTAGTTAATAATTTTCTTGATTCACCTAACGGTTTATCACTTAGTTTATAGTTTGCGTTTGGCAGAGCCTTTTTTAGTATTGCTAATACCTTAGCCTCAATCTCTTGCAGTATTGGACTATTTGAAATACCTAATATTTTTTCATGTGCTTTAGCAGTTAATACAGATACATGTAATGTATTATCATTAAGTTTTTGATAGATACCAACACCCATTGGTGTAAATACTCCTGCGTCTGCATATTTATTAACAAGGTCTATACTTAATTTTGTATGATACATAGTCATAAGTGTAAATACTTGAAAATCTGTTTGTTCAAATTGCTTTTTAAATGGAGTATTCATATTTTGATTAATACCAATTGTAAAGCCACCATCTATAAAAGCTTGTTCAATTGTTTTTGTAGTTATTTTTTTGTCTTTATTATCTACATCAAATAGATGCAGATCACCTTTTGCACTTAATACTGTTGCAGTTAAAAGAAATACCACTGCTAAAATAATATTTTTCATATTATATCCTTCTTATTTTTATATGGGAATATTATCATGCCTTTATGAACTAAATGTGAAATATTATGGATTTATATTGATATATCCAGCTTTTTGTCTCTCAATAATCTCTACAAGACCAGCTGTAGCAATAGAGATATCATCTATTAATTGATGCTCTTGAATATTTTTTGTTCTCATAGTATTACCACATGCTATAAATTCTACATCATAAAGCTGTAGTGCTTTCACTCTTTTTATAATGTTCATATTTTCTAGCATTACTGATTTAATCCCATGATAATATGCCACTATTACCATCTCAACTTTTTCTGGCCCATAAAATTTAAGAATATTATTTGCACTTCCTAAAATATGGTGTATATCTTCTGATTTACCACTTCCTATTGATAATACTATTTTTCTTGGTTCTATTATAGATGGTAATGGCTCTACAAGCTCTGTTTCTGCAAATAGACTTATTGATAGTATAGTAATAATACTAAAAAATTTAATTAATATTTTCATTTTATTTTTCCTGTTAAATCTTTAAAATCTTCTATTTTCCAAGATCCTGGTATTGTTTTTATTATTTTTTCATCTTTAGATATAAAATAAAATGTAGGTGTCATCTTTGGATTTAGATTCATAGGTATATCATCAAAATCCATATCAATCTTTACAGATATAAATCTATTTTCAAGCCATGATGACATTTTTCTATCTTCAAATACATTTTTATCCATTCTTTTGCAATATGGACAATGAGATGCTGTAATATAAAGCATGATTATTTTTGAATTTTGTTTTTGTATAGATTGTGCTTCATTAAGAGTATGCCATTGTACGGCATATACATTCAGAGTAATAAAAATTAAAATAAAAAGTAATCTCATCATTATCCCTTGTGTTGATTATGATACATTATAATAATTTATAATAAAGCCACTTAAATATATTTGTAGAAATAGAAATCTCTAAGAAATAATAAAGAAAAAAGAATAAGTGACTTTATTATAAATTATATAATCAAACTACCCAAAAGGTAGTTTGATTTATTTTAGGAATAATTCCTAGAATTTAAATTGGTACATTGCAAGTACTGCATCATCTTTATATGTTCCACCTGCACCAACAAATGTTGCTGCATCACCTGCTACTGCAACATAATTTACTTTGATTACATGTTGGTTATTTTTTCTTTTTCCACCTCTATCCATCTTTGTAGATACCTTATTTGGATAGTAGTTAAATCCTACATATGTATTTCTAATATCTCTTTTTGTACCTGCTTGATTTTCATTTCCAGAGATATCTTTGATTGCAAATTCAAAACTAGGAGTTAAATACTGCGTATATGTTAATGCTAAAGTATCCATATCATGATCAGCACCTTTAATACCAGATACATCATAGTACTCAGCTTTTATATTTTTACCTTCACCAAAGTGTGAATCAAGACCGATATTTAATACTTTATAATCAGCACTTCCAGCAGTTCCAGCAGCTTCTGGAGATACACCACCAGATACTTCTAAGTGAAGTGCTTCACCTCTATCATAGTGTACCCTTGCCATATATGCATTTCCTCTTGATGAGTCCCCATCACTTTCAGCAACTGCTCCTGATCTTGTAGTTTGGTTACCAATCATAACATCATAACCCCAACCTTGCATTGGTCTTTCATGACCCATCTCAAGTCCATTTACTTTTGCATCATTACCCATACCCATATCTCTTCCAGAGATCATAAAACCATTTCCTCGTTCAAATGCAAGTTGCTTATCAAATGCTCTTTTTACAATATCTAAATTCCATCCAGGAATTGTAAATCCCATACCTACAGGAGTTTTAATAATACCAGCTTTCACAACTGCGGCATCTGAGAATTTATAAGCTATAAATGCATCTTTTACAACTCTATATGCACCAACATCTTCTTTGCCTTTTGCACCAGCATCTTGGTTAAAGTCTAAAAATACTTTACCTCTTACTGGTCCAGATACATATTTCCATCCAAGTCTTAATCTATCTGCTCCAAATTTTACTTGTGAGTCATTTGCATCTGCGATAAAGCCATCACCAGATCCTGCTACAATTTGAGAGAATCCAAAGAATGTAAGCTTAGTTGCAGCATCACCAACTTGTTTTTTCATTGTATATCCAGCATTTGCTGAAGTTGTTGCTAATAATACTGCGGCTGCACTTGTCGCTAATTTAATCATTGTTGTTTTTTTCATTTTATTATCCTTTTTGTATAGATATAATAAAATATATTCGCAATGTGTATATTTTATATATCAAATTGTTGTTGGCAGTTGCCGCTGCCAACACCTAATATCCTAGCAAGATCTTGAATCTTTTACAGGGCATCCACAATCATAATCAACCAAAGTAACATTACCTTCGTTACTTACATCAATAACTTTTTGTCTTCTGATATAATCTCTAGTAATATCATAAACAGGCCTTATCTTGTCTTCTTGGAGATTTTCACCTGCTTTTTGCAAGTTTCCACCCCAAGATGACACAGAATATGTCTTATCTAAATCAATTGGCTTACCACCAATCATTAGATTTGAAATTCTTTTTCCAGATTCAGCTGCTACAGCTATACTATATGTAACTCCACCTAGTCTACTCATATCTCCACCTTGTTGTAAAAGTGGATTTGCATTAAATACATTATCAGCAATATCTTCTAAAAGGTTTGCAATCTTTGCACCTTTTAGATCAAATGTATAAACATCTGGATATGTGATACCACACATCTCATATACATTGTCCATTAGTACATCATCACCTGCTAATACAGTAGTTCCCCATCTATATCCTGGAGTAAATGATATATCACACTTCATCTCATCCATGATTGCATCATTGATAAGCTGATCAAATGTAGAGAAGAATGTATCTCTTTTATAAAGAATATTTTTAGTTTGACCTAAAACTTCATTAAACTCTTTTTCAAATGGAGCGTATAGCTCATCTACAAGTTTTACACCAGCTGGATCAGCAGGAATCATATTTGATGCAATTGGAATAAGTTTATACTCATATCCATTTACTTTACCATTTGATGCATCTACATCTAATCTACCAACATATTTACCGTGACTACCCGCAATTACAATTACAGTATCATTTACTATAATTGGTTCAGGCGAAGGATCATGAGTATGTCCACTTAAAATAAAGTCAATACCATTTACTTTTTTAGCAACTTCTTGGTCTACACTAAATCCATCATGCGACAATACAACAACACAATCAACTTTATGCTCATTTCTAAGCTCATCAATATACTCTTGTAAAGTATCAAGTCTTAGTCCAAAACTCCAACCCTCAGTAAACTCTTTTGGGTTTGCAGTAGATGTAAATGGGAATGATTGACCAATAATACCAATCTTTGCTCCACCTTTTTCTTGAATCGTATATGGTTCAAAAATAAGCTCTTCAAACTCATCAGCAAATGGATCATTCCCAACTACATTTTGAGAAATAAATTTAGCATCAAGCATCTCTATTAATTCTTTAACTCTCTCTTTACCATAAGTAAATTCCCAGTGACCAACCATCACATCTACACCAAGGTAATTTTGAGCTTTTACAATCGCTTCACCTTTAGTCTTTAATGCGACACCAGTACCCTGCCAAGTATCACCAGAATCAAGGAAAAGTACATTGTCTTCACCTCTTTCATCTCTAATCTTATTTAAAACAGTTTTGATATGAGCGATTCCACCCATTTTTCCAAACTTTTTAGCTAAAGATTCAAAATCAACATGAGTATCAAAATATGCATCTAAGCTTGATGGCTCTAGACCATAATGCTTTGCAAATGCTTCACCACATAAGAATCCTGGAGTTCCTACAAGATTTGGAGCAGAGATCAGTGTTGATGGCTCTCTCCAATATAGTGGCTTAATATGAGCATGCAGATCACACATATGTAATAATGAGAAGTTACCTTTTGCTTTAAAATCATATATATCTTTTAATGAAACCTGATTAGGCGTTTTAATACCTCCAGCATATCCATTTGTAGCTGCACCAATTCCTAGAATTGCTGCAATATGCATAAAGTCTCTTCTTGAAATATCCACTTTATGCCCCTATCTCTTAAGTCCAGGGATAGCTATTTCAGTCCCTTTAGCTTGTTCAGTTAAGTATACTTCAAGTGCTACCATCTCTTTTGAACCAAGAGGTATTACTTTTAGAAGTGCATTTTTCATACAACCTTGGAATCTTCTTTGAAGAGTTCTAAGTGATGACTTTGTCATTCTATATGCTGGCCATGTTGCAGCTACTGCCACACCCTTATTGCTTAAATCTGGTAAAGGTTGAGTTCTTAGAACCGTACCAATTACAGAAGGAGCATGACACGATAGACATGCAAGCCCTCTTCCACCTCTTTTTTGCTCAAATGTTTTCTTTCCAAGTGCATACATCTCTTTCATCTGAGGATTTGCATTTACATCAATATTACTTGGCTCACCATTTGCTATTGATTTCACATATGAACTCATATCAAACATATTTGAACTTTTTAACTTGTATGGCTTTTTACCAGCATCATGCATCATAGCTTGCAGCATTTGACTTACATCTACAACTCTATCAAACTTTTTGATATATCTTGGAAAACCTGCAATAAATCCAGCTAAATCATCTTCAGATACACCTAAATACTTTGCAAGTGCTTCATCTCCGCCTAATTGAGCTAGAAGTTCTTCACCATTTCCAACCATAATATCTGCTGGATTATTTTCTAACATCTCAGCATACATCGCTCTATCTGCATCACTCATTGCAAACTGATCACCACCAAAAGATAGTGTTGATACAAGAGCTACAGACAACGCCAATTTAATTCCTGTTTTCATGAATTATCCTTATTTTTTTGGTTTAATCTTTTTAGATTTAGATCCAGTTGCACCATTGCTTTCAGTATAAGTAACATTAATTTTACCTTTACCATCCACTTTCATATATGTACTTACAACAGGGTTTACAGATAGTGTTTCCCAAGTTTTCATTGTTGTAAATGTATTTCCATTATATTCAAATTTTAAATCTGAAATATAATCCATTGGTACTATTTTTTTAGTTTTTTTATCTTTTCTTAGACCTGTTTCCATATCATGCATAATCATGAAACTTACTTTTACTACATCACCAGCTTTATATTTTTTTGGCTTAATTTTAATTAATGATTTTCTTCCCATTTTGTATCCTTTTATTTTCTTTTTATATTTTGCTTAATAAAGGGAGTGGATCAACCACATCCACCAATTGTTACTTTTACACTTTGAGATGCAATTACAAATGAACCATCACTTAATTCAGCAACAGCAGATACTTCTTGAGTTGCTCCTAATTTAATTCTAGTTGATAGCATTGCTTTTCCATTTGCAGGTGTTAAGTATGCACTAATTGATCTAGAGTTTCCATTTTTACTAGTTAAAATATGGATAGCTTTTACATAATCAGAATCAGTCATAGCACTTTCTACTGTAGCTGTAACTGGTACAACTGCACCATTTTCTGCAATCTCTGGAGCTTTTAATTTTACTTTTGACGATGTTGTCGCTTCTTTTCCACCAGTAATAGCATCTACTGCAGCTTTATATGAAATCGCATTTGGACTAGTTGGTTTTTCAGCACCTGCAAAACTAACTGTTGGTACCATAGTAGTAACTACTGCTGTAGCACCTAATGTTTGTAAAAATTTTCTTCTTTCCATCTATTTTCCCTTTTTCTCAGATACAATATATGAAGTGATATCACATATCTCTCTTGTTGTAAATAATTTTGTTGTTAAGTTAATTGTCATTGTAGTTTCTGGATTATCAACTCTTGGATCTGCAATCTTTTGGAATACAAACTTATTGTCTCTTATACCAGAGTCAATAAACATAGCTTTATATCCTGTTAAATCTGGACCAACATTTCCACCACCTTTAGCACCTTCAATATTGTGACATGCTACGCAATTTCCGTATTGTTTATGTGGTATTTTGTCTCCTGGCAAGTAAGTTTTACCTGGCTTCATTTGCTTCTTAGCTAAACCTTTTGGTAATTTACCTTTTGCTTTTTTACCATTTAAATTATGAAACATAAATGCACCTCTAGCAATTACATCCGGATCTGTTGAAATACAACTTTTTGGCATATCATACGCTGTAGCTGGTTTCAATAAATCTTTTTTAATCATCGCTGTTGCATCTGGTGATTCAATTACACTACTATAGTCTGCAGCTAAAAGAGATACACTTAAAAGAGATGATAAAATCATTGTTTTTTTCATTAAATTAATCCTCCTGATAGATTTCAAGTGGAAGTATAAAATTATTATGTGAAATAAGTGTGAAATATTATATTTATTTATAATATCTTTTTAATTCTCTATATACTCATAGGAAATATATAAATAAATGTACTACCTTTTTTAGGTTCAGATTTAATATCTAAAGTGATATTGTTCTCATCAATTATAGTTTTTACAATATTAAGACCTATACCAAAGCCACCAGTTTGTCGCTCTTCTCTATAGTATCTTGTAAATATCTTATCAATATCTTTAATACCTATACCATAATCAGTAAATTCTAAATAGTATTGCTTGTCTTTAGTGTATAAATTAATATTAATTATATTTTCTTCATAAGAATATTTTATAGCATTAGATATATTATTATCAATCAATGTTTGTAGTTGCTTTGGATTTATATTAATTTGAATATCACTTTGAATATCACTTACTATGTTAATATTCTTCATCAAAGCTATCTCAGTAAAATAATCAATTCTCTCTTTTAGCATATGGCACATATTAATTTTTTTCTTGTCATAGTGTACTCTATCATGCTTAATTAGATAATCCATATCATTATAAATATTTGATAATACCTTTGTAGCTGCTTTTACCCTATTTGTATACTTATTGGATTCAAACTTTTTATTAAACAAATCAATATTTATATTTATAATAGATAATGGTGTATTTATCTCGTGTATAGAATCTTTTATAAAATTATCAAGTTGCTTATTTACTATTTTAAATGGTTTGGCAAACCTATTTAAAAATATAATACTTAATAAAAATATTAAGACTATAATTGATAACGCAATAAAAATTGATTTTTTATAAACATCGTTATAAGATAGTTTATTTTCGACTATTAAATAAGAGGCATTAAAATACTTATATGCTGGTAGCTGCAATACAAAATAAGCATTGTCATTATATTTATAGTAACCCTTTTGCAATGATGGAATCTTATGATCTATAGTTGAAAATATCTTTGTTCCGTTTATATTATAAAGACCAGATCTAAATGTTTGAAACCTAGGATATTTAAAATATTCACTATGAGTATCAAATGCATCCATATTTTGTATAATCAAATAAGCTTTTGACTTTAATTTCAATTCATTTTTAATATCATGAATTGACTTCATATGCATCGTATAGAAAAAAAGTGGTGCAAATAATATAATACCAATTAATACTGTAAAAATATAGGCATTTTTTACGCCATAACTACTATCGTTCAATTATATATCCTAATCCCCTACGATTTTTAATAAGATCACTATTTGGTAACTTTTGTTTTAAATTTTTTATATGCGTTCTGATTGTCCCTGGATCTACATAGTCATTCCATATCTCATCTTGAAACATACCCATTGATACTGTAGAATTAAGATTTTTTACAAGTAAATCTAATATATCTTTTTCTGCTTTTCTTAATACTATTTCTGTATCTTGATAAAATAATTGTCCCTCTTTCATCTCAAATACTAAATCTCTATCTAATGTAATATTTTTGTTATTATCCATATAAAAACTATTATATACTTGTGTAATTCGCAAATCTAACTCATCCAAATCAAATGGTTTTCTTATATAATCACAACAACCTACACTGTATCCCTCTTTTAGACTTTGCATATCTGTCATTGATGTTAAAAATATAGTAGGAATAGTAAGCTTATCATCTCTAATAGCTTTCAATATCTCAAAGCCACTCATATTTGGTACATTTACATCAAACAATAATAGATCATATGTATTGGAATAGATTGCATTATATGCATCATCCCCATCACTATAATCATCTACACTATACTTTAAATCTTCAAGAAATTCTTTAATACTAATTCTTAGTGAATATTCATCTTCTAACAATAATATCTTCATCTTATCTCTCCATGTATACTTTTTGTTTTTTGTTTATTTAATATAAAATTTATTAAATCTTCTTTTTTATATTTATTTAATTCTGTTCGAATTAATTTAATATGATTTACTTTATCTTTACTAGGTATATTATCTTTAATATTCAATAGGGTTTGAATATAAAGCTTTTCACTATTAATATCTTCATAATGCGTATTACTTGTGGTTTCATATAGTTCATCTCTGCTTAAATTAATTAATGATGCAGACTCACCATTGTACGCTTTAAAATATTCAAGATTTACCTCGGGTAATGAAAATAAATAGATACCAATTTTTTTACCATTCCCATTTAGCATATCTTCTGAAAAGATATAATGTTTGTTTTTATATTCTATCTCTCCAGATAACAAGCTCTTAAAATCAAGCTCATTAAGTATTGATATATTGTTATTATTGTAGTTTTTATTTGCAATTATAAAATTACCTACAATGGCATTATTTCTCATAAATACAGAGATATTTGAATATTTATCATCCATTAAAACATATAAGTCAATACCCATATTTTTTAGATGAGTTGTTACATTATCAAAAAGACTGATAATCTCAATAAATCCTAATAGGAAGTCATCTTGATATACTGGAATAGTAGTTTTTAAAGTTAGCATAGCACCAACCTCTATTGATGCTCTTGGTATTTTACTCTTTTTAAAATACTCCAAGTCTTTTCTATAATCACCAATAGGCATACCAGCATATACATCATCCCAAGATCTTGCGAAAATATTTTTTTCAGCTGTAATAATCTGTATCCTAATAGTTTCATTAGTATGCTGTTTAATATTTGTAATAATTGAGTGAAGAATATTGTATCCTAACTCTTCATCTTCATTTTCAAGGGCATCAATAAGTTGTTTATTATGTGCTAGCATTAATCCTAATTTTAATGCATCTGATTTTTCTTGTTCAAATTGAGATTGAAGTGCTAGTTTAGATTTATCAATAGCAAACTCTATAGTTTGCTCATTTATATTACTATCTATTTTTTTAAGAGAGATTATAGTAACAATAATAAGAATAAAAATAAATGAAAGTATATATTTTAACATTGCATAATCTTATCTAATAGATTATATTTTTATTCTAAAAAGTATAGTAATTTTTTTTATAAGTATTATAAAAAAATATAATACTTATAAAAAGTGGAGATCTATTTTATAGTTGATATTATATCTGTAAATCTAACTTTTTGATTTTCTAGATTTTCTAAGCTTACCATATTTTTTTCCCAGAACATTAATACAGTAGATCCCATTTTAAAGTGACCCAAGCAGTCACCTTTTTTAATTCTCATATTATCATATTCATAAACTTTAATTTGTGATACATCACTATTTGTTTCAACTGCTGGTTCAAAATCAAATACCATCTTACCAACATTTAAAGCACCAACAAATACCATATAAAATAATTTTCCATCATCTGCAATACACTCAAGTATTACTCTTTCATTTTCAACAAATAGTGATGGCTGCTTATTTAGGTATTTAAAGTTTACTGGATAAAGCTTTCCTGGTACATGTATAAGCTTTGTAACTTTACAATTATATGCCATATGGTACCTATGGTAGTCTTTTGGAGATAAATAAAGATTCATGAAATCTCCATCAATCATCTTTGAGAAACTTTCATCAGAAATTTCAGATGTCAATAATTCTTTTACTGAGTATTCCATACCTTTTATCTGCAATGCAGTTTCACCTTTTATAGACCCTTGTGCTGATACAAAACTATCTGCTGGAGATATAAAGTTGTCTAAACTTGTATCAAACTCTCTTGGTGTTACAAGTGCTCTTGTAAACAATTCATTTAATGTTTTATAGCTACTTGGTGCTTTAAACTCACTCATATCTAAACCTAATATTTTAACATATCCTGTATTGATTATATTTTGAATTACTGCTGGAAATTGTGTAGTAGCAAACTTATGAAAATAGTCTGAGATTTTATTTGTTATGTGTCTTTTAGTCATATTAGATATTTTCCTTTACTTTTAAATATTTTGATGTGTCACCTGACCATCTGTCTTTTTTCTTTTCTTTTGGAATAAGTATAATTAATCTTCCATTTTGTGCCATTTTACCAGCATTTATCTTAGCTTCCTCTCCACTGCCCCAAAAAAAGTCAGCTCTTATATCACCCTTGATAGCTCCACCCGTATCAGCTGCTACCATTAGTTGATTGATTTTATCTTTTGTTATTGGATTTGTAGTATTTATAAATACAGGAAATCCTAACGGTATATATTTTCTGTCTACTGCTAAATTACGTTTAGCTACTAACTCTACACCAAGACTACCTGTAGCTCTTTTAGATGACTTATAAAAAAATACTTTACTTTGATTTAAATTTAAAAGATCATCAACTTTAGATTGATTTTCATCACACCATTTTTTAATAGCCTGTAGTGACATATCTTCTTTTTTAATTTCACCATCTTGGATAAGTTTTCTACCTATTGGATAATATGGTCTTCCATTTTGCCCTGCATAACCTATATTTATCATATTTCCATCTCTTAATTTTGCTCTTCCACTACCTTGTATCTCAAGCATGAATCTATCTACTTTACTGTCAACATAACAAATAACTTTTATGTCTTTATGCTCTTTTGAATCAAACTTCTCTCTTGTATCATAAGGCACCACTTTATTTCCTACAAGTTTACCACGAAGTCTATATTTTTTTAATTCTGGATATATTGAACCTAGATATACACTTACTAGATCCTTTGGTATTTCATATATTGGATATTTATATTTTAGTGTTTGTTTTAAACTAGCATTTAATATAGGCTCATAGTATCCTGTGATAAGTCCAGTATCGATTTTATCTTTATTTAGCAGTTTATATCCATCAAAGTTATCTGTAAAAAACTGATATCCATTATTGTAAGATTTAGTTTTTTGACATACATCTTTTAAAATTTTATTTACTCTTCTTGCTTGACAATCTTTTTTGAATACATCTAAAGCTAAATTAAGATTATCATTCGAAAATCCTTCTATAGACTCAAGAGGGATTTTTTCTAGCTTTGCTTTACTTATATTTGGTTTGCTTTCAATTATTTGCTGTTCACCACATCCTATAAAAAGAAGTCCAACAAAAACACTAACCCATAAGTTCATTTTTTAATTTTTCTTGATTTAGTTTTAATATTGTTTGTTTTTGAATATCTTCAAGTCTTTTTTCATCACATCTTAAAGTATCTAGCATATCTTCTTTTGAAGCTGCTTCACATCTTAATCTATAAAATTTAAACTCTTTTTTAGTAAGTCTTTTTTTTAATATTTCAACCATTGAAGATTCACTATTAAAATCTCCAACTATTTTTTTCATATCTTTTTTTAATTGTTCTGTTAGGTTTTCCATGCTTTATATCCATTCTTCTAATTTTTTTATATCTTCATAGCTTGTAAGGTCAAGCTTAATTGGTGTAATTGAAATACAATTTGATTTAATTGCCTCAAAATCACAGTTTTTTTGCTCATCACTTTGCCAAATAAGTGGATGTAAGCCTATCCAGTGAAACTGCTCTCCTCTAGGACTATGGTGCGAGTGTATATCATTTCCATACTCTCTATATCCAGCTTTACTAATCTTAATACCTTGACATTCATTTGGAGATATTTGTGGAATATTAATATTTAATAGCTTTCGTTCATCTAAAGGGAAACCATTATTCAAAATCTTTTTAGCAATATCGTATATTGTTTGCTTTGCTAACTTAAAATCCCAGTCATTTTTATTTTCATTTGAATTTAAATTATTATACACTTGAGATATAGCAATTGCAGGTACATTATGAAGTACAGCTTCCATAGCTCCAGCAACCGTACCACTATAAGTAATATCCTCACCCATATTTGATCCTATATTAATACCACTTATTAAAAGATCTGGTTTAACATCATCAAATATTGTATGAAGTGATACAAATACACAATCTGTAGGTGTACCATCTATTGTAAAACTATCATCATCAAAGCTTTCCATTTTTAATGGTCTATTTAATGTCATACTATGCCCACAAGCACTTTGATTACGATCTGGTGCTACAACTACTATATTTGCTATAGGTTTTAAAGCTTCAACTAAATGCTTTAAACCAACTGCCTCAAATCCATCATCATTTGTAATTAATATTGTTTTTTTACTCAACATATACTCCATCTATATTACTTGCTAACTCTTCCACTTTACTTGTCACATGAAATGCAGAATCTATCTCTATATTTTTTAGTTTAGATTTAATAATTATTTTTAAAGGTCGTTTACCTTGATTATTTGCAACTACATCAAAAAGTTTCATCATAGTTGTATCTTGTTTTTGAAATTCTACTGCAAGGGTAAGAGGTATCTCAATTTTTGGTACAGCTTTTTTCTTGGCAATTTTTTCTTTTTTAGCATCTTTTAAAGATTCAATTTTTTGTATATTGAATTTTACACCAAAATCATCTATTTTTACTTTTACTTTAAATGCTATTGGTTTAGTAAGGTCAAAATTTTCATCTAACTCTTTAATTCTATTTTCAAATAACATAAGCTCAAAGCTGCCATGAAGATCCATGATAGTAGCTATACCAAACTTATTGCCTTTTTTACTAACTTTTTGAACAATATCTTCAATTTGTCCTATTAAAAGTGTAGTGTCCCCATCATTTAATGACTCAAACTCACTACTTAGCGTATAATTTATCTCATCTAATGATTCTCTATATTTATCAAGTGGATGTCCAGATACATAAAATCCTAATGATTCCTTTTCAAATTCCAAAATCTCTTTATCTTCATATTCTATAGAGTTTTCCAAGTTAATATCAACCGTAGTTAACTCTTCATCATCGCCAAATAATGATCCAACTGCCATCTTTTTAGCTTGAGCAGCTTTTCCTACTGTCTCTACTATATATTCTATTTGATCTATCATAGCTTTTCTACTAAATCCAAAATTATCAAATGCACCAGACTTAATCAATGTTTCTATAACTCTTTTATTTACTTTAGATCCATCGATTCTACTTATAAAATCTCCAAAGTCTTCAAATTCACTATTCTCTCTTGAAGACAAAATAGATTTAATTGCAACATCACCAGCACCTTTAAGTGCTCCCATACCAAACATTACTACTTCTTTGTCTTCTAAAGTATTAGCAGAAAATACTAGATCTGATTTATTGATATGTGGAGGTACAAGCTCATAGCCCATTCTTTTAACCTCATCAACATATCGTACAACTTTATCTGTATTATCTTTTTCGCTTGTTAGAAGTGATGCCATAAATTCTGTAGGATAATATGCTTTTAAATATGAAGTATAAAATGTAACCATCGCATATGCTGCTGAGTGTGATTTATTAAATCCATATCCAGCAAACTTTACAATTAAATCAAATAGCTCTTCACAGTGGCCTCTTTTGTAGCCCTTTTTTACACCACCATCTGCAAATTCACCTTTAAGTCTATCCATCTCTTCAACAATTTTTTTACCCATAGCTCGTCTTACAAGATCAGCACCTCCAAGTGAAAACCCACCTATTGTTTGTACAATCTGCATAACCTGCTCTTGATATACAATTACACCAAATGTTGGTTCAAGTATTGGCTTTAAAGGTTCTTCAAATTCATCATAAAAATAATCAACTTTAGCACGACCATGCTTTCTATCAATAAAGTCATCAAGCATACCAGACTCCATAGGTCCAGGTCTATAAAGTGCAAGTACGGCAATAATCTCCTCAAAATTTGATGGTTTTAATCTTTTACAAAGATCTTGCATTCCTGAAGATTCAATTTGAAATAATCCTATTGTATTACCTGTCTGAATTAGTTCATATACACCTTTATCATTTACATCCTCTTTAACAAAATCGATTCTTTTCCCATGCCTTTTTTCAATTAGTTGTAAAGCGCCCTCAATTACCGTTAATGTTTTAAGACCAAGGAAATCAAACTTAATTAAATCAACATCTTCTACATACTTTCCACTATATTGTGTCGCTAATGTATCAAGTCCTGATGGCTTAAATAGTGGTGTTTTTCTCCAAAGTGGATCATTTGATATTACAACTCCAGCTGCATGTGTTCCTGCATTTCTATTTAGTCCTTCAAGTGCTAAAGCATATTCCCATACTCTTTTTGCCCCAGCATCACTTTCACAAAGCTCTGCAATTTTAGGTTCTTTCTCATAAGAATCAGTAAGATTAATACCAAGTTCATCTGGAATTAGTTTTGCCATAGCATCTGCTTGTGCATATGGCATATCAAGCACCCTTGCTACATCTCTGATTACACCTTTAGCAAGAAGCTTACCAAATGTAATAATTTGAGCAACATTGGCTCGACCATATTTTTCTACAACATAATCTATAACCTCTTGTCTTCTTGCTTGACAAAAATCCATATCTATATCTGGCATAGATATTCTTTCTGGATTTAAAAACCTCTCAAAAAGTAAACCATAAGGAATTGGATCAATATCTGTAATCTCTAAAGCAAATGCAACTAATGATCCTGCTGCTGATCCTCTACCAGGTCCAACAGGTATCTTTTGCTCTTTTCCAAAAATAACAAAATCCCAAACAATAAGCATATATCCTGGAAAACTCATATTATTAATAATATCTATCTCTACTTGTAGTCTATCTTTATACTCTTGATGTCGTGAAGGATCTACAATAGCTAATCTTTTTTCTAAACCTTTTTTACACTCATGAATAAATAATACTTTATCATTTTCTAAAGAGTATTCCACATTTGGTTCTGGTAAAGTTAAATTATCTAATGCTGCTTTTTCTCGCGCAAATTTAAAATTTGGTGGTGTTGGGTCACCTAATTTAATTTCTAAATTACACTTATTAGCAATCTCTTGCGTAGCTTCTATAGCTTCTGGAATATCTGCATAAAGTTTAGCTATTTGTTCTGGCGATTTTAGATAAAACTCATGAACACTATGCCTTAATCTATTTGGGTCATCGTAAAGTTTATTCATAGCTATACACATAAATGCTTCATGTGCATCTGCATCTTTTTGCTCAGTATAGTGAGTATCATTAGTTGCAACTATTCTAATTCCTGTCTCTTGTGAAATTTTAATAATTTGGTCATCGATATAATGTTGATCACCAATTCCATGTCTCATAATTTCAAGATAAAAATCATCTCCAAATATATCCTTATATTCTAATGCAATTTTTTTAGCTTCATCATAACCTTTGGCACCATTTTTTACATTTCTTTGATTTTGTAAATTTAAATGCCAATTTATCTCACCTTGCAAACATGCAGCACTACAAATTAAGCCTTCAGAGTTTTCTTTTAATAATTTTTTGTTAATTCTTGGATAGTAATAAAAACCATGCATATATGCTTGGCTACTTAAGAACATTAAATTTTTATATCCTATATCATTCTTGGCATATAGACAAATATGAAATCTTCGTTTTGTAGTCTTATCGCCAATATCATCACTATTATGAAGATAAGCTTCCATACCAATGATAGGCTTTATCCCCTCTTTTTTCATAGTATTATAAAAATCAATAGTACCAAACATATTACCATGATCAGTCATGGCTACAGATGTCATCCCTAGCTCTTTTACTTTTTTAGCAAGTACTTTAATCTTATTTGCACCATCAAGCAGTGAATACTCTGTATGAAGATGAAGGTGGGTAAATTGTGGTGTATCAGACATCCGTTTCCTAATATAAATATTAGAATATTTTATCTAATTGTTCATTAGTTTATGAAGTATCTAATAGATGCAAATCCAATTGCTTTTGTCTTAGCAATTTGTTGAATATGTGATTGATCTATAATACCACCTAGAGCAATAATAGGTATATTATACTTGCAAGTAATATTATTTAGATCTGTTATTCCACATGGCTTCCCTTTATTAGGTGTATCAAATATTGGTGAATATGTTGCCATACTAGCACCATTCATTTGTGCTAAATTTAATTCATCTTCATCATGACAGCTTATAACTGTAAACAGTTCTAAATCTTTTGCTTTTTGAATATTATCAAATTGAGATGATGTAAGATGTACACCATTAAATCCAAGCTTATTGGCTAAATTAATATTTGAGTTAATTAAAATTATTTCTATATTATTATCTTTACAGACATCTAAAAAAACTTTAGCTAGTTGTTCAACATTTGATGATGTTTTATCTCGAAAACAAGCAATTGATGGTTTATATTTAGACAGTACTCTATTTAATATATTTTTAAATGTTTTAGGATTATCTGTATAATATTTTGGATCAGTGATTAAATAGGATTTCATAATTTAAATAAAAAAAGGGAAGCTATTAAATAGCCTCCCTTTTTATAACCTATAGTATCTAAACTATAGACTAGTGATCTTCCTCAGCCATCATTACAGATCCAGCAATATATACATATGTAAGAATCATGAAAATAAATGCTTGTAAGAATCCAAATGCTGTAAGTAAGAAGAATCCTGGAAGTGGAGCAATCCAAGGTACTAACATTAATAATACCATTAAGAACATATCATCACCTTTTACAGATCCAAAAAGTCTGAATGATAAAGATACAATTCTCGAAACATGAGAAATGATCTCAATTGGGAACATTAATGGAGCTAGTGCTGGTACTGGACCCATCATATGACCTAAATATTTTTTAGCTCCATTTTCTTTAAATCCTAAATAGTTATAGTAGAAAAATACAATTAAAGCTAATGCAAGAGTAAAGTTAATATTTCCAGTTACTGATTCAAATCCTGGAACAATACCCATCATATTTGCAGTAAAAACTACTAAACCTAGAGTTGCAATAAGTGGCATAAATATTCTTGCATTTTTTTCACCCATTGAATCTGTACCAATAGAAATTACACCTTGCAGGTATGTCTCCATTACATTTTGAGTACCTGTTGGTACAACTTGAAGTTGTTTAGTAGCTGCTCTTGCAACAAAAAATATAATAAATACTGTTAATGCTAAATGTGATAATATAATCCACTCTTGTCCATGACCACCAATAGCCCCTAGAAATGTATATAATCTACCTTCCATCTTGTTCCTTTTTATCTTAATTACTAAGTAATTTTTAATTATCTGCTGGTATTATAGTAGCAAATTACTTTACAATTGTTTAAACCTATATCCATGCTTAATTAATTTGTCTCTAATTAACTCTTGATGTTCTTCACCTTTAGTTTCTAAAGAGATCGTTACATTCGCATCTCCAAAGTCTAATTGTACTGAATCTCTATCATAATCTATTTGTACAATATTTGCACTGATATTATTAAAAATCTCTGTTAGTGTCATTAAAGACCCAGGTTTATCAATCAATGTAACTATTAGATTCATCTTTCTACTTGATTTTACTAAACCTTTTTCAATAATCTGTGATAACATAGTTACATCAATATTTCCACCACTTAAAATAGCTACAGTATTTTCATTTTTAATATTTATCTTATTGTGCATCATAGCAGCAACCCCAACTGCCCCCGCACCTTCTACCACAAGCTTTTGCTGTTCAAGTAAAAATAAAATAGCACTTGCTATCTCTTGATCTTCAACCTCTACAATCTCATCTACATACTTTAATACAAGACTTAACATCTTCGCTGATGTATCTCTTACTGCAATACCATCAGCGATAGTTCTCACACTAAGTGAATCAATAGCCTGTCCTGATTCATATGACTCTAGCATAGAAGGTGCTCCTGAAGCAACTACTCCTACAATCTTAATAGATGGTTTTAAGGTTTTTATAGCTGCACCAATACCTGATATAAGTCCACCACCACCAATTGGTATAACAATCTGATCTATATCCTCTAATTGATCTAAAATTTCTAAAGCTATAGTACCTTGACCACAAATCACATCATCATCTTCAAATGGATGTACAAATGTTTTATTATGCTTTTGTGCATAAGATATAGCGTATGTATATGCTTCATCATAATTTGCTCCATGAAGTATTACATTTGCTCCATGTGATTTCACACCATTTACTTTTGTGAGTGGTGTAGCATCTGGCATCACAATAGTTGCTTCACATTTAAAATATTTTGCAGAAAAAGCAACACCTTGTGCATGATTTCCTGCACTTGCTGCTACTACTCCTAAAAGCCTATTACTATCGTCAATAGATGCTAATTTATTAAATGCACCACGAAGTTTAAAACTCCCAGTTAATTGCAAATTTTCTTTTTTTAGATAAATACTACCATCTAGCATACTACTTAATAATGGAGCATATGACAATGGAGTATTATGTATTACATTATCTAAATTTTTTTGTGCTTGTTTTATATTTTCTATATTTATCATATGTAACTCCCAAATAAAATGAATACTATCCAATTATCAATTTAAACTCGTTTAATTAAATATAAAGCTAAAATTTACTAAAATTTCGAACTTAAAATACGGAGCTATAGCAAAGTTGGTAATGCAGTGGATTGCAAATCCTCCATGCCCCAGTTCGAGTCTGGGTAGCTCCTCCATAATCAAAACTAGAATTTTAATTTTATATATCTATAATCATTTTTTCAATACAATCCATATATGAATCAAGAAACAAGAAAAATACCAAAAAAGACAATCGCAATTATTGCTACACTTATTGTATTAGGAATCATTGCTTATATGATGAATGAGATGGGTAAAGCTAGTAAAGCAGCATTTGTTCTTCACAAAATTGGTTATCAAAATATCAAAAATGTTACAGTTGCAAAGATTATTAAGTTTAGAAATGAAGATACGAATATCGAAGGATACAAATATACTGTAAGGTTTAAAAATTTAGATACAAAACAAGAATGTAGAGGATTTATTTGGGCAGACTTCAAAGACAATATTCTTCAAGATTTAGAGTGTAAATAATGACTCTAATTAAAAAACTTGAATCAAGACAAAGGCTAAGCTATGAAGACGGTATCGCCTTATATAATCTAGACCTTCTAACTTTAGGCCACTATGCAAATCAACTTAGAATTGATAAATTTGCTAAAAAAACATACTACAATATAAATAGACATATAAACCCTACAAATATCTGTAAAGATGTATGTCAATTTTGTGCATATAGTGCTAGTAGAAAAAATCCAAATCAATATGCTATGACTCACGAAGAGATCTTAGATGTTGTAGATGGCAGTATAAAAAATGGTATTAAAGAGGTGCATATAGTATCAGCACATAATCCAAATACAGGTTTAGAGTGGTATATGGAAGTATTTAAAAAGATTAAATCTAAATATCCAGACCTTCATGTAAAAGCACTAACAGCTGCGGAGATTCATTTTTTAAGTGAAGAGTATAATCTTTCTCATCAAGAAATTATCGATATGATGGTGCAATATGGTGTAGATTCAATGCCTGGCGGTGGGGCAGAGATCTTTGATGAAACTGTACGAAAAAGAATTTGTGGCGGAAAAGTTACGTCACAACAATGGCTTGATATACATAAACTTTGGCATGATGCAGGACAACAAAGTAATGCTACAATGCTATTTGGTCATATTGAATCAAGGGCAAATAGAATTGACCATATGATGAGACTAAGAGATCTTCAAGATACTACAAATGGATTTAATTCATTTATTCCTCTTGTATATCAAACTGAAAACAACTATCTAAATGTAAAAGAAGATTTAACGGCTCAAGAGATTTTAAAAACTATGGCAATCTCAAGACTTATGCTTGATAACTTTCCTAGCATCAAAGCATACTGGGTAACTTCTACAGTTAAATTAGCACTACTTTCTCAAGAGTTTGGAGCAAATGATCTAGATGGTACAATTGAAAAGGAATCAATTAATAGTGCGGCAGGTGCGGCAAGTGCAAACGGTATGAAACTAGAAGAATTTAAATCACTAATTAAAAATAGTGGCTTTACACCAGTGGAAAGAGATAGCTTATATAATGAATTAGACTAAATGTCTAATTCTCTAC
Source organism: uncultured Arcobacteraceae bacterium (assembly GCA_964633845.1). GTDB lineage: Bacteria > Campylobacterota > Campylobacteria > Campylobacterales > Arcobacteraceae > JADHTT01. The sequence goes on along the minus strand of CAZWLA010000001.1, from coordinate 68,693 downwards.
TGATACTAAAGAATCTTTTAGTATATCTGGCTTAGTAATTTTAATCTTTAGTTTTTTAATATTAAATTGATATTTTAGTAAATTATTCGTATCCAAAATAGCGTCTTCAATTAAACCAAATCTACCTTTTTTAATATTTTGTTTTACCACTAATGCAATTTCTGAATAATCTATAAAGTCATCTTTTTTATAATCATATTTAAAAGATATATCTACTATTACTCTTTGCTTTTTCTTTCTCTCAAAATCTAAAATACCAATAATACATTTAAATTCTAAATTATTAATATTTACTTTCATTAAACTACTTGACCCTCTTCACCTTTTACTAATCTTACTATATTTGGAATATGCTTATAGAATATAATAAAAGTGATAATATACATAGGAACATTTGATCCTACACCTACTCCATCATCCATAATTACTGCAGATATCACTACAGCAACTAAACCTATTAGAGATGATACAGATGATACTTTTAGAACCTTTGCACAAAATCCCCAAACAGCAGCACCTATTAAAGCAGGTACTGGAATCATTACTAGAAATACACCTAAACCAGTAGCAACACCTTTACCTCCCTCTAGCCCTAAATATATACTATAACAATGCCCAAGTACAGCAAGCACAGCTATACCCCATAGTGTCTCTTGGGACATACCCATTGCCATAGCCCCTAAAAGTACTACTATCCCTTTAATAGCATCTAGTAATACAGTAGCAATACCTAACTTTTTAGCTAAATCAGGATTTGTTTGCTTTACAACTCTAAGTACGTTTGTCGCACCAATTGATTTACTACCTGATTCTTGTACATTTACACCTGCAAATCTTTGTGCTAGTATCATACCAAACGGAATAGATCCTACTAAATAGGCTACTATATAAAATATGATATTCGGATTTAAAAAAAAGTCCATTAAGATTCTTCCTTTGTTGTTTACTTATATATCATTATAACTAAATAAAAGTGAATATCATATATAATCACTATATGTTAAAAATATCTGTACTTACTATCTTATTACTATCATCTCTTAACTCTAACCCTATAGGAGAGATAAATTCATCATTTATTACACAAAAAGAATATGGGAAAATGCTATATGAAAATCCAAGAGGTATTGGATGCAATAAGTGCCATGGAGATGATGGAACAGGCTCATTTATAGCTTCATATAAACATAGATCGAAAAAAGAAAAAGAAAAAAAGTCGTATACAATTACGGCATCTAATATTAGAAATATTGATTTTGAATTATTTAAAAAAGCTGTAAATAATCTTTCCCTTTCTAAAAAAGAAAAACAAATACTTAATAGAGCAAAGAAACATATATCAATAATGCCACAATATTTTCTTACTGATGAAGAATTAAAATCTATCCATTTTTATTTAAATAGTTTAAATTAAAAAAGCCCCATCTTTCGATGAGGCTTTTAAAATAAATAGTTTAGCTATAAACTACCCATTCCTTTTCTTCATAATCTCTTCAGCTACATTTCTTGGAACTTCCATGTACTGATCAAAGATCATTGAGTAAGTTGCTCTACCTTGAGACATAGATCTTAAGTCTGTAGAGTAACCGAACATTTCTGCTAGAGGAACTAATGCAACAACTAATTTAACACCAGCTCTGTCATCCATAGACTGAACTTGTCCTCTTCTTTTGTTACAATCACCAATAACATCACCCATGTAATCTTCTGGTGTTTCAATCTCAACTCTCATCATAGGCTCAAGAATACAAGCTTCTGCAGCACCTTGTCTACAACCAGCTTTGAATCCCATAGATGCAGCAAGTTTAAATGCCATCTCAGATGAATCAACATCATGGTAAGAACCATCATAAACTGTAACTCTAATATCAACTAGAGGATAACCAGCTAAGATACCACCAAGCATTGTTTCTTTACAACCTTTTTCAACAGCTGGAATATACTCTTTTGGAATAGATCCACCTTTGATCTCAGATACAAATTCGAAACCTTCGTCATTTGTCTCTTCAGCAGTCATAGGCTCAATCTTAAGGTAAACATGTCCATATTGACCCTTACCACCAGATTGCTTAGAGTACTTGTACTCTTGATCAACAGGGTTTTTAATAGTTTCTCTATAAGCAACTTGTGGAGCACCAACTTCAGCTTCAACAGAGAATTCTCTTTTCATTCTATCTACAAGAATTTCAAGGTGAAGCTCACCCATTCCTGAAATAATAGTTTGACCAGATTCTTCATCTGTAGCAACTCTAAATGATGGATCTTCTTGTGCTAGTTTACCTAGTGCAATACCCATTTTTTCTTGGTCAGCTTTTGTTTTTGGCTCAACTGCAACAGAGATTACTGGCTCTGGGAAGTCCATTCTTTCTAAGATTACTGGATCTTCAGAAGACGCAAGTGTATCACCAGTGATTGTAGTCTTAAGACCAACAACTGCACCAATTTCTCCAGCATAAAGCTCAGAAACTTCTTCTCTTTTGATAGCATGCATCTTAAGAAGTCTTCCGATTCTTTCTTTTTTCATCTTAGTAGAGTTTTGTACATAACTACCAGACTTTAATTGTCCTCTATAAACTCTTGTAAATGTTAACTGACCAACAAATGGATCTGTCATAATTTTAAATGCAAGAGCAGCTACTTCACCGTCATCAGTAGATTCTACAACAACTGCTTCACCATCTTGAGTCTCACCCTTAATATCTTCAACTTCTAGTGGAGATGGTAAGTACATAGCAACAGCATCAAGTAAAGTTTGAACACCTTTATTTTTAAATGCAGTACCACAAGTCATTGGAGTAATTGTCATATTTAGACAACCTTTTTTAAGACCTTCAACGATTTCATCTTCAGAAAGCTCACCCTCTTCAAAGTATTTTTCCATTAATGCTTCATCAGCTTCAGCAGCTGCTTCCATCATTTTTTCTCTATACTCTTCAGCTTGGTCAACTAAATCAGCAGGAATCTCTTCTTCATGATAAGCAGAACCCATTGCTGCATCTTGATCCCAAACGATAGCTTTCATTTTTACTAGATCAATAACACCTTGGAAGTTCTCTTCAGCACCAATAGGGATTTGAATTGGAACAGCATTTGATTTAAGTCTTTCATTTACTTGAGACTCAACCATAAAGAAATCTGCACCAGTTCTATCCATCTTATTAACAAAGATCATTCTTGGAACTCTATATTTATTAGCTTGTCTCCAAACTGTTTCAGATTGTGGTTGAACCCCACCAACTGAACAGAATACAGCTACAGCACCATCAAGAACTCTCATAGATCTCTCAACTTCAATAGTGAAGTCAACGTGACCTGGAGTATCAATAATGTTAATCATTAGCTCTTCATTTGTCTTTGGGTGAGTCCAGTTACAAGTAGTTGCAGCAGAAGTAATTGTAATACCTCTTTCTTGCTCTTGCTCCATCCAGTCCATAGTAGCAGCACCATCATGAACTTCACCAATTTTATGCTCAACACCAGTATAGAATAAAATTCTCTCTGTTGTTGTAGTTTTACCTGCATCAATGTGTGCAGCAATACCGATATTTCTAAGTCTATTAAGGGGAGTTTTTCTTGCCATCTTAATTGCCTACCATCTATAGTGAGCAAATGCTTTATTTGCTTCAGCCATTTTGTGCATATCTTCTTTCTTCTTGAAAGAGTTTCCTCTTTCGTTAGCAGCTTCGAATAGTTCGTTTGCTAATCTTTCTTCCATAGTTCTTTCGTTTCTTTTTCTAGCAGAATCAACTAGCCATCTAAGTGCTAATGTTTGTCTTCTTACAGATCTAACTTCTACAGGAACTTGGTAAGTTGCTCCACCTACTCTTCTAGATTTTACTTCTAAAAGTGGTTTAACATTTTCAATTGCTTGTTCAAAGATTTCAATACCTTTATCTTCACCTCTTGCATCAAGGTTAGCAACTGCACCATACATAATCTTTTGTGCTACAGATTTCTTACCATCTAACATTACAGCATTGATAAACTTTGTAATCGTTTTGCTGTTGTAGATTGGATCAGCCATTACTTCTCTTACGGGAGCTTTTCTTCTTCTCATTATCTAATCCTCTCTACTATTTCTTCGGCTTTTTAGTACCGTATTTAGATCTTGCAACAGTTCTATTTGCAACACCAGCTGTATCTAATGCACCTCTTACGATGTGATACTTAACACCAGGTAAATCTTTGATTCTACCTCCTCTTACTAGAACAATCGAATGCTCTTGAAGGTTGTGACCCTCACCACCAATATATGAGATAACCTCAAATCCAGTAGTTAATCTAACTTTTGCAACTTTTCTTAAAGCCGAGTTAGGTTTCTTTGGTGTAGTTGTATATACTCTTGTACATACTCCTCTTCTTTGTGGACATTTTTCTAAAGCAGCAGATGGAGATTTTTTAACCTTCTTCTTTCGCTCTTGTCTGATTAATTGATTAATCGTAGGCATTTCTTTCCTTTTAAATTTGGTTTGTTGTGAATTTAGCTCCACACAAGCTTCTCAAAATAGTACATACTACTTCAATACTCCTAATTCCATTAAGGTATTTGGGATAAGTTCCCTTACATCTTTGAAAAAAGTTACGGATTATATCCAAAAATCTTTTAAAGTTTCTTAGTAGTATCTATAAAACTACTATTTAAGCAATAAAAATATATAATCAAAATATAACTAAGCTAATTAAGACAAATTTTATCTTCTTTAGATTATTATGTTTTTATCAAAAAATAAGGAATTAATATATGGCAAATATTGCTGAAATTAAAGAAAAATTATCAAACGTAAAATATCCAGGGTTTTCCAAATCAATTGTAGAATTTGGATTTTTAAAAGATGTTGAATTAAATGGTAGCAATGCTGTTATCTTTTTAGATATCACATCAACTGCTAGTGAAGTTGATTCAACACTAAGAGAAGAGATCACTAAAGAGATAGCAAGCTTAGGACTTAATGCTGAAATTCATATTCAAAAGCCAGCTGCTCCACAACAGCAAAGTAATTCACAAAGTGGTAAAAATATTGCTCCACAAGTAAAAAACTTTGTTATGGTAAGTTCTGGAAAAGGTGGAGTTGGTAAATCAACAACTTCTGTAAATCTTGCAATAGCTCTTGCAATGCAAGGTAAAAAAGTTGGTCTTTTAGATGCAGATATTTATGGTCCAAATATCCCTCGTATGATGGGTATTGAAAATGAAGAACCACAAATTGTTGGTCAAAAAGTTATGCCTTATGAAGCATATGGCGTTTCTGTAATGTCAATGGGATCACTTATGCAAGAAGGTCAAGCTCTTATGTGGAGAGGTTCTATGGTTATGAAAGCTATTGAACAACTTCTAAGAGATATTCTTTGGGAAGAGTTAGATGTACTTGTAATTGATATGCCTCCAGGAACTGGTGATGCACAACTTACACTTGCACAAAGTGTACCTGTAACATGTGGAGTTAATGTAACTACTCCTCAGCAAGTTGCACTTGATGACTCTAGAAGATCTTTAGAGATGTTTAAAAAGCTTCATATTCCTGTAGCTGGTGTAGTTGAAAATATGTCTGGATTTATTTGTCCAAATTGTGATGAGGAATCAGATATCTTTGGAACTGGTACTTGTGAAGAGTTAGCAAAAGAATATGACACTCAAGTTCTTGGAAATATACCAATCGAACCTACAATTAGAGTTGGTGGAGATTCTGGTAAACCAGTAGTATTCCATTATCCTGAATCAGCTACTGGTAAAAGATATTTAGCAGCTGCTGCTAAACTTTGGGAAGAAGTTGAAAATAGTGATGCAGATAACTCTGCTATACAACCTACTACAGCACCAGGTCAAAGTGCTTGTAGTATGTAAAAAAGAGTTAAATTAATTTAACTCACTAATCTCAGAAGTCTCAACTTTTTTGGCTTCTGTAGATTCATTATCATCTTTCACTTCTACATCCTGCCAAGATCCATATAAATTATCTAAATCTTTTATAGTATCAGACCCTACATTATGATATCTTAAGTATGAAACAATATTTTGATAATGATCTTTATCAAATTTAATATCTATATTAGTATTGTCATCATACACTCTTACATGTGCCACTTTGTATAGATTTCGTATCTTTAAACCCTGTATAGTCAATGATGTTTTATAAAATACAACTAACTCTCTCTCATCTACCATCGTGCCTTTCAACCCTGAAGCTGTTACTATTTTAAGTGACTTTATCTTTGATAATGGATCTAAAAAATCTATCTTTTGTCCAGCTACAATCTTACCCTCATCATCTGTAAGTAGATCAAGTTTAATAGTCTTTTTTTCTTTTGCATATTGGCCATCAAGATTAATTGTAAACTGTGTAGCCAAAAGTGAACTTGCTAGCACTATAGATGCTAATAATATTTTTATCATATTTGCATTCTCCTATTTTATTTTTATCTGATATAATCATATCATAGTTTACATTAGGAGTAAAATGTGATTAATGATCAGGTTTTTATAAATATAGCTAAAGAGTTAGCATCTGCTTCAAAATGTGTATCAAAGCAAGTAGGTGCTGTAATAGTGAAAAATGGCAGAATATTATCTACTGGATATAATGGTACACCACCTGGTCACACAAACTGCTGTGATCATTGGAATGGTGAATATACAAAAGAGCACCATGATTGGTCAAAAACATATGAAATTCATGCAGAGATGAATGCTATAATTTGGGCTGCTAGAGAAGGCATTAGTATTGATGGTGCCACAATTTATGTAACTCTAGAACCATGTAGTGAGTGTAGTAAAAACTTAATTGCTAGTGGTATTAAGCGTATTGTTTACAATAAGTCTTATGAACATACAAACTCAGATAAAATATCAAAGTTTATCAAAGAAAATGGAGTATTAATAGAACAGATAAGCTAATGCTTATCTTGTTGTTTTATCAAATTGCTTAGCAAAACCTTCTAGATCTTTCTTTTTAAGATCACCATTATAAATAATCTCTTCAGGTCTAATATCATTGTCATGAAGCATTGTTGGAACTGCATCTGCATTTTCAAGTCTTTCCATATGGATATCTAACTCATCTTCACTATATGCCATTTGCATATCAGCAGCAACAACATGAGGTAAAGCTTGAATAACTTTCATCTTCTTAAGCTCTTCACCTACATTTTCACCCTCAATAGTAACGATAATTCGTCCTTTTTCATCATGCATATGATAATCACATGCATCACAGTTTTTAAGATCTTCTACAAGACCATCTAAGAACTTTGGTACTGTTTGTACTACTACACTTGAAACATTCATTTAACTTTCCTTTTTTAACTTTATTTATTTAATTTATAATAGTTTACTTTTCGTGCATCACTTGCTACAAAAACTTCATCTTCATTAATAAATAGTATTTTTGTTATTGTCATTTTATTATTAGTTAACTTAATAATATCATTTTTATATTCAGTATGAAATACTTGCACATCATTATTTTCATACTTAGCGTATGCCCCTATTTTTGCACTAGGACTAAGAGCAGCACTATAGATTAAAAATCTAGCTTTTTGAGAATAAGAAGTTCCCTTGTCCTTATCATATACTACTGTTCTCATATCTTGTCCAGCAGTTATAATTTTTCCATTTTTTAGATCGACTTGAAATACATTGTCAAGATTCTGACCAGAATATGATTTGATAAAAGAACCATCTTTGATATTATGAAGCTTTAAATCACCACTCTCATCTGCTGCAAGTAATTGAGTTCGTTTTTCATTTAATACAAAATCTGAAAATTTTGATCCAGACACTTGTATCTGCCAAATATATTTTTTAATTTTAATATCATATAAATAAAACTGATTACTTAATGTTGCAAATAAAATCCTATTTGTATCAATCCATACAGCTTTAAGGATAGCTTTTTGATCTTGAACATCAATAATGTTGATAAGCTGATTATTCTCATATTTAAATATCTTAGAAAATCCAGATTTACCTTTTGATGCTATTAAAATCTGGTTTTCATAAATATCTGTACAATAGATTTTAGGTGGTACATCATCACCCATAAAATCTTTTATCATAGGAAGTTCAATACTACTAGCAATAACTTTATCTTTAATATTAAAGATATCAATTTTCCCTTCTTTTGTAGATATATAAATATTATCTTTATCACTTGATAGATTTGTCACACCAGCACTAGCTATAAAAGATAATGTTGGCTTCATATCTATAGCCCAAGACAAGTTAAATAACAATATTATTAATATATATATCTTAAATAGTTTCATTATTTGTCTCCTCTTTTAATTGACTAATACTTATAGCATCTACAGGACAGTATTTTATACAAAAACCACATAAAGTACATTGACTTAGATTAATTTCTGGTCTAAACATTCCTATAAATTCTATAGCATTATCTAAGCATGGATCTTTACAAGAAAAGCACATAGTATCATGCCAACTCATACACTTAATCATATCTATTTTTATATTTGCTTTTATATTTTGTCTATACTCAACTTCTAGTACACCTTGGTCACAATCAACTGCACACTCATCACAATATGTACATCCACTATTAGTGAAGTTTAATGTTGGTATTCCATCTTTATCAACATCAATAATATTTTCTTCACAAGCACCAATACACCACTTATCTTCACATTCAATACATTTATCAAAATCAAATAAATTTTTAAAGTATGGTGGTCGTATAGTCCCTATATCTACTCGCTTTTCACCCTGAAATGATTTACCAATTGAACTAAAAAGATCCCTACGATCCACTCTTTAATTTCCTAATTGAAAACTCTAGCGCATCATCATCACAAACCTCTATACACCTTGCACAATTTGTACACTCACCATCTAAGACTTGTTCTGAATTTTTAGCAATCATATAAAGTACTTGATCTTCTGGACACACCTCTTTACATTTCATACACTCTGTACAATTATCTACATTATGATTAACTCTAAGAAGTGAGAATTTACCTACTATAGAATAAAATCCGCCAAGAGGACAAATATGTCCACACCATCCATTTTTAAGTACAAACAGATCAAATAAGAATATTACAAGTATTGCTGCCCATCCAAATCCAAGTCCAAATATAATACCTCTATGTACCATAGATACAGGAGATATAAATTCAAATGCAGTTACACCTAGTGCAAATGATATGATTAAAGATAGCCCAATAGTCCAGTACCTCATATTTCTTGTAGCTGGTTGTCTTTTTTGTATTTGATTAAAACCAAGTACTCTTCTTAAATAATTTGCTGCATCAGTGATTGGATTTACAGGGCAAACCCAAGAACAAAACATTCTACCACCAATTAAACCATAAACTATAGTGATTATTGCTACACCAATAATCAAGTCTGTAGCCATCAATGCGCCAGCTGCAAGCATTTGTAGTGCTGCATAAGGATCACTAAGTGGAATAAGTCCTAAAAAATTTGATGAACTTAGATTTCCCATAAGTATAGTCCAACCCCAAGCATTTGCACCAAAATACAATACCATTATTCCAACTTGTACTAATCGTCTTAATATTAAATATCTATAATTATTCCATAAAGTTTTCATTTAGTATAGATCCTCCATACTGCTATTTAATGAGTCCATTGCTGAATCTTTACTAATTTCTGTAGTTGTTGTTTCACTTGTTGCCTTTTCAAGTCTTTTCTCGTCATTTTTATCCCAACCTTTGATATAATAATCTCCAGCTTTTCCAAGTGCATTTTCTCTTGGAAGTACAAATATTGCAGGTTTTTCTGTTACACAAGCTCTCTCACATAATCCACATCCAGTACAATGATCACTATGAACTATTGGTTTCATAAATGCATGCTTACCTGTACGTTCATTTTTTGTATATTCAATAGTAATAGCATCTCCAAAAATTGGACATGCACGATAACAAGCATCGCACTGAATACCCCAAAATGCGATACATGACTCATCATCTATTACAGCAAGTCCCATATCAGCTTTATTTATATCGAGTTCACCTTGATCATTAGATACAGATTTTTGATCTAGTGCACCAGTAGGACATACAGGTACACAAGGTATATCAGGACACATATAACAAGGTACTTCTCTAGGTACAAAATATGGTGTACCCATAGGTTTATGGTCACCAGGTTTTGCTAATAATAATGTATCATATGGACATGCTTCCACACACATCCCACACTTAATACATGTAGCTAAAAAATCTTCTTCTTTTAAAGCCCCTGGTGGTCGTAGTATTAATGTAGAAGCTGTTACTTCATCTACATATGCACTCCATGTAAGCCCTGCAAGTCCTGCAAGACCAACACCTCTAGCCATATTTAGTAAAAATTTTCTTCTATCTGTCATAATAGATTTCCTCCGTTATCAACTAACTTATTCATATTAGAATACATTATACTCAAAATAACTTATTCTAATATTAATATTTTTTTGACTAAAAAAGGGTGAGAATTATCTCACCCTCTATATTGTAATAAAATAATTTTACTACAATTTATATTATCTAGTGACCTAATGGTTGACCAGATACTGAATCTTTATTTGCAACATCTGCTGCAGTAACTTGTCCAGCTTTACCTTTAATAGTATCAATTCCATGCATAAATTCTGAACTATCCCAAGTAGACTTAGATGCTCCAGTTTTAGTAGTATATGCTGCTTCAAAAGTATTTTCAACAGCTAAGTTACCCTGTGACTGAGGAGCATGACACTGAGTACAGTTAAATCTTGCACCAGTAAGTTTACCATCTTTATTTTTAGAGATAGCAACTTGATTTTTCATATTGTCAATAGCAGGCTTAAAGTCTTGACCTACAAGCGTATGCTTAGGTCTAAAGTCTGTAAGATGAGAAACAGGAATTGGTGTAGCTCCCATCATACTTGCAACTGCTGGCATATGACATCCAGTACACTGGTTATTACTAATTGTAATTGGTAGCATACCTTCTGTATCATGTGGAATCATAGGTGGAGCATCTTGGAATGCTCTATTAATTTTAGCAGCACCTCCCGCAGACGACTTTCTATAGTTTGTTTGCTCAGCAACTGTACTATCTTCACAATATAGATCTGTTTTTCTAAGACCTAAAGAGGCCTCAGTAATTGTTGGCTTTGCAACCTCTTGCTTAGAAGGTGCATCATTACACCCTGTAAACAATACCGTTGCCGCAACCGCTAAACTTAATGTTAATTTTCCTAAAGTTTTCATAATTGCCTCCCTTTATACCGCGTAAATTTTAATAGCACATTTTTTATAATCTGTTTGTTTTGATAATGGACAAGTCGCATCTAAACAAACTTTATTAATAAATACTTTTTCATCGAACCATGGAACAAATACAAGTCCTCTTGAAGGTCGGTTTCTACCTCTAGTTTCAACTCTTGCTTTAACTTTACCTCTTCTTGATTCAACCCACGCAAGTTGACCTTGCTTAACACCATACTTCTTAGCATCTTCTGGGTGCATATAACATAATGCTTCTGGAACTGCTCTATATAATTCAGGAACTCTCATAGTCATTGTACCTGAATGCCAGTGCTCTAGAACTCTACCTGTACATAACCATACTGGGTACTCTGTATCTGGCATTTCTGGTGGATCCATATATGGTCTAGCAAAGATTTTAGCCTTATCTTTTAAGTGGTGTTTACCAGGCTTATCAGCATAGCTTAATTTCTTACCTTTTCTAATACCAGTTAAATCACCTTGAGGTCTCTTCTTAAGGAATCCACCGTAGAATGCATGCGTAGAACCATTTCCAGATTTAGCAACTGCTTTTGCTGCATATGGATCATATTTAGCATTAAATCTCCACTGAGTTTCTTTACCATCAACAACTGGCCACTTAAGTCCTCTTACTTTATGGTAAACATCAAATGGTGCAAGATCATGTCCATGTCCTCTTGTAAATGATGCATACTCTTCAAATAGGTACTTATGGATAAAGAATCCGTAACCTTGCCACTCTTTACCATCTGAACCAATAACACCTCTTTCATCACCTGAAGAATCAGTATCATCATATCCAGCTTGAACAGGATCATTCATATCTTTTTTATAAGATTTTGCTCTATCATTTGCAAATAAAATCTCAAACATAGTAGTATCAGGAGTATATCCAGCTTTTCTAATCTCAGACTCAGGGATAGCTTTCATAGTCTTTTTACCCCATTTAACTTTTACGTCTTTCATCCATAGATCTCTTACTGTAAATCTTTTAGAGAATTCTACCCATTGCCATGTATCAGACATTGCATCACCTACAGGTAATACCTGCTGTCTCCAGTGCTGAGTTCTTCTCTCTGCATTTCCATATGCTCCCCATTTTTCATACATCATTGCTGATGGTAAAATAAGGTCAGAAACTTTTGCAGAAATACCTGGGTAACCATCTGAAGTTACGATAAAGTTATCCATCTCTCTTGCAGCTTTAATCCAGTGTGATGCAGATGCAGAATCTTGGTAAGGATTACATACATTTACCCATGCAAACTTAACATGTCCATCTTCAATATCTCTATGGATTCTCATAATATGTTGACCCATTTGACCATTTAAAGTTCCCTTAGGAAGATGCCATTTTTCTTCAGCCATAGCTCTATGCTTAGGATTTTTAATCATCATATCTGCTGGTAATCTATGTGTAAATGTACCAACTTCTCTTGCTGTACCACATGCTGATGGTTGACCAGTAAGTGAGAATGCACCATCACCTGGTTTAGCTTGTTTATTTAGTAAGAAGTGAACATTGTACGATAATGTATTTGTCCAAGTACCTCTAGTATGTTGATTCATACCCATTGTCCAGAATGATACTACTTTTCTACCTTTTTCAATATATAGATCAGCTAAATATTGTAGTTTCTTTTTGAACTCTTCAATATCTTCATCTGGGTCACCTTTTGAAATTTTTGCAGTATAATCTAATGTATATGGCTCTAAAGATTTTTTGTACTCTTCAAATTCAATTAACCAGTGTGGTAAACCTGGCTTATTATGTACCATCTTATCACCAGCTTTGTATCCATATGGTGCTAACGCTGGAGCTTCTTTTTCAGAAACAATTGTACTCATCTCTTTTGAAATAGTTTCCATCTCTTTAGCAGTATATTTACCCTCTTTAATAGATTTCTCATTTGATTTTCTCATACCATAACCAATATTTGGGTTAGCAGCAGCGAATACCATATTTTTATTTACGAAATCCCAATCAATAGATTCAGGTGCATTATATACAATCTCTCTTGCAATGTAGTTCCACATAGCAGTATCTGTATTTGGAGAGAAAATAATCTCCATATCAGCTAAATCTGAAGTTCTATGTCTATATGTAGAAATATTTACAACTTTAACTCTATCTGGATCAGAAAGCTTTCTATCTGTAACTCTTGACCATAGAATTGGGTGCATCTCTGCCATATTTGATCCCCAAGATACAACAGTATCTGTAAGCTCAATATCATCATAACAACCAGAAGGCTCATCTACACCAAATGTTTGGTAGAAACCAACAACTGCTGATGCCATACAGTGTCTAGCATTTGGATCAATAGCATTTGATCTAAATCCAGCTTTCATCATTTTTTGTGCTGCCGCACCTTCCATAACTGTATACTGTCCAGAAGCAAATACTGCAACCCCTTCAGGTCCTTTTTCAGCAAATGCTGCTTTTGCTTTCTCTTCCATAATATCAAATGCTCTTTGCCATGAAACTTCAGCAAATTTACCTTGCTTATCAAATTCACCTTGAGCATTAACTCTTAATAATGGCTTAGTAAGTCTATCCGCACCATACATAATTTTTGCATTAAAGTAACCTTTAATACAGTTAAGTCCTCTATTTACTGGTGCTGCTGGGTCACCTTTAACCGCAACAATCTTTCTATCTTTACCTTCACCTTTTGTAGCCATCATAATACCACAACCAGTACCACAGAATCGACAAGCCGCCTTGTCCCATCTCCAATCACTATCAGCCTTAGTTGCTGCTGCTTGCATCTCTGCTGGTACACTCATACCAATAGCTGCCGCTGCAGAAGCTGCTGCTGAACTTTTCAGAAAATCTCTTCTTGAAAGTGCCATAATTTCTCTCCTTAATTATTTCTCTAGAACATCTTATCGCTTATCGATAAAACTTCTAACATGAAAATTATATACCTTTTTAGATATAAAATAATTGACACTAATCAATTTTTTTAAGTTTAGATTTAGGACAATTATTATCTTCATTATAATTTTTACAAATAATATTTATTAGCCAGCCTATATACTAGAATAGATGGGCATATTTAAAGGGTTTATGAATAAAGTAGCGTATCAATTATACTTATTTACAAGTGCTACTAATAGTAGCACTGTAATATATTAGTTATAAATTATTGACAACTTTTTAATAATTTATCTAATTGATCTTTTAATTTTTGTAGTTTTTGCGTAGATTGCAATAGCTCTTCACTAGATTCTATCATCATATCTTCACTTTTATCTATATCATCTGCTAGCATAGCTGAATTTTCAATGCCTTTTAATACCTCATCAAATTCATCATTGATCTGCTCTAACTTATATGAAGCTTTTTGTGAATGTTCTAATGCAATATTTGACTCTTGTACTGCACTATTTACTTTTGTAATAAAACAACTTAGTGATGAAGATGCTTCTTTAAATTCTAAATCATCATCAATTTCTTTTATCACTACATCTGATATATCAGTCGTACTTGCTAAGCTTTTTGTATATTCTAAAAAGTTATTCACTTGTGATTCAATTTTTTTAAGTGCAACTAGTATATATACTAATATTATTAATAAAAATAAACCTGCATAATATTGAAATGATATAATATAAGAAATTTGAGCTTCACTATATTTAGTGTACATGCCTACAAGTCTGTCAATCTCATAAAGTAATTCACCATTTGTATCATATATAACTTGCACTAACTTATTATTGTCTTGCTTTGTAAGTTTATTGTGTTTAAAACTAATAATGTGTTGACTAAACTCTTGCCACATCTTTTTTACTTTTATAAGCTGATTATTAATTAATTCATCATCTACAACATATAGCCCTTTTTTGTAATCACCATTTGACAACATATATAGATGTTTTGAAAATAGCTCATATGCTGCATCTAATTCTCTAAAATCATATTTATTATTAGTATGTATATAAAATATATTTTTTGCCATCTTTTGTGTAAGCATACGTTGCTTACCTGCCATATTAATAATCGTAGCATCTTTTGATGTTTTATTATTAATATGTATAGTTACACCAATTACTGTAAAAATTACAGTTGTAAGGAGTGCTCCAACTATTTTAATTTTGCTTAATATACTAATATTTATCTTCATTTACACCCCTTGAAATAGATCATATAAACCATCTTGATCTATTATAAAAACTTTTTTTACTTCAACTCCAATTAAATCTTGTCGTTGTAGTTTTCTAAGAACACGTGATAATGTTTCAGGCTGAAGATGTAAAAGTAATGCTACTTCTGTACGTTTTAACTTATTAAACATCTCTAAATTTTCACTTAAAAAATGTGCTACTTTAGCAGTAGAATCAAATACTAATTCACGATTAACTACACATTGAAGTTTTTGTGTCTTTGCAAATATCTCTTGCAAAAACTGAATTGTTAATATATTTGTAGAGATAAAGTCATCTCTAAATTTATTGTAATCTATATTTATAATAACAGATTCTTCATCTATAGATATATTTGAGGCACATGTAATAATGTTTTCATTTAGTGTAGAAAGCTCTGTTATCAATTGATGTTCATATATATGATATAAAAAGATTTCATTATCAAACTTATCCATTTTATAAACTCTAGCTAAACCTGCTTGCAAGAAAGATATATTTGTACTATTATCTCCCTCATACATCATTATTGATCCTTTTGGATACTTTTTAACAATACTATATTTTTCAATCTTTTCTAGGTCACTTTGACTTAAGTATTCAAAGAATGAAATAGATTTTAAGTATTCAGTTGTACTTGCCAATGCGACTCCTATTAAGTTTCCTAATCATACAATAATATACTAATATCTAAAGTTAAGTATAAATTTAGTAACCTTTCAATACTATTTTAAAAGAAGATAAAAATTGTCTTATTTAAGAAATAGGATAGTAAAAGGGAAAATATATGGAAGTTTATTTAGATAATAACTCAACAACACCAATGGATCCAAAAATTCAAGAGATCTATTGTGAATCAACAAAAACATTTGGAAATGCAAATGTAATATACAAACAAGGTATAGAATGTAGAGTTGCACTAAATGGTGCATATGACAAAATATACGATAGTTTAAATGCAAGTGATGATGATGATATTATATTTACATCTTCAACAACAGAAGGAAATAATGCTGTAATTAAAACATTTTTAGATGCATACCTGAGAGATAAAGACAATGCTAAAAACCATATCATATCAACTGTAGCAGAGCATGCTTCTATTAAATCACCTTTAGCATACTGTAAGTCTTTTGGTATGGAAGTTACTTACTTAGGTACTGATGAAAATGGTTTAGTATCATTAGAAGAACTAAAGGCAGCTATGACAGATAAAACAGCACTTGTATCTGTATTATATGCATCTAATGAAACAGGTGCTATTCAGCCTATAAAAGAGATCGCTAGAATGTGTCAAGCAGCAGGAATCCCTATGCATACAGATGCAGCACAAGCAATTGGTAAGATTAAAGTTGATCTACAAGATCTTGGTGTAAACTATTTTACATGGTCAGCACATAAATTTCATGGACCAAAAGGTGTTGGTGGACTTTATGTAAAAGCTAAATCACCATATGTACCTCATATACATGGATCAAAAAATGTAATGGGTGGTAAAAGAGCAGGATCTGTTTATAATAATGGTGCTGTAGCCATGGGTGAAGCAATTGAGATGGCAAACTCAGATATGGGTATTGGTTATATTGCAAATCATACTGGTAAACTAAGAGATAAGCTAGAAAAAGCTATTTTAGAAATTCCTGATACTAAATCTTATGTACCAAAAGAGCATAGACTAAATAATATTGTAGTTGCATCTTTTAGAGGTATTGAAGGTGAAGCAATGCTATGGGATATGAATGAAGCTGGTATCTATATATCAACTGGTAGTTCTTGTTCATCTGAAGATCTTGAAGCATCAGCTGTAGTTGAAGCTCTTGGAGAAAAAGTAGAAATTGCAAATGCAACTGTTATGTTTGCACTAAGTAAGTTTACTACTGAAGATGAGATTGATTATGTAATCAAAGAGTTACAAAGAATTGTACCTAGAATTAGAGAAATTTCAATGACATATGCTAAGCAAGAAGCATTTTCAGCATTCATTGAAGACCATCATTAGTATAAAAAAGAAAATATAAAAGGAGTAAATCATGGCAAGAAGTGATATGATTAGTGGAAATGTATGGGAACAATACAGTAAAAAAGTTCAAGATAGAATGAATAACCCAGTTGCAATGGGTGAATTTACACAAGAAGATGCAGATAAAGCTGGTGCAAGATTAATTGTAGCAGATTTTGGAGCAGAATCATGTGGTGATGCAGTAAGACTATTTTGGCTTGTAGATGAAAAAACAGATACTATTTTAGATAGTAAATTTAAATCTTTTGGATGTGGTACAGCGATTGCATCTTCTGATGCTATGGCTGAGCTTTGTATAGGTAAAAAAGTTGATGAAGCGATTAATATTACAAATACAGAAGTTGAAGCATTTTTAAGAGATGATGATGGTACTCCAGCAGTTCCACCACAAAAAATGCACTGTTCAGTTATGGCATATGATGTTATTTTAGAAGCTGCATCTCAATATAAAGGTGTAGACAGAGACACTCTAGTAAATCAAGATATTGTATGTGAGTGTGCAAGAGTTACTCATCAAGAGATTATCAATGCTATTAGAGAAAACAATATCAAAGAAGTTGAACAAATTATTGATATTACAAAAGCTGGAGCATTCTGTAAATCATGTATTAGACCTGGTGGTCATGAACCAAAAGATATCTATTTAGTTGATATCTTAGCTGATGTAAGAGCTCAAATGGATCAAGAGGCACTTGAAGCTGCTGCAAATACAACGGAATCTGGTGAGATGAGTTTTGATAAGATGACAATAGTACAAAGAATACATGCAGTTGATGCTGTAATTGCTGAATATATTAGACCTATGCTTGTTATGGATGGTGGAGATATGGAGATTGTAGATATTAAAGAAAATCTTCCATACTATGATATTTATATTAGATACTTAGGTGCTTGTGGATCATGTGCTTCTGGTTCAACTGGTACACTTTATGCTATTGAATCTACACTTAAGTCTAAAGTAGATGAAAATATAAGAGTACTACCAATCTAAGGCATTATATTTTGATAATGCTTTCGTTAAAGATAAAATTTATTTCAATCACTTACTACAGTAAGCTCAATCAATAAATTTTATCTTCGCCTTACCATTATCAAAATCTCATACCTTAGATCCCTTTCATAACTTATAAATATTTATGATATAATCTCAAAAAATCAAATTAGGTAAGATATGTCTGAACAAATATTAAAAAATACGAATGCTGCACTACTAGATGAATTTAATGCATCAGTGATGTTTGATAAAGAACTTTATGCACAAGATATAAAAGGGAGTATTGCCCATAGTAAAATGCTTGCATTACAAGATATTATAACTGTTGAAGATCAAGAAAAAATTGAAGCTGGGCTATTACAAATAAAAGATGAGATTGAATCTGGAAATTTTGAATGGAAAATTGAACATGAAGATGTTCATATGGCTATTGAAAGTCGTCTAATTACCCTTATTGGAGATGCAGGGAAACGACTTCATACTGCAAGAAGTCGAAATGATCAGGTTGCTACTGATTTTTCACTTTATGTACAAGATAAGACGCTAGTATTAAAAGATAAGTTAAAAACTCTTATTAAGATATTAGTACAAATCTCAGATAAACACACTGAAACTTTAATTCCAGGTATGACTCACCTACAACATGCTCAACCTATAAATTTTGGATACCATTTAATGGCGTATGCAAATATGTTTAAAAGAGATTTTGAAAGATTTGAAAGTTCATTTGAAAGAAATAATAATTGTCCTTTAGGATCAGCTGCACTAGCAGGAACTCCACATAATATTGATAGAGATAAAACTGCCGAACTTCTTGGCTTTGATTCACCAACACTTTGTGCTTTAGATACAAGTTCAAACAGAGACTTTGCACTTGATATACTTTACAATATCTCTGTATCTATGATGCATATTAGTAGACTAAGTGAAGAGCTTATCTTATGGTCATCTTATGAATTTGGATTTGTAAAAATGTCTGATGAGTATGCTACTACATCATCAATTATGCCTCAAAAGAAAAATCCAGATGTACCTGAACTTCTTAGAGGTAAAACAGGTCGAGCATATGGTAACCTTATGAGTTTATTAACAGTTATGAAAGGGCTTCCATTAGCTTATAATAAAGATACACAAGAAGATAAAGAGGGTGTATTTGATAGTGTAAAAACACTTGATATTTCACTTGATATTCTAAGTGCAGTTATGGATACCTTGATTATAAATGTGGATACTATGGAAGATGCTTGTAAAGTAGGCCACCTAAGTGCAACTGATCTTGCTGACTATTTAGTTACAAACGCAAATATGCCCTTTAGAACTGCATACTATATCACAAAAGATGTGGTAGCAAAAGCAAATAGCTTAAATAAAGATATGAGCGAACTAACAATTGATGAGATAAGAGAATCAAATAGTGAAATATCAATGGTTAACAAAGAGATTGTTGAATACTTAAACTTACGAAACTCAATGAATGCTAGAACAAGCTTTGGTGGTACTAGTACTCAAAAAACAAAAGAGCAAATTGAGATATTTAAGCGGTGGCTTAGTAAATAATCTTATTTAAGGGCTTTTTGGATAAAATCCTATAAATTTTTAATACATGGAGTAAATTTACATGGAATATAATGTAAACAAAATAGATGAAGCAAATGCAGTTGTAGACGCAGTTCTACCAAAAGAGTTAATTGATGCTAAATTAGATGGTATTGCAAAAAATGCTGCTAAGACTATGGATGTTCAGGGTTTTAGAAAAGGTAAAGTACCTGTAGCAGTTATCAAGCAAAGATATGGAGCTAAAATGGCTCAAGATGCTGAAGGTGAAGCACTAAGAGAAGTATTTACTGTAGCATTAAATGAACTTGAAATTTCAAATGATAGATTAGTTGGTGAGCCAGCAGTAACTAAATTTGATAAAAATGAAGATGGTTCAATCAGTGTTGAGATTAAAATCTCTGCTAGACCAGAAGTTAATTTAGGTGATTACAAATCACTATTACCAGAAGTAGAAGTTAAAGATTGTTCAGAAGAAGAAGTTGATACTAGACTTAAAGATATGGCAGGACAAAATGCTCCATTACAGAAAATCAAAAGAAAAAGAATGGCAAGAAAAGGTGATCATGCTGTAATCGATTTTGAAGGATTTAAAGATGGTGTAGCATTTGAAGGTGGAAAAGCTGATGGTCATACACTAGAGCTTGGTTCAGGTTCATTTATTCCTGGATTTGAAGATCAAGTAATTGGTATGAAATATGAAGAGCAAAAAGATATCACTGTAACATTCCCAGAAGAGTATCAATCAGAAGATTTAGCTGGAGCTGAAGTTGTATTTAAAGTTACATTACATGAGCTACAAGAAAAAGGTGAGCCTGTAATTGATGATGCATTTGCTAAGCAAGTTCTACAAGGTGAAGAAGATGCAGATTTAGCAATGCTAAAAGATAAAGTATCAGAGCAAATCAAAAATGAAAAAATGAATACTTACTACCAGGAAGAATTAAAGCCTGCATATATTGAAGCATTAGTAGAGGCAAATGAGTTTGCTATTCCTGCTTCAATCTTAGAGCAAGAGGAAAACCAAGCACTAAACAATCAAATTAGAACTATGAGTGAAGATGAAGTTAAAGCACTTCAAGAAGATCAATCTAAAATTGATACAATGAGAGCTGAAGTAAATCCAGATGCAGTAAAAAGTGTAAGAGCTACATTTATTGTTGATGCACTTGCAAAAGCTGAAGGTGTAGATGTAACAGATCAAGAAGTAACTCAAACTATTTATTATGAAGCGATGATGACTGGTCAAGATGGTCAAGCTATGATTAAGCAATATGAAGAGCAAGGTTATTTACCAGCTATTAAAATGTCAATGATTGAACAAAAAGTTATTACTAAACTTTTAGACGAAAAAGTAGGAAACTAATTTTATGAGCTATATCCCATATGTTGTAGAACAAACTGGTCGAGGTGAGAGAAGCTATGATATATACTCTAGACTTCTTAAAGATAGAATCATTATGCTTAGTGGTGAAATCAATGATCAAGTAGCTTCGACAGTTGTTGCACAACTTCTTTTTTTAGAAGCAGAAGATCCTGATAAGGATATATTTATTTATATTAATTCTCCAGGTGGTGTGATTACAAGTGGGATGAGTATCTATGATACAATGAACTATATTAGACCAGATATTTGTACAATTTGTATAGGTCAAGCTGCATCTATGGGATCATTTTTATTAAGCTCTGGAACAAAAGGGAAAAGATTTTCTTTACCAAACTCTAGAATTATGATTCACCAACCACTAGGTGGTGCACAAGGTCAAGCTACTGATATTCAAATTCAAGCTGCTGAGATCCAAAGGATGAAGGATAGTTTAAATTCTATACTAGCTTCTCAAACTGGGCAAGATATCACAACTTTAGAAAAAGATACAGATAGAGATAACTTTATGAGTGCACAAGAAGCGCTAGAATATGGTCTAGTAGATAAAGTTATCACAAACCATAAATAATTTCTATGATTAAAAAAATAATCACCTACCCAAATCCTATCTTAAGAAAAAAATCTCAAGATGTGATTAACTTTGATGAAGAGCTACACACTCTACTTGATGACATGAATGATACTATGAATTATGCTGGTGGTGTTGGGCTTGCTGCTGTACAAATAGGAACACCACTTAATGTACTTATAATTAATATTCCCGTAGAAGACCCAGATAATCCAGAGCAAGAGATTCAACCAAAAGAAAACCTTATTGAAGCTATAAACCCTAAAATTACACATAAAGACGGTGAGCAAATATTTACAGAAGGTTGTCTTAGTATTCCTGAATTTCATGAGGAAGTAACAAGAGCTATGAATATTACTGTAGAATATTACAATAGAGATGGACAACTTCAAACTATGGATGCGGATGACTTTTTGGCTGTTGCTTGGCAACACGAGATGGAACATCTCACAGGACATGTATTTATCGATAATCTATCTTTTATGAAACGAAAGAAGTTTGAAAAAGAGTGGAAAAAGAAGCTCAAAGAAGCCAAAAGACATAAAGACTTATAAAAATATTGCAAATTGCAATATTTTTTATAGCTAGGATAAAATCTTGCTACAATCATTCCTATATACAATAGGAGTATCTCATGAAACAATTAAAATGTGCATCTATAGATGGATTTGAAGCTATAAGTGTAGATGTTGAATCAACATTTACAAAAGGCTTACCATCTTTTAGCATAGTTGGCCTCGGAAATAATGCTATCCAAGAGAGCAAAGATAGAATTAAATCTGCTTTACTTTTTAATAAGTTTAAATTTCCTCCAAAAAAGATTACCATTAACCTGTCTCCATCAGAAATAGCAAAATCAGGTAGCCACTTTGATGCTAGTATTGCCTTACTAATTGCTCTTCAAGAGGAAGCTATAGAATTTCAAGATTTTTATATTTTTGGTGAATTGGGTCTTGATGGTTCACTAAAAGATACAAAATCAATATTTGTACTCATACTATCACTTGCAAAGCAAGGACTTATTAAAAATGTACTCATACCTATAGAGTCTATTAGTAAAGTATCAAAAATACCAAATATTAATATATATGCTGTTAATACACTCTTAGAAGCTATAGACTTTTTTAGCTTTAATCAAAAAGACAAATATAAAATACTAAACAATAATTTTGAATATAATTATATAATATGCAACGATACAAAGTACTATTATAGTTATGACTATCCAGTAGATTTCAGTGAAGTAAAAGGGCAAACAATAGCTAAAAGAGCAGCACTAATAAGTGCTACTGGTAACCATAATATCATATTTGAAGGAAGCCCTGGATGTGGTAAGAGTATGATAAGTAAAAGGCTACAATATATTATGCATCCAATGAGCCTAGAGGAAATATTAGAAAAAGCTAAACTAGACTCACTACAGCTAAAAGAACCTAGTTTTAAACCTACAAGAAATTTAATTTCACCACATCATTCATCAACAAAAGCATCTATTATTGGTGGTACAAAGATAGGTGAGGTGAGTTTAAGTAATGGTGGATTATTATTTTTTGATGAACTTCCACATTTTTCTAAAACTATCATAGAAGCTATGAGAGAACCACTTGAAGATTATACTGTACTTGTATCTAGAGTAAATACAAAAATTAAACATGATACAAAGTTTCTTTTTTTATCAGCGATGAATCCTTGTCCATGCGGCAATTTATTATCACAATCCAAAGATTGCAGATGTAATGAGCCTGAGATTCAAAGATATAAAAATAGACTTTCCGATCCATTTTTAGATCGTATTGATCTATATGTAACTATGAGTGAAGTAACATCAGATGATATCTCAGACTGCACATCATATGAGATGCACCAGAAGGTACTAAATGGATTTCAAAGACAAATGATACGTGGTCAAAAAGATTTAAATGGAAAATTAAATGATAGTGACATTAAAAAATATTGTATTTTGAATGAAAAATCTACACAAATTCTCAATCAAGCTATACAAAATTTTTCATTATCATTTAGAGCAATAAATAAAATCCTAAAAATATCAAGAACAATTGCTGATCTAGACAATAGTGATAATATCGCTCAAAAACACCTACTAGAAGCATTAAGTTATAGAAAGAGATAACTAGATATAATATTATTATGAAAATAACAAATAATCAAGAACAACTAGCCTCTACAAAAGTTGCAGGATTAATATTTAAACCTGAGGCTATAAATCTTAGAGATACCTACCTAAGACTAATCGATACATTTAATTCCAAAGGAATTGATACTATTGTTGAAAAAAATAGTGCAAAAATCATTGATAAAGATGGTATAGACTTTGAAGAGCTTTGTAATAAAAGTGATTTTCTAGTATCAATAGGTGGAGATGGAACATTAATCTCGGTATGCAGAAGAAGTTTAACAGTAAATATACCTATTCTAGGTATTAATCTAGGAACACTTGGATTTTTAACAGATATTATGCCAGATGAAATTGATATGTTTTTAGATCAAATGCTAGCAGGAAACTATAGAATAGATCAAAGAATGATGCTTGAGATTAATATAAATGGAAATACTTATGTAGCATTTAATGATATGGTTCTTACACGAAAAGCAATTGAAAGTATGGCTAGCATTGATGCTAGAGTAAATGGAAGACTTTTTAATAGCTATTATGGTGATGGTTTAATTATTGCTACACCAACTGGTTCAACTGCATATAATTTATCTTGTGGTGGACCAGTAATATATCCCCTTACAGAAGCATTAATCGTAACACCAATTTCCGCTCACTCTCTCACTCAACGACCATTAGTCCTTCCAAAAGACTTTGAAATAGAATTATCAAGCGCAAACAATCAAGATTTAACTATTATTATTGATGGCCAAGATAGACTTAATTTACAAAGTGGTGATATACTTAAAGTAAAAACTGCCAATAAAAAAGCAAAACTAATACATAGAGATGAGAGAAATTATTTTGATGTATTAAAACAAAAACTAAACTGGGGTCATACTACACAATCATGATTTCAAGATTTTATCTAAAAGACTATATATCATTTGATGAGATAGATTGTGAATTCGAACATGGTCTCATTGTGTTTAGTGGAGCTAGTGGAGCAGGTAAGTCTATACTGATGAACTCTATATTATCACTTTTTGGTAATTCTATAAGTAAAGCTAAAATTAGTGAGACTACTATTAATAATCCAAAAATTTTCTATAATGATTTTATGATAGAAAAAGATGATGAATTTACTATCAAGCAAACAACAGGCTCTAAAACTAGATATTTTTTAAATTCCCAAACAATTGCAAAAAAACAGCTACAAGAATTCACTAAGAAATTCAGTAAACATCTACACCTAAAAGACACTAGTGATTTTGATTCTAATAAGATTATTGACTTCCTTGATTTACTTGCTACAAAAGAGGATCCAAACTTCAAAATTCTAAAAGATAATTTTACTAGAAATTTTAAAGAGTTAGAAAATCTAAAATTTAAACTAGCAAAGATAAATGATGATGAGTCTAATCTTGATGATCTTATTGAATTTACAAAATCACAAATTGATAAGATATCTATAATTAATCCTAAAATAGATGAATTAGATAACTTACAAGAATTTAAATCTAAACTATCTAAAAAAGATAAAATTGATGATGCTATTAATAATGCTAAACCTATTTTAGAAAATTCACATTATATTAGTGAACTTTTACATAAACTAGATATTGATAGTTTATTTTTTGATGATACCATCAGTGAAGTTGAAAATCAAATTGAAAAATATAATGATTCATTTGAAAATTTAGATAACAATGAGATAGAACAACTACTCACTAGAATTGAAGATCTAAATTATTTAGAAAAAAAATATGGATCTATTGAAGATGCATTAGAATTCAAACGACAAAAAGAGCTAGAGTTAGAGTCTTATGATAATATCGTATTTGAAAAAGCTATTATAGAAAAAAATATTAAAAAGCTAATCATAAAAGTTGAGCAAGATTCCCTCTTAATCTCTAAAATAAGAACTTCACATGTCACCACTCTTCAAGATACTATGAACTACTACTTAAAACTTTTATATCTTGACAATCTATCAATTAATATAGGTACTAAACCATTAGATATTACAGGTTGTGATACTATTGAATTTAAACTAAATGAGATACATCTAAAAGATATAAGTAGTGGAGAATTTAACAGACTTAGACTTGCTCTTTTAACAGCAAGAAGTAAATATGAATTAAATACAAATGGGATACTATTTTTAGATGAAATAGATGCAAATCTAAGCGGTAAAGAGAGTGCCTCAATAGCAAAAGTATTAACGCAACTATCAAAATACTATCAAATATTTGCAATATCTCACCAGCCACAACTAACTGCAACTGCAAATCAACACTTCTTAGTATCTAAGGAAAACGAAACTTCTAATATAAAAGAATTAGGTCATGCTGGAAAAATTAATGAGATCGCTAGAATGATAAGTGATGAGCATATTACACCACAAGCAAAAGAATTTGCTACACAACTTTTAGAAGAGAATAAGTAAATGTTCAGCTTTTTCTATTATATAATTACCGTTGTATTATATATTATTGCCCTTCCATATCTAATATTTAAAAGTAGAAGTGATAAATATAAAGATGCTATACCAGCTAGATTTTTTCTAAAAAATAATCCAAAATTTAAAGAAAATGGAATATGGTTTCATAGTTGTTCAATGGGCGAGACAAAATCACTTAAACCCATAATAGATAAACTAAAAGTACTTACAAGTGATCCTATAAATATCTCTACGATCACAAATACTGGATTTGAAGCTAGCAAACCTTTATCTTCAAATAGTAGATACCTTCCATTTGAGATATTTCTACCATTTTGGATTACAAAACAAAAAGTACTTGTAGTGATGGAAGCAGAGCTTTGGTATATGCTATTTTTAGTAGCTAAATCAAAACAAATAAAAATAATACTAATAAATGCCAGAATAAGTGATAAATCATATAGTTCATATAAGAAATTCTCTTGGTTTTACAAAAGAATATTTAAAAATATTGATTCTATATTTGCACAGTCTGATGTTGATAAAATAAGATTAGAAGAACTTGGAGCTACCAATGTATCATCTATTGGGAACATAAAATTATCAAATCTACCTAAAATATCAAGAAAACTAGAAAAATATGATAACAGATTTAATATAACTCTAGCTAGTTCACATACAAATGAAGAAGAATTGATTTTAAATAATTACTCTAAAGAGATGGGAAGACTTATAATAGTACCAAGACATCCAGAAAGATTTGAAGTAGTAGATAAACAAATTAAAACATATATAAAAAATAAAGATATTACTTATTCAAGATACACTAATACTCAATCATTAAGTAGTGATATTGTTTTAATAGATACAATGGGTGAATTAATTAACATTTTTCAAATAAGTGATGCAGTAATTCTAGGTGGTGCATTTGAAAAAATTGGTGGACATAATCCAATAGAGCCTGCATATTTTAACTGTAGAGTAATTAGTGGGGAATATATATTTAATCAAAAAGCACTATTTGAATGTGTGAATAATTATAAAATTATTAAAAATGAGGAAATTTTAGATATTATGCGAAATATAAAAAATATTCCAAAAGCGACACTTAGCAAAATTGGAGATATTGATCCAATAATTAAAGATATTCAAAAAGGATACTAATGGCACGAGAAAAAGCATATAAACTTGTAGCAATTCAAGAAAATATTTCAAACTCAAAGGCAAAAGAATTAATAGACAAAGGTCTAGTAAGTGTAGGTGGTAGAAAAATAACTATCGCACGTGGAGAGATTAGTGACACAACTATATTTAAAGTTCAACAAGCACAAATAACTAAAGTAATATTTGAAGATGATGATATTATTGCAGTAGACAAACCAGCTTTTGAAACTGCCGAACATGTAAGTAAATCATTTCCACATGCAATGCTTCTAAATAGACTTGATAAAGAAACAAGTGGTGTTATGCTATTTGCTAAAAATGAAGATTTTAGAAGAAAGGCTATAAAAGAATTTAAACAAAATAAAGTTTATAAAGAATATGTAGCTATTGTAGAAGGTAAAGTTGCAGAAGAAGAGGTAATAGACCAACCAATTATCACACACAAAGGTAAAGTTGCTAGAAGTAAAATTGATTTAGAGATAGGTAAACCTGCAAAAACTACTATAATTCCTATGTTTATAGAGGGTAATAAATCTAAAATTAAAATTATAATAGAGCATGGTAGAACACACCAAATTAGAGTTCACCTTGCTAGTATAAAATACCCTATTTTAGGTGATGCACAATATGGTAAAACTTCATCTCATACAAATAGAATGCTTTTACATTCTAAAAAGACTGAGCTACTAGGATATACATTTATCGCTAAAGAACCAAAAGAGTTTAACAGATTTGGATTTTAGTAAGTAACTATTGACCAGCTAAAATATTATTAATTTTTTGCAATAATTTAATCATATCATCTGCTTCTATATATCCCTTGTGCCAATAGATCATATTTTCACTCTTTGAATCAATCATAAATACTGATGGTATTATATTTGGTGTATATTGGCTAGGCAATGTCCAATTATCTTTTGGCATTGTTGCAAATATAAAGTTATCATTAATATATTTTATAACTTTTTTATCATGAAAGGTATTTTCTTTTAGTTTTCTACACCAAGGGCATCCATCACGATAGATAAACAATAAAACATTTTTTTGACTCTCTTGTGCTACTTTAATAATTTTATCATAATCATCCGCTGGTTTTAGATTTAAACTATTAGCTCCTAGATGTGATATAATACTAGTTAAGAATACTATACTTAATATAAACCTATTGAGTATCATCTTTAATCCTTATGGTGTATTTTAAGTATATTTTAAGATAAAATTATTTAACAATCCCTTAGACAAGGGGTTTATGAATATTCAAAACTTACATTAAGTTTAAATCAAGCAACTTTAATATATAATCCCAAACTTAAAATTATAGGAGAAGATTAATTGTTTGAAGTATTAACGGGCGGCTTTAAAAGTGTTGTAAATAAAATTAGACATCAAGATGATGCTAGCGCACTAAAAAAAGCAACAACTGAGCTTAGAAAATCACTTTTAAAATCAGATGTACACCATAAAACTACAAAACAATTAGTTACAGCTATAGAATCAGATACAAAAGAAAATGGTATTGGTCAAGATAGTTTTCTAAAAGCATTACAAAAAAACTTAACTACTATTTTAACAACTTCTGGAAACCAAGGTTTTGTATACGCATCAACACCACTAACAACTATTTTAATGACTGGATTACAAGGTAGTGGTAAAACAACAACAACAGGTAAACTAGCTTTAAATCTTAAACAAAAGAAGAAAAAAGTTTTAGTTGCTGCTGCAGATTTACAAAGATTAGCTGCAGTTGAACAATTAAAACAAATTGGTGAACAAATTGAAGTTGATATTTACTTTGATGATAATGAAAGTGATCCAGTAAAAATTGCACTTGCTGCTAAAAAGAAAGCTCAAGATGGACTTTATGATGTACTACTTGTAGATACAGCTGGTCGTCTAGCAATTGATGATGAACTTATGTCACAACTTAAAGATATAAAGTCTGCAGTTAATCCAGATGAGATCTTTTATGTAGCAGATGCACTTACAGGTCATGATGCTACAAAAACAGCAACATCATTTAAAGAAAAAATTGGTATTGATGGTGTTATCTTAACTAAATTTGATGGTGATACAAAAGGTGGTGTTGCACTATCTATTGCAAATCAAGTTGAAGTACCATTAAGATTTGTAGGTACTGGTGAAAAGATGCCAGACCTTGAAGTATTTATTCCAGATAGAATCGTATCTAGATTAATGGGTGCGGGAGATATTGAAGGTCTTGCTGAGAAAACATCTGCTGTAATTGATGAAAAAAAGGCAAAAGAGGTTACTAAAAAGATCAAAAAAGGTGAATTTAACTTTAATGACTTTTTAGATCAGCTTGAGATGATGAAAAAATTAGGCTCTATGAAGTCAATTATGTCAATGATTCCAGGTATGGGAAAAATGGCTGGACAACTTGGAGATATGGATCTTGAAAACTCAGGTGAAATAGTAAGAATTAAAGCTTTAATATCTTCAATGACACCAAAAGAGAGAGAAACTCCATCTATTATCAATTTAAGTAGAAAAAGAAGATTAGCTAATGGTGCAGGACTATCAGAAGTACAAGTAAATAAGATACTTAAACAATTTAAAAATGCTGCAAAGATGGCAAAAAAGCTATCAGGAAAAGGTGGCAAAGGTATGCAACAGATGTTATCACAAATGGGTGATGCAGGTGCAGGAATGCCAGCTGGTATGCCACCAGGACTTGGTAGATAGATCAAAAACTTAGTGTTAAGTGGTAAGATGAGATTGGTTCATTTTATCACTTTACACCAAAAGTAAAAAATAAAAAAGGATAGACAATGACAACAATTAGACTTACAAGAATGGGTAGAAAGAAAAAGCCATTTTACAGAATCGTAGTTACAGATAGTAGAAAAAGAAGAGATTCAGGTTGGATCGAATCAATTGGATACTACAACCCAGTAGTTGAGCCAAAGGTACTTAAAATTGATGAAGATAGACTTGACCACTGGTTAAGTGTTGGTGCTCAAATGAGTAGCAAAGTTAAAAAAATCACTGGAAAATAATCTCAGATGATTACTCAATTTGTCAAGGATTATGCACAATTAATTGTTGCTAATCCTGACGATATTACTGTAGATATAGCGCATGACAATGAAACATTTGCACTTATTACAGTAACTGCTCACCAAGATGATATTGGTAAGCTTATTGGTAAAAATGGAAATATGATTAATGCTATTAAAACTGTAATAAATGGTTGTAAAGCAAAAGATGGTATATCTTATAAAATCCAAATAAATGCAAAATAAAATTTATATTGCAAAGATCGGTAAAACGGTTGGACTTCATGGCGAATTAAAACTTCACCTAGATACAGACTTCCCAGAGCAATTTAAAACTGGTACAACTTTTACACTATCCAACAATACTACAGTTACCATAGAGCACTTTAATCAAAAAAGATCTATCGTAAAGTTTAAAAATTTTAATAATTGTGATATAGCAAAAAAGCTAATCAATAAAGAAGTTTTTACAACGCCTGAAGATTCAAAAGAACTATGTAGTTTATCAAAAACACAATACTTCTGGTTTGATATTATAAATAGTACAATTATTGATAATGGAACTATACTAGGAGATGTAAAAGATATACATAGATATGGTGATACTGATTATCTTGAAGTGGCTACTACTAAAGACTTAATTCAAAAAGATTTACCAAAAACATTTATGATTCCATATCTTGATAAATATATCATAAGCGTTGATACTACTGCAAAAACTATATTAACTTCAAAAGCTATTGAAATATTAGAAAATAGCTAGATTACATTTTGTAATCTAACTCCTTTAATCTTTCCACTAATGGTGGATGAGAATAATAAAAAAATATGTATATTGGATGTGATAATGGAAATGATTTATTTTCATTTGCTAACTTTAAAAGTGCATTTACAAGATCATCCTTACTACTTAGATTAGACCCAAACTCATCGGCTGCATATTCATTATGTCTACTAATTAATGATATTAATGGCATTAAAAAGAATGATAATATTGGACTAAACATCATAAACACTAATATAATTGCATATGGTTCATTTGATAGATGCATTTGTAAAAACAACTCATCTGGAAGATTTCCAAATATTGCAAAGAATATAAACATAACTACACCCATAATACCAATATTTTTTAAAATATCACCATTTTTAAAATGACCTAATTCATGTCCTAGTACTGCTAAAAGCTCATCATGAGATAATTTTTGTACTAGTGTATCAAATAATACTACCCTTTTTGTAGAGCCAAGACCACCAAAGTATGCATTTAATCTATTATCTCTTTTTGATGCATCTACACTAAATACGCCACTAGACTTAAATCCAACCTCATCAAGTAATTTTTCTATTTTAGCTTCAAGTTCTACATCTTTTAATTTTTCAAACTTATCAAACATCTTATCTCTAACAATAGGATAAACCATATTTATCACTAATATAACGGCAAAAATAAATATAAATCCATATATCCACCATGATTCAAAATTTTCAATGATTAAACTAATAGCTGCTATCACTGCACTTCCAAATATTAAAAATAGCATTCCTGTTTTGATAGTGTCTTTAATATATAAAGATGGTGTCATATTAGAAAAGCCATATTTTTTATCTAACTTAAATGTACTATAAAGCTCAAATGGTAAGCCTAAAATCCAATTTATAATTATAAATAGATCAATAAACACAACTGCCTTTTGCCATCCTACTAATGTAACTGTAACACTATCTAAAAACTGTAAACCAAAACCAATCCAGATAAAAAATAATGCAAAGTCATATATTGTTGTTGCCATAGCAACTCTTTGACTTTCAACTGCATAACTTCCTGCTTCTTCAAATTTTGATTCATCCAAAATAACTGCTTTTTGTTTTTTTGCATCCTTTACATATGATATTTGCATAAAAGATGTATATACTGAAACTAAAAAATATATACAATACCCCATAACTGCTATACTTAACATAATTACTCCTTAATTATTTTCTTTTAATTTTTTAAATATTTTTTTAAATTTCTTAACTATTTTCTTATCATCAGTAATATATATTACCTCAAAATTTTCTTTAAACGACTCTTTTTTCCAGTTTGCACTTCCAAATACGACTGTATTGTTATCAAAAATAGCAGCTTTTATATGAAGCTTTTTATCAAATGTTTTATATTTTATAAAATCTATTTTAGACTTTTTGGATTTTACTTTATCAAGATATAGATCTATTTGAATATCTCTTTTTGATGCCCTTTTTAATGCTTTGATAAATTTATTATATTTAAAATTATACATAGCAATATCAATACTTTTATTGCTAGTATCAAAAAGTTTTATTATATCCTTTGAAGCTTTTTTACCATCTTCTGGTAAAAAATATATCTTATCCTTTGCCTCAATGAATGAAAATAATACTAATATTAGTAAGATTCCCCTAGAAAGGTATTGCGGCATCAGCTACATCTCCTATATCTGTAATAGTATCACCCACAATATCTGGAGCAACTACATTTACAACTGCTCCTGTTACTCTAAATGGTAAAGCAACAACATCACCAACGATACAACCATTAAATAATATAGTTACTATCATAATCAATATAATATGTTTTATATGTTTCAAGACTATTCCCTAATAATTTTTTGTCATTCTACTGTATAATAGATACAATACTTATAAAAGGCTCATAATGCAATTAAATACTCATCTAAAACTAGATAACAATATCAATGGTAAAGTTATTGAACTTCAAGAAGGGTTTTCAAAAATACAACTTTTTACAAAAGAGTTTATGGCTGCAGACGCACAAGGACTAGTACACGGTGGCTTTGCTTTTTGTGCTGCAGATTTTGCAGCAATGGCAGCAGTAAATAATCCTTATGTTGTTTTAGCAAAAAGTGAAACTAAATTTTTAGCTCCTGTAAAAGTTGGTGAAACTATAGTTTTTGAAGCAAATATTATTAAGCAAGAAACAAATCGATCTACAATAGAGGTTATAGGAAGTGTATCTTCTACTGCTGTATTCAAAGGTATATTTTATACAGCAACACTTGATAAGCATATACTCCTAGATAAGTAATCACTAAAATTAGGCATTAAAAAAGCCCCAAATATTTGGGGCTTTTTATTTTGCTATCAACTAACTACACAATGGTGCGGATGAAAAGACTCGAACTTTCACACCGTGAGGCACCAGATCCTAAGTCTGGCGTGTCTACCAATTTCACCACATCCGCATAAATGTAGTTAATTGATAACAAAAATGGTACTCCCTATACGATTCGAACGTATGACCTACGCCTTAGAAGGGCGTTGCTCTATCCAGCTGAGCTAAGGAAGCTTATATAATTGGAATTATATCGTTAAAAACTTAAAATGGGGTAAGTAACCGGAATCGAACCGGCGACCTTCTGAACCACAACCAGACGCTCTAACCGACTGAGCTATACCTACCATGAAAATCGTTTATAACATATAAAATTTTAAATAACAGTGGTCGGAGCGAGAGGGTTCGAACCTCCGACCCCCTGGTCCCAAACCAGGTGCGCTACCAGGCTGCGCTACGCTCCGACATACTTCACTTAAAAGTGGGTGGAATTGTACTTAATTTTTTTTAATTTGTCAAGGGTAAAATGGACAAATTCTAAATTTTATCTTTTTGTGAGTCTTTATAGCTAATATATAGAATCATTACGATTGCTAAATCAATTAATACATCTGCTAAATTAAAGATAGCAAAATCAAATTTACAATGCCAATATACATAATCAACTACACCAATATGGATAAATCTATCATATATATTGCTAATAGCCCCTGCTAAAATTAAAGATGCAGGTATATAATACTGTAAGAATATATCACTATTTTTAATCAAATATACTATTATTGCGCCAACAAGTAGAATCTGTATATACTTTAGGTACTCATCCAAAAAGGCAAACATTGAAAATGCCACACCTTTATTATATGCAAGGGTTAAAGATATACAATCACTATGCCATACATATCCATCAACAAATATTGATTTTATATATTGATCTACAGCAACTGCAACTACAAATATAGCTATTGCTATATATAATTTTTTTAACATAATTTTTGTTTAATAAATTCTACTAATGTATCCATAGAGTTCTGCACCACCATTTGATCATCACCCTCAAGAAGTAAACGAATTTTATTTTCTGTACCAGAATATCTAATAAGATCTCTAAGTCCTTGTTGTCTAAAACTTTCCAAAAGAGTTTCTAAGCCATCTATTTGTTCTAATGGCTTTTTCTCCTCCACTATTAAATTCTTTAAAATCTGTGGTGATAGTGCAAATGGGTTTAATACTTCACTTGCTTTCCTACCACTTTTTATAATCATATCTAGCACTTGTAATGCAGAAGCTAATCCATCACCAGTCTTAGCTGCATCTGAAAATATAATATGTCCACTTTGTTCACCACCAAATTTAATATCTTTATTTTTCATCACTTCTAAAACATATTTATCACCAACATTTGATCTAAGAAGTTCAATTCCATGATCTTTTAAGTAATTTTCTAATGCAATATTACTCATCACTGTAGCAACACATTTATGTGATGGTAGTTTCCCTTCATTATTTAAATAAACAGCTAATGCACCAATTAACTTATCACCATCAATAGTTTCTCCATTTTCATCCACTACTACCAATCTATCCGCATCACCATCAAGTGCAATTCCAATATCTGCACGAACTCTTTTAACTTCTTTTCCAAGCTTATCTGGATGTAGAGCTCCACATTCATCATTGATATTAAAACCATCTGGTTTGTCATTTAATACAATTAAATCTGCACCCAATTCATCAAATATTGTAGGGCCAACTTTATATGCTGCACCATTTGCACAATCTAGTACAATTCTAAGACCAGACAATCCTTCACCTGTTGGAAATGAACTTTTAATAGATACAATATACCTTCCTATTACATCATCAATTCTTTTTGCTTTACCAATTTTGTCATGTGTTACTTGTGATGATTCTAAAAGTTTTTCATTATAGAATATATTTTCAATCTCTTGTTCAATATTTATATTTAACTTATCACCACTACAATCAAAAAACTTTACACCATTATCTTCATATGAATTGTGTGATGCGCTAAGCATAATACCAGCATCACATCGCATAGATTCAGTAAGATACGCAATGGCTGGTGTTGGCATAGGGCCTATTTGTATTACATCATATCCAACAGAGGTAAGTCCAGATACAAGTGCATTTTCTATCATATATCCACTTCTTCTTGTATCTTTACCAAGTAATATTTTACCTCTTTTCCTTGTTGAGTTATTTTTAAAATAAATACCAACAGCTTGTGCTAATTTCAATGCAGTCATTGCACTGAGAAATGTTCCTGCTTGTCCTCTTACTCCATCTGTACCAAATAATTTATGCATCTACAATACCCCTAATTTTGTATTATTATTGCGATTATACCATAATATACTGTCAAATATATAGCACTAATCATAACTTTAACCAAAGCTTAGTTTAAGTACTATTTAAGTACCATTCCGAACAAAATTATAAATAATACTAAGGATTAGCAATATGGCAAACCATAAATCAGCTGCAAAAAGAGCTAAACAAACTCTTGTAAAAACAGAGAGAAACAGATTCTACAAAGCAAGAATCAAAAACATCACAAAAGAAGTACTAGAAGCTGTAGAAGCAAATGATACTACTAAAGCTGCAGAGTCAATGAAAACTGCAAACAAATACTTCCACCATTGTGTAAGTAGAGGAGTTTTAAAGAAAGAAACTGCTGCTAGAAAAGTAAGTAGACTACAAGTAAAAGTTAACGCTCTTTAATCACTACTTGTGTCATCTAGTATTTTAACTAGATGACACAAACCTACTACACATATATTCCAATACTAGGCAAATCTATGCTACAACAACAACTACAATCTTTTATCGATAGATACGATGAACTTACAGATCTTATAGTATCTCCTGAGGTTATGTCAGATATTAAAAAAATGACTGGATTATCAAAAGAACAATCAAGCATTAAAAAAATTGTAGATGCTGCTCATGAATATAATCAAATTATTTCTGATATTGATGATAATAAATCTATGCTTGATGATCCTGAATTGGGTGAGCTAGCAAAAGAAGAATTAAAAGAATTAGAAACTAGAAAGCCAGAGCTAGAAGAAGAGATAAAGCTTCTAATGCTTCCAAAAGATCCTAATGATGATAAAAATATTTTTATTGAGCTTAGAGCTGGAGCTGGAGGAGATGAAGCAGGACTATTTGTAGCAGATCTGTTTAGAACATATATCAAGTTTGCAGAAAACCAAGGTTGGAAAACTGAGATTATGAATAGTAATGAATCAGAAGCTGGTGGATTCAAAGAGATGGTATTCCTAGTAAAGGGTGAATCTGTTTATTCAAAGATGAAATTTGAATCTGGGGTTCATAGAGTTCAAAGAGTACCTGCAACTGAAACTCAAGGGAGAGTACATACATCTGCTATTACAGTTGCAATTATCCCTGAAGTTGATGATGTAGAGATTGAGATTAAAGCAGAAGATCTTAAAATTGATTCTATGAGAGCATCTGGATGTGGTGGGCAATCTGTAAATACTACAGATTCAGCAATTCGTATTACACACCTTCCTACCGGTCTAGTAGTGACAAATCAAGATCAAAAATCTCAGCACAAAAACAGAGAAAAAGCTATGAAAGTTCTAAAAGCTAGACTTCACGATCTTCAAGAGCAAGAAAGAATGGAAAAAGAAGGTGCTGACAGAAAAGAACAAGTTGGATCTGGAGATAGAAGTGCTAGAATTAGAACTTATAACTACCCTCAAGGGAGAATATCTGACCACAGAATAAACTTAACTTTATATCGACTAGATGCTATTATGAATGATGGTTTATTAAATGAAGTAATAGATCCACTTATTGCTGACCATCAAGCAAAACTTATTGAAAGTTCAGGGCTATAGCCTACTTATCATATTCTAAAAGATTATTTTGAAGTATCATCTTCTTTAATCTTTTAACATACTCTTCTCTAATTTGAGAATAATAAATATACTCCATATATAGATCTAAGCCATTAATATTATTTCCCTTTTCTTTACGCAAAGATGCTCTCGTCTTTCTTAAACTTTTATAAGCCCATCCAACATTAATATTAATTAAATATCCTCTAATTGCTTCTTGTAGTGAATCAAATATTTTAATCTTATGCTTTGCATTAGCATCTCTATTTTTAGGAATTAATCCTTTACCAGAATAAGTCCATTGTCCAAAAATATTATTTGCTTTTCGTACAAATCTACTTTTCCCCCAACCACTTTCAAGTGCTGCTTGGGCTAGAATAATAGATGTAGGTATCGTATCTATACGCAGAAGATACTCATCTATATTATAAAGATCTTTTACTTTATATCGTTTTTTGAGTTTCATAAGTTTAATAAGAGCGATACCATCATGTCGTAGTCCAAATAAACCAGAATTAAAATAATTCTTTATAAATTTTCTATCATCTAAAATGTCTTGTCGTTCTTTTTCTATCATAGGGGCTAAAGTATCAAAAAAAACTTGTTTTCGTTTTTTGACATCAGTAATATGATAATAACTTTTAGGCATACCTATACTATTGACTTGTGATAAACATAATATTACAAGTATTAGTATCCTAAGCATGACTTATCTTACCCTTTTAACTTTTTTACTTTACCTTTAAAGTATATAGTGTCTTTTTCTAGCCTTATTGTTAATTCTTCTAAACTTGTAGGATAAACTTTTGCCTTATTTAAGATAAGACCCAAGTTATTAGTTCTTAAGAAACAAGCTACCATTCCAGTTCCACAAGCTTGTGTTTCATCTTCAACACCACGTTCATATGTGCGTACATAGAGTTGATTATTATCTTTTAAAGAGGTATAGTTTACATTTGCATTATGTTCATATCTCATTTTAGAGCATATCTCTTTATCAAATACCTTAATATCATCCACTACAGTTACTAAATGGGGCACTCCTGTATCTACCATCCACCATTTAAGACCATACTGTTCGAATGGTGCTTTTATTTCTTTTGGTTCAGTCATCTGCGTTTCTACAATATCATCTTCAACTTGACACGAAATTACACCAGCACCTGTTAAAAACTTCATGAATTTTCCAGTAATCTGATTTGAAAAAGCATAATGCGCAACAGCTCTTGTACCATTACCACACATAGATGCTGTTGATCCATCATTGTTATAAAACAACCATTCAAAATCAAAAACAAAATGAGGAACTACAACAATTAATCCATCTACTTTCTCTTTTTCGCAAAGCTTGATAGCTAATTGACTATAGTCATCTCTAATATTTGTATGAAATATTACAAAACTATTACCACTTGCATCATATACACTATACTTTTCTATCTTATATCCTTTAAAACTTTTATAACTTCCTGCTCAAGATGTTCTCTATCTTTTGTATTATCTATTATATAGCTTGCTAGCTTTCTTTTCTCTTCAATATTAATTTGACTATCAATTTTTTTTTGGGCCAATATACTATCACATTGATCACGATTAATTAATCTTTTTAACTGTAACTGCTTAGTTGTATAAACTACTATACTTCTTTTAATATCATAGCTTTTAGTTTCAAAAAAAAGTGGTATATCAATTAAGTATGGCTTATTTAACTTATCTAGCTTATTTGCTTCATTTTCAATCTCTATACGGATTAGAGGATGGATAAAATTTTCTAGCTTACTCTTCATATTTTTATTGCTAAATACTAATAATCCAAGTTTTTTACGAATCACTTTTGAGCCTTCTATATATTCTTGACCAAAAAGCTTAGAAATATGATAACTATTTTTATCTAAAATATCATGAGCAATCTTATCTGCATCAATGATTTGTAATCCATACTTTTTAAATAAAGATACTGTTGTACTTTTACCAGTAGCTATACCACCAGTTAATACAATCGCATTTTTAAATATCTCTTTCATCTAAGTCCTCAACTACTTTTAGATATAATACCAAATATTTTTTAAAAGGGATGTTTAATGAACGCTTATGACAAAATTAGATTATTTTGTAGAAAATTTAGAATAGCACTTGGTGCTGCAGTTTTAATTATAGGATACCTACTAGGTGATGGTAGTTTAAATCTAGGGTGGTGGTATCTCGGTTTATTACCACTAGCTGCTGGACTTGCTGATTTTTGTCCAATTTGTATAATTTCAAAAAAATGTTCAACTAAATAAGGAAAAATAATGAGTACTATTTCATATAAAGATGCTGGTGTTGATATAGATGCTGGTAATAGTTTCGTAGAAAATATCAAACCTCATGTAAAATCAACAATGATTCCAGGAGTACTGGGTGGTATTGGTTCATTTGCTGGTGCATTTGAACTACCAACAGGATATAAAGAACCTGTAATATTAGCAGGTACAGATGGTGTTGGTACAAAACTAAAACTTGCTATTGATTCACAAAAATTTGACACTGTAGGTATTGACCTTGTTGCAATGTGTTCAAATGATTTAATTTGTAACTTTGGAGAACCTTTATTTTTCTTAGATTATTATGCAACTGCAAAATTAGAAGTAGAAGAAGCTAGTGCTGTTGTTAAAGGTATTGCTGAGGGTTGTATAAGAAGTGAATGTGCTTTAATTGGTGGTGAGACTGCTGAGATGCCTGGTATGTACCAAGATGGTGATTTTGATTTAGCTGGTTTTTGTGTAGGTATTGCAGAAAAATCTGAAATGGATAGAGTCTCTCAAGTACAAGCTGGTGATACTTTAATTGCACTTCCAAGCTCTGGTGTTCACTCAAATGGATTTTCTCTTGTGCGAAAACTTCTTTTAGATAAACTTGGAATGAAGTTTGAAGATGATTTTAATGGGAAACCACTAATTGATACACTTCTTGAACCAACTAGAATTTATGTAAAAGAGTTCAAAGCAAATAGAGATAATATTAATGCACTAGCACATATTACTGGTGGTGGAATTGTAGAAAATCTACCAAGAGTACTTCCAGATAATTTACGAGCTATTGTAAAAAGAGATCAAGTACAAGTACTTCCTGTCTTTGAATTAATGGGTCAACATGTAGAAGAATCTGAAATGTTTAGAGCATTTAATATGGGTGTAGGGATGATTTTTGTAGTAAATCCTGCCAATGTTAATACTGTTTTAAAAAATACTGACGGATATGTAATTGGTCATATTGAAGAGGGCAAAAAAGGTTGTGATATAGTTTAGAGTTTTCTCTAAACTATGCACTTTTATTTATAATGGATTTTCTCTCTATTATTGTTGCTACTCTAGCAATCTCTCTAATTGTAAATATTTTCCTTAAGTATATAGATGTATCTCCAATCCTTGGTTATATATTTACGGGATTTATATTATCTTTAATTCTTGACTTTGCCCATATTAATCATGGCCAACTAGCACATATTGCTGAATTTGGTATTGTATTTTTGATGTTTACTATAGGACTAGAGTTTTCTTTACAACATCTACAGTCCATGAAAAAAGAGGTATTTGTTTATGGTTTTCTTCAAGTAATAATTACTTCAGCATTTTTTTCATATATAGCTCACCACTTTTTTGGAATTGATCCTAAGTCTTCTATTATAATTGGAGCAGCACTTTCATTATCGTCAACTGCTATTGTATTAAAAACTTTAAATGAGAATAATGACATTCATAGACCTTACGGTAGAAGTTCTACAGGGATGCTTATATTTCAAGATCTTGCAGTAATCCCTATTTTATTAATGATTACTATTTTTACAAATCAAAATATTGCAGTAGAAGAACTTCTTTTACAAACTTTTTATTCTGCAACTTTTGTACTTGCAACACTTTTTCTTTTAGGAAAATTTGCACTTACTAAATTTTTTGCATATGTAGTTGATACTAAAAGTGATGAGATTTTTATTGCTTCTATTTTACTTATTGTTCTGTCTGCTTCACTTTTTGCTCATGTATTTGGATTTTCTTATTCATTGGGGGCTTTTTTAGCGGGTATGTTAATTGCTGAAACTAAATATAAATATAAAATTGAATCAGATCTTATACCTTTTAGAGATTTACTTTTAGGGTTCTTCTTTATTACTGTTGGTCTACAAATTAATCTACATACAATTAGTGAGTATTACCATATTATCATTGCATTAACAGCAAGTATTTTATTATTAAAAGCTATTTTAATTTTTATTATTTTAAGAGTTTTTACATTTACAAAAAGAGCTATTAAAATTGCCCTTACATTAGCTCAAGTAGGAGAGTTTTCTTTTGCAGTATTTGCTCTTGCACAGCAAAACTCTTTAATGGATGGACAGCTTTATCAAATACTTGTAACAGTTGTTATTATCTCTTTAATCTTTACATCTTTAGTAATTAGACATGTAAGAACATTTACTAACCTTCTAATGCCTTCATCTTCAGAAGACTTAAGTGAACCAATTTTATCAGCAGGGATGAAAAACCATATCATTGTATGTGGATACTCACTTTTAGGTCAAAACATTGTAAAAGAGCTTAAAGAAAAAGAGATCTCTTATGTAGCTATTGAACACGATCAAAACCATGTGGAAAGTGCTTTAGAAAGAGGTGATGTAGTGTTTTTAGGAAATGCTCAAGCGCGACCACTACTTGAATCAGTATATATTAAAAATGCTCAAGCTGTAATCATAGCTATTGATAATGATGAACAAATACGACTTATCTGTGAATCAATTAAAGCACTTAATCCACAGATCCATATTATTGTAAAAATCACGCATAATGTTCAAGCAGAAGATCTAAAAGAATTAGATGTTCATGATGTGATCAATGAAAATGAAGTCTTATCAAAAAAATTAGTTGATAAAGCTACTTCATGTGCATTATATAAAGAATATGTAATTTACTAAACTAGCACTTATACCAGCAACGATACCAGCAATGATATCATCACCCATTACACCCCATCCACCTTCTACATCTCTATCAATTTTTCCAATAATAGAAGGTTTATAAATATC
Organism: uncultured Arcobacteraceae bacterium; assembly: GCA_964633845.1. Taxonomy (GTDB): domain Bacteria; phylum Campylobacterota; class Campylobacteria; order Campylobacterales; family Arcobacteraceae; genus JADHTT01. Next base: position 26,009 of record CAZWLA010000001.1, on the reverse strand, counting down.
AAAAAATCTAAAAAATATAAAACTTAATATTCCTAGAATAAGCCAATTATTAGCAGTTGCACCAGCAATTGTAAAAGCTAACCACATCCCAGCTAATTCATCAATAACAATCTCTTTACTATCGTGTTCCCCAACCTCTTTTTCATAAATATTGATTTGTTTTACCGCGAGAACACTAATTAAAATAGCCAAAAGAAAGATTGTTGATGGATGTACAACTTGTATTAATAAAATAGCCAATATCAATGATACAAAACTACCTACAGTTCCTGGAGCTTTTGGACTAAGACCACTATAAAATACTGTTAAAAATAATTTTCTCATTATTTTTTCTTCTCAATACCTAGTTTTTTTCTTTTTTCCCATAATGACTTTCGACTCATACCTAACTTTACACTTAATTTTGTATCAGGTATTGTATCTTGAAAACTTAATACTATATGCTTTATATAATCATTTAATGTCATAATATCTTGCTCTTGAGGTAGAGCTTTTTGATCTTGTATTTGTATATAATCAAAACCACTAAACTTATTACTGCCATTTTGATAAAGTATAATATTTTTATCTATCATAGACTCTACAAATAAACTTTGTTCATTTTTATTTAAATTATGAAAACCACAGAAATATATTATAGTATCATCGTCAATACTTACATCTTCAAAGTCTTGTTTATCTTTGATTAAAACTGTTTTCAATTTTTTATTCTCTTTAGTAGCAATATCAAATGCAATCTTATCTGCATCAATAGTAGCTGCACATTGTACAATAAGAGGAAAACTATAATCTTCTTCTAAAACTCTAGCTTTTCTAAATAAAAATTCATTTTGTGTTTTTAATGTATTAACTTCCATTTGCATCTCTTGAAATTTATGAAAATGGTTAATTTTTCGTACAAGTTCTTTTATAATAAATGGTTTTACCAAATAGTCTGAAGCACCAAGATCCATAGGAACAGATACAGTTTCTTCACTTATAAATGGAACTAATACAAGTATCGTGCAACTATTATACTTTTTAATTACATCTAAATAATTTTCTTTCTCCAATGACGCAGATATAATAATAGTATCATATCTTTTTGTAATCTTTTTTGATGAATCTAAAACGTCACACAGGTATCCCTCTTCATCTAGCTTAGAGGCTATCTTTTGAGCTAAATAATGATCATTTTCTAATATTAATATTCTCACGAATTATTTCTCCAATTATAATATTGTGTAGATACTACACTTTGTACTGCTACACCTTCAGATCTTCCTATAAAGCCAAGCCTTTCCGAGGTAGTAGCCTTTATATTTATTTTATTTTTAGGTAACTTTACTAATGCAGCAATCATAGTTTTAATTGCATCTTTATGAGGATTTATTTTGGGTACTTCAGCAACTATTGTTATATCTATATTTATCAACTTGTATCCGACGTTTGTGATAAAACTCATAATATCTTTTAACATTACTTTTGAATCTGCATTTTTATATTTAGCATCGGTATCAGGAAAGAATTCACCAATATCACCAGCTCCAATAGATCCTAAAATTGCATCTATCAAACTATGTATCAATACATCACCATCACTATGTGCTTTAAAACCAATTGGTGAATCTATCTCAATACCACCAAGTACCATTTGCTTTCCATTTTCAAATGGATGAATATCATAACCAAATCCCACAAAGGTATCTCTTGATGGTGGTTTTATGCAATCAATATTATCTAACTCTTTTCCAAAAGTTAACTTAGAACTTTTTATTGAACCTTGTACATAATATACTGTCCCACCATTTTGTTTAATTACACTACTATCATCTGTAAATTCTTGTGAAGTTTGTAATGCATCTTTTAATATTTGTGTTTTTGATAATTGTGGTGTCTGAACTAGCTTTACATCATCTCTATTAATTGTATCATCATTATAAATAACTGTATCACTAACATTTAAAATTGGTACAATACAATCTGCCTCATCACAAGCATTAAATAATCTACCTAATACATCTTCTGGTACGCATGATCTAGCAACATCTGTCACCATTACATATTTAGAGTCCACTATATTTAAAGCATTTGACATAGACTCTTGTCTTGAATCTCCACCAGCTACATATATAAACTCTTCACTGAAATTTTTCATATAATTAAGCTCATCTTTATGACCTACTACAATTACTTTATCAAAATCACTATATCTATTCAGTCTATTGGCAGTATTTAACCATAATGGTTCATCACCGACTCTAAGCCACTGTTTTTTTACTTGTAATTCAAACCTTGATGAGCTTCCAGCTCCCAGTACAACAAGTGTACAGTTATCCATATAGATCCTTATGTGTAAAATAGTAACGAATAGTATTATATAAACTCTTAAATAACTCTTAACAATGTTACTATTTGTAGCAATTATAATTTTTATGCTTTAATCTAATAGTTTAAGATATATTAAATATAAAATATACTATCCTGCATAAATCAACCTCTCGGGGTGCTATAGAAATACTATTTATTAGTACTTGTAGCTGAGAAAAGCAATATGCTTAACCCGCTGAACTTGAACTGGATAACACCAGCGGAAGGAAGAGTCTGCATATATCAACTATCTATAGTCTTCTTTCCACATTATCCAAAACTTAAACGAAAGAGATAAAATGACAGATAGACAAAAAGATATTGTAACAACATCAAATGAACTTCTTACTAGAGAGCCATTACCGGCGTCTACAAAAATATACATAGATGGAAAAATCCATAAAGACATTAAAGTTCCTGCTAGGCAAATAGAACTTACAAACGATACAAAATTAGTTGTATATGATACTTCAGGTCCATATACTGACCAAAATATTGATATTGATGTAGGAGAAGGTATTCCCGCCATTAGAAAAGAATGGATCTCTTCTAGAAATGATGTAGAAGAGTATGATGGGCGAATTATGGAGCCTGCGGACAATGGCTACTCAACAGACGAACAACTGGACTTTGTAACAGCAGGAGCAAAAGGCTTAGTAAGAACTCCATTAAGAGCTAAAAAAGGTCAAAATGTATCTCAACTTTACTATGCAAGACAAGGTATTATCACACCAGAAATGGAATTTATTGCTATTAGAGAAAATCAAAATAGAGTAATGAGCGAAGAATACTTAAGTGACCCAGAAAGGGAAGAAAGATTAAAAGGTGAAAGCTTTGGTGCAAATTTACCAGAAGAGATTACACCAGAATTTGTAAGAAAAGAGGTTGCTGAAGGTAGAGCTGTAATACCTTGTAATATTAATCACCCTGAAGTTGAACCTATGATTATTGGTAGAAATTTTTTAGTTAAAGTAAATGCTAATATTGGAAACTCTGCAACAACTTCATCTATTGGTGAAGAGGTAGAAAAGATGGTATGGTCGACGAGATGGGGTGGAGATACTGTTATGGATCTTTCTACTGGAAAAAACATACACACTACAAGAGACTGGATTTTAAGAAATTCACCTGTGCCTATTGGTACAGTACCAATTTATCAAGCACTTGAAAAAGTAAATGGTATTGCAGAAAATCTAACATGGGAAGTATTTAGAGATACTTTAATTGAGCAAGCAGAACAGGGTGTTGACTACTTTACAATCCATGCAGGTCTTTTACTACACCATGTACCAATGACAGCAAAAAGAGTAACAGGTATTGTTTCTCGTGGTGGAGCAATTATGGCTAAATGGATGATTCACCACCATAAAGAAAACTTTTTAAATACACACTTTGAAGAGATATGTGAAATTATGAAAACATATGATGTTACCTTCTCTTTAGGTGATGGATTAAGACCTGGTTCTGGTGCTGATGCAAATGATGAAGCACAATTTGGTGAGCTTAAAGAGCTTGGACGACTTACAAAAATTGCCTGGAAACATGATGTACAAACATTAATTGAAGGTCCAGGACATGTACCAATGCACATGATTAAAGAGAATATGGATAAGCAACTTGAGTATTGTCATGAGGCACCATTTTATACACTTGGGCCCCTAACAACTGATATTGCTCCAGGATATGACCACTTTACATCTGGTATTGGGGCAGCTATGATTGGATGGTATGGTTGTGCAATGTTATGTTATGTTACACCAAAAGAACACCTTGGACTTCCAAATAGAGAAGATGTTAAAGAGGGACTAATTACATATAAAATTGCTGCACATGCTGCTGATATTGCAAAAGGTCATCCAGGAGCAAGAGCAAGAGATGATGCTATGAGTAAAGCAAGGTTTGAATTTAGATGGGTAGACCAATTTAATATTGGACTTGATCCTGAAAGAGCAATTGAATATCATGATGAAACAATGCCAATGGATTCAGCTAAAGTTGCACATTTCTGTTCTATGTGTGGACCTAAATTCTGTTCTATGAAAATTTCATCAGAAGTAAGAGAATATGCAGATAATCTTGGTACAGATGTAGAAAGTGCAAAACAACAAGGTATGGATGAAATGTCAGCTACATTCCAAGAGATGGGCGGAGAAGTTTATATCGATGCCAATAAAATAAATTCTTAAATATTTAAATATATTAACAAGTGAGAAAAATATGAATATAGCAATAGCAGGAGCTGGATTAGTAGGAAGAGTTTTAGCACTTAATCTATTAAGAGATGGCCATACTATTACATTGTTTGATAAAGACTCTAAAGAGGGTGTAACATCTGCAGCATTTACAGCTGCAGGTATGCTTGCACAATTTGCAGAGCTTGAAAGTGCTGAATCTATAATATATGATTTAGGTGTAAGATCTCAACAACTGTGGAAAAACTTATTACGAGATGCTGGTGTATATGATGGCTTGCAACAAAAAGGTTCAATTATTACTGCACACCCTCAAGATATGTCTGAACTAGAACATTTTATTATTAGTTTACAAAATAAAGTTGAAGATGCAAAAGATATTAAACTTATAGATTCAGCTGAACTAGCAAAACTGGAACCTGAACTAGCTCATCATTCAAAAGCATATTTTATACATAATGAAGGTCAGGTTGACTCTCAAAGATTTATAGCATTTTCAACTACATATTTCAATAGTTGTGAAAATATAACTTGGAGAGAAAATACAGAAGTAACTAAATTAGAACCAAAGAAAGTATTTATTGGTGAAGATTTTGAAGATTTTGACTGGGTATTTGATGCAAGAGGTCTTGGAGCAAAAGAGTACTTTGATGATCTTAGAGGTGTAAGAGGTGAAGTATATTGGCTTGAATCAAATGATATTAATATCACTAGACCTACAAGGATGCTGCATCCAAGGTATAGAATCTATATAGTTCCAAGAGAAAATGGTTGTGAGGATATAGAGTTAGATTATTGTGCAGATTGTAAAATATCACAAACACCAGGTACAAAAAGATATATTATAGGTGCTTCACAAATAGAAAGTGAAGATTATTCACCTGTATCTGTTCGATCTACACTTGAACTAATGTCTGCTGCTTTTTCAATGCATCCAAACTTTGGTGAGGCAAGAATTGTAAATACAGAAACAAATTGTAGGCCTGCATTTAAAGACAATCTTCCTAAAATAGAAAATGAAGATGGAATAACTAGAATTAATGGTTTATTTAGACATGGTTTTCTTCTTGCTCCTGCAGTTGTTGAAAAAGCATTAAATGAAGGGATAAATAATGATAAAAGTTAGTGTAAATGGAGAAATACAAGAACTAGAAGATAATATCTCAGTACAAAACATGCTAGATATTCTAGACTATAGATCTAAAACATTTGCTGTTGCTATTAATACAACATTTATATCTATAGAACAATATGAAGATACTATTATTAAAAATGGTGATGAGATTGATATCTTAGCACCAGTACAAGGAGGCTAACATGGTAAATGATAAATGGGAAATAGGTGGCCAAACACTTGACTCAAGACTTCTAATAGGATCAGCATTATATCCATCTCCTGCAAATATGGAAGATGCTATAAAAGTTTCAGGCTCACAAATAGTAACAGTAGCTTTAAGAAGACAGGCTGCTGGAGATAATGGTGGTCAAGACTTCTGGAATATTATTAAATCTTTAGGAATACATGTATTACCAAATACAGCTGGTTCTCACAGTGCACAAGAAGCAATTACGACTGCACAAATGGCAAGAGAAGTATTTGGGACAAAATGGATTAAACTAGAAGTAATTGGAGATCAATACAATCTTCAACCAGATCCATTTGAAACTGTAAAAGCTGCAGAGATTTTAATAAAAGATGGCTTTGAAGTTTTTCCTTATACAACAGATGACTTAGTAGTAGCAAAAAGATTAGCAGATGTTGGCTGTAAAATTATAATGCCTTGGGGTTCACCTATTGGATCAGGAAAAGGTCTAATGAATCCAGATAATCTAAAAGCAATTAGGACTCAATTTCCTGAGCTAAATTTAGTAGTAGATGCAGGTATTGGAAAGCCTTCTGATGCAGCTCGGGCTATGGAACTAGGTTATGATGGCGTTCTACTAAATTCAGCAATTGCACTAGCTCAAGATCCTGTAAAGATGGCTGATGCATTTAGATTAGCTATTGAAAGTGGAAGATTAGGCTATGAAGCTGGGACGATGAAACAAAGAGAATTTGCTTCACCATCAACGCCAACAGTTGGTACTCCGTTTTGGCATCAATTTAAAGATTAAATTTTAAATATTTTAGTATTAACTTTTTCTAGTTAATACTACCCCTGATTCTATATGTGTACTATAGGCAAACTGATCAAATAATGCAAAATTTTTAATTTCATGTGTTTTTACCAATTCTAAAAGATCTCTATATAATGTTTCTGGATTACAAGATATATAAATAATTTGTTCAAAATCTTTTGCTAATGCTCTTGTAGTATCATCCAATCCTGCTCGTGGTGGATCCATAAATATCGTAGAGAAATTATAGGTATTAAGTTCTACATCTTCTTGTTTTAGTCTTCTATACTCTCGTACACCTGTTCTAGCTTCTACAAACTCCTCACTTGACATCCTTATAAACTTAATGTTATCAACACCATTTAATTCACAATTAACTTTTGCAGATCTAATAGATGTCTTAGATATTTCAGTTGCAAGTACATTATCAAATCTTTTTGACAATGGAATTGTGAAGTTTCCACCTCCACAGTAAAGTTCACAAAGGTCATCGTAGGATTCTATATTGTTTAAAACCCATTCAATCATTTTTTCATTTACTTTTTGATTTGGTTGCGTAAAGCCACCCTCTTGATATTTAAATTTGAATACTTGACCATCAACACTTAAAGATTCATCTATTGTATCAGTATCTAGAACAACTTTTTGTTTTCTGCTTCGACCTATAATCTTTATATTTAAAGTATCTTGTAATTTTCTAGCTTCTTCTTCCCATGCCTCATCAAGCTTTCTATGATAAACTAATGTTACTAGTATATCACCACTAGTACTTCCTAGAAATTCTACCATAAAAAATTTTCTATTTAATTCATCACAGTTTTGCGCCTCTACTAATAATTTATCCATCAATGATGATATATCACTACTTACAATACTACAAGAATCAATTGGTAATAGCTTACGATTTGTATCATTCATAGCATAAGCTATTTTCCCCAACTTATGAAATATTCTAAATTCAGCACGATTTCTAAATGCTTCCTCTTGGCTTTGTACTACATCAATATTTTGAAGATTAAACTCTTCAAAACGTTTTACTTCTCTATCAAGTTTAAACTGCAACTGTTGGTCATAACTCATACCACCCAAATTACAGCTACCACACCTCTCGTAAGTATCGCTTGCTTGAAAATATTTACACTCCATACTAATCCTACATTGTTATTTATTGTGCTATTATAGCAAATGCAAAATGAATCCCTAAAGTCACAATTAAATAATTTTTTAAATTGTGATCTAAAATCACTATATCCACTAGCAAGAAGCATTAAAAGAGAACTACACTTTTTTGTAGGACCTACAAATAGTGGAAAAACATATCAAGCTATGCAAGAGCTTAAGAAAGCTAATACAGGGGTGTACCTAGCACCATTAAGATTACTTGCTCTTGAAAACTATGAGAACCTTAACTCATCGAATATTGATACATCTCTTGTAACAGGTGAAGAACAAATACTTAATGAAGATGCTGCTCATTTATGTAGCACTATAGAGATGCTTGATTTTAATATGGATACAGATGTATGTGTCATCGATGAAATACAAATGCTTGATGATATAGATAGAGGTTGGGCATGGGTAAATGCAATACTAGGGGCTCCTGCTAAAAAGATCATTATGACAGGGAGTGTAAATGCACTTGATGCAGTTAAAAAAATAGCATCATACCTTGATGAACCACTAATAGTTAAAAAATTCAAAAGAAAAACTCCTCTTGATATTATGACAAAATCAACTGATCTTAGAAATATACAATCAGGAACTGCTTTAATCGCATTTAGTCGAAAAGATGTATTAGCATATAAATCAAAATTACAAAAATTTCATAAAGTTTCTATCATCTATGGAAATCTAAGTCCAGAAGTAAGAAGAGAAGAGGCTAGACGATTTAGAGAAGCTGAAACAGATATACTGGTAGCTACAGATGCAATTGCAATGGGCTTAAATTTACCTATTAAAACTATACTATTTACAACTGATTCCAAATTTGATGGTATAGAAACTAGACTTCTTAAGCCTACTGAGATAATACAAATAGCTGGACGAGCTGGGCGATATGGATATCATGAGGCTGGTCATATTGGTGCGCTAAAACCATCAGTATTGAAAAATATTTCTGAAATATATACTCAAAGTGTAAAAACAATAAAGCCACCTTTCAAAGTAAAAGCTAGCAATACCCAACTTGATCAATTATCACAACTCCTAAAAACACATAGTCTTAAAAAAATATTAGATTTCTATGCTAAAAATATGTATTTTTCGGGTCCATTTAGAGCTACAAATATATCCAGTATGATTGATACATCAAAGATTGTAGAAGACCATCATCAATATCTTACACTAGAACAAAAATATATATTAGCACAAGCACCTATTAATACTAGATCCCCTCTAATACTTAGTGGTTTTCAATTTTATCTAAATGCAATTTCTCAAAGAAAAACAATTAAATACAAACTATCAATAAATATCAATAAGCCAGCTTCAACTCAAATAGAACTTTTAAAAGCAGAAGATGAAGTAAAAAAAATATCACTATATCTATGGCTTAGCTATAAACTACCAGATATATTTATAGATGAAATGAAAGCTAGAGATCTACAAAGTAAAGTAAATCAATATATTGAAAACTCATTAAAAAGTAATAAAAAACTAAAAAGAGAAGAACAATATCCAAGACGAAGAGACAACAATAGATCGGATAATAGAAATAGAAGAAATGATAGAGATCATAGAAGAAGATCAAGGAATAAAAAAAGCCGTGATAAAAAACATCACGGCTTGAAGTAAAATTATTTTACGTTTTTAGCTATATTAGATACAGCTGCATGTGCATGGTTAAATGCAAGTGCGATACTACCTTGATCTGTTATAACATCACCAATTGTATATAAACCTTCTATATTTGTTTCAAATGTATCTTCATTGTATACAGGCACATCCCACTCTCCAGTTTTAACACCAGAGTTTACAAGGATATCTTTTGGAGTTGTTCCACCAAGTGCATATACTGCTCTATCATATTCACCTACAGAACCATCTGTAAAGTTTACTTGAATTCTACCATCTGCTGTTGGTTCAACACTATCTACATCTACACCAAGTTTATTAATGATTTTACCATTATCAAGATATTTTTCTGTATTTTCTTTGTTAATTCCATTCATTCTAAAGATATCAGGTTTTCTATAGTTAAGTGTTACTACACAATCTTCCATACCTTCTTGCTCTACTAAACCATATGCATATTCACCAGAAGTGTCTCCACCACCAACTACCATTACATGGTCACCATTTTGAACTTTAGAAAGGTTAAAGTTTAAAACTTGTTTAAGTTCTTTAGGGAATTTATATCTTGGCTTATTTGGTTTACCCATTCTACCAACAGAAAGGATTACATTTCTAGCTTTAATAGTTTCTAAAGCTTCCTTAACACCATCTTGACCAAATACAATTGAGAAAAGACCATCTTCACCTTTTTCAACTCTTGAAATTTCATGATTGTATTCAAAGCTATCTAAAACACCAGCATCATTTAGTTTATCATCCATTTGTTGAATATATACTTCTTTAGAACACTCTTCAAATGTAACATTACCAGTAAAGTTAAACTTTTGACCCATCCAATCTTTATCTACTCTTTTACCTTTTTTGTAAAATTTGTGGATCATATCATTGTGATGCGGTGCTTTATCGATAACAACAATGTTTTCTACGCCAGCTAACTTTGCCTCAATAGCTGCTGCCATACCTCCAGGTCCTGCTCCAATAATTGCAATATCTACTATTTTTCCATCTTCATGAATCATAATTTATCCTTATTTATTTTATAGCCCACAGAGTACCTTTTTTTCATAATATTGTCAACCTTTACAAAGAAAAAGCACTATAGGTTCAGCCTTTAAGACACTTTTTGTAACACTATTTTTAAATATTACTTAGCTTGCATTGGGATCAAAACCATCCGTCGCAGCACCTGGAGTTTGATCTCCATTTAACTCTTTATCAATCTCATCTTGGTATTTCTCTTGATATTCCATCATAGCTATTCTAAGCTCTTGCATATGTACAGGATCTGTACCTTCTGCTGCACTCCATGCAACTTCAATATCATTACCATATTCAGCACCCATCTCAGATACCTTTTGTGAAAAATCATCAAGATTTTCACATCTTACAGTTGTAGGCTCTAGAGTATCTGTTAATTCAATACACCAACCACCTATTCCATTATTTTTTAATACTGCTTCAAACTTTACACCAGCCATACTAATTCCTTATATTTTTATTTTTGTATTATATCAAACCAAACTGTTTAATAAATTGATCTGAGACATCTAAGATACCTCTTTTTCTTAAATCATCAATCACTGATTCTGTACAGATTACATCATCTGGCCATCTTCTTTGGAAGTTATCTAATTTATTTTTATTTGTAGCATCTATACCTATAGTATGCCCATCTATAAATATATCTCTATTTGAGTCAATATTATTTACAACTCTCCATAAAAGCATGTATAAATTATCTAAATCATTATTCTTTTCATCTACTATTACTAATATTTTAATATTTTTAAATAATGGTTTTAAGTCTTTAAATAAATCTTTTTGAGATCTTTCTTTTTTTACTGTCACTATACAAATTGGACTTTTAGTATCGAGATAATATTGTTTTAAATCTACAACATTTGAATCTATTTTTCTAATCTTCTTTAGAAGTTTTTCATCTTCTTTGATTTTAATACCAAGTTCATTTATCTCATCACCAGTACAATCTAATCCCATCTTACCACCAAGGGCAAATCTAGGCGATGAATGATCAAGAGCATCAACCACACCCTTTGTAATTAATAACTCTTCTACATCAAGTCTATTTAGTATCCACTTTGTAATAGCCTCATCATCATCAAGCTCTGGAGCATCTGCTCCTACAAAAATAGCATGCTTTACGAAACTCATTTGACCTACTCCCCAAAATGCATGCATCATTTGTTGTGCATGTCCAGGATAAGATACATTTATTTTAGCTAGTATAAGATTATGAAATACACCATTTTCAGGCATATAATAATCAATTAAATCTGGTGCTGTTGTCTTAAGAAGAGGTAAGAATATTCTCTCTGTTGCATATCCCATATATTTATCTTCAAGAGGTGGCTTACCTACAACAGTTGCTGCAAAGATTGGCTTTTTCTTATGGGTGATACATGTCACATCCATCATAGGATAATCTTCTTCTAAAGTATAGTATCCTGTATGGTCACCAAATGGTCCCTCTATTTTAATAATATCAGGGTCTACTAATCCCTCAATTACATAATCAACATCATGTGGTACATAAATATCATTTGTAATTGATTTTACAAGTTTTGCATTTTCTTTTTTAACAAAGCCATAAAGCATAAGCTCAAATACACCTATTGGTAATGGTGCTTGTCCGCACCAAATATACATTGGGTCTCCACCAATACCAATAGATACTGGCATTTTTTTACCAGCTTTTTTATATTCATGGAAGAAGTGATTTGAATCTTTATGTATTTGCCAATGCATTCCAAGTTGCCCATCATTATATACTTGCAGTCTATACATCCCTACATTTTGCATCTTCCCATCTAAAGACTCTGTATATACTTGGCCCATAGTGATAAATGGTCCAGCATCTTGTTCCCAAGTAGTAAGTACTGGTAAATCACTAAGCTTTATATCATCTCCAAGTTTGATTACTTGCTGACATTCACCTTTGTATTTTAATCGTTTTGGAGGTACATTTTTAAGTCCAAAAAGTTTTCCAAACATATCAAGTTTTCCTGATAGTCCCTTTGGTGGCTTCATCTTTAAAAGATCTTCAATCTCTCCAGCAATTTTGTCTGCATCACCAATTAAAAGCTCAACAGCTTTTGGTGAACAAAATACATTCATAAGCACAGGAGTATCAAAAGTTTTATCATTTTGCTTGTCTATTGGATTTGTAAATAGTATTGCTTTACTAACTTCTTGTTTTACTTCTACATATGCAACATGAGGAATTTCAAGATTTATATCAAGTGGCTCATCTATGATTTTAAGTAGATCATGTTTTTTTAATAGTTCTATTGTTTTTTCTAAATTCATAGGAAAGATTTTAGCAAGATTTGCCTTACTTTTTCTATCCTATTGAAATATTCCAAGTTTTTTATTTTTTGATATTTTTTTATATTTTTTAACTTTACCATGCATAGAAATATAAATATTATTTTTATTATCACCATTCAAAAATCCTAATGCCATACTAAGATTTGCCACACCTTCAGATTCATCAATTGATATAGGTATCATTGCTCCTGTAAATACTATTTGCTTATTTTTAATTCTTTTGGAGATATATTTAGCACTAATACTCATAGTATCTGTACCATGAATCACTATTGCTTTTTTATATTTAGACTTTTTTATAGTTTTAGCCAACTCTTTTCTATCTTCTTTACTAAACTCAAGTGAATCTTTGTATATCATACCTTTTATTTCAACATTAGATTTAAATACTTTTTTTATTAGTTGTTTTAGATTTTTTGAGGATTTAGGGGTGATTAGTTCCCCTGATATTTCATCATAAACTTTATTAAATGTTCCACCAGTATTTATGATTAATATATTTTCAAGCTTATTCATTTTTTTCTCCTCTTAAATATATAAGCCTATATACCATTGGTACATAGTATAAATTTAGCACCGTTGCCCATAATATTCCAAAACCTAAAGCAACAGCCATTGGCTGTAAGATTAAGGACTGCCCAGATGCAAAGAATATCAATGTACTTAATCCTAAAATTGTAGTAAGAGATGTTAATAAAATAGGTCTTAATCTAAGTAAAGCATACTGCTTCATCTCCTGTAAGTTTTTTGCCTTTTGGATAAAGTCCATCATAATAATCCCATCATTAACAATTACCCCAGCAAGCCCTACCATACCAATAAGTCCAGGCATCGTTACGTTCAATCCCATTATAAAATGCCCCACTAATACACCTAAAATAGATAAAGGGATTGTACTTAATATAACTAAAGATTTTACAAGAGAATCAAACATCCATACTAAAGAGATAAAAATCAATATTAATGCTATTATAAAAGCTTGACCCATCTCCTTTTGCACTTTTTCATTTTCTTGTTGTTCCCCTTTTATATCTATCTTTACATACTTTTGTAAACTATCAAGTACTGATTGAAGCTGTGTATAAACCTCTTCACTTGTAATATCATTCAAACTAGCTGTTACACTTGTAATAGCTGTTCCATTTTCTTTAAAAATTTGTGACAATGAAGGCTTTGTAGTAAAATCAACTATATCACCTAAAAGAATTTTTTGACTACTATTGGGTACTACCACTTGGAAACTTTCTAAAGATTGTTTAATATCTTTATTTTTTGATACAAATATAATATCTACAAGTCCATCTTGGTCATACATCTTAGAAAATGCACCTTTAAAATAAAAGGGCTTTAATGTATTTATAAGATACTGTTCACTAAATCCTAAAGTATTACCATAATTATTTAGTGAAAATTTTAATTCTTGGTTACCAGTTAATCTATCATCAGATATATTACCCACACCTTTTATTTTTGATAAACTTTTCTTTAAATTATCAACTGCTTTATCTACACTATGTTGCTCTCCACTAAAAGCTAATTCTATATCATTTCCTACAATCCCTGCACCTGGTACATAGATATTTAATTCATCATACTTTTTACTTCCAATTTCAGGTTTTAAAACTTCTTTTATCTGTACAGCAATTGCTTTTGCACTTTGAACTCTTGTCATATCTATATCATCATATTTAGGGCTTAAATATGGATTGATATACTTATCAAAAACATTTGAAGGAGACCTCTCCTGTAAGTTTACAAAAATATGAAAATAAAACTCTTCATTTTGAGGTAGTTGTTTTCCATCAAGTTTCATCCCAATCACAGAACTAATTGAATCTATTTCATCTCCTAATTGAAAGTTGTTTAATAATTTATTTTCTAACTCTTTTACTCTTGTTTCTGTTTGTTTAATATCATTTCCTACGCCAACAGAGCCTGTCACATACACCTGAGTAGTGTCAAAATCTGGCATAAATTCAAATTTTAAAATTTGTACAAAAGAAAATGTAGCCACTAAAATAAATGATACTAAAGAGATAAGTGAAATATATTTCCATTTTAAAACAAAATCTAAAACTTTTTTATAAAGTGCTTTGTTGTAATCCCAAATAGTTTCACTTTTTTTTCCCGCTTGATTTACTTTAAAAGCATGTTTTGCATGTAGTGGGAGGAAGAAAAAAGCTTCTATAAGGGAGCTAAGCAATAGTATAGATATCATAATAGGGAGTATCTTCATAAATACTCCCACTTCCCCTGTCATGAGTAAAATTGGTAAAAAAGCGAAAATTGTCGTAGCAGTTGCTGTTAATACAGCAGGATACATCTCCACAGCACCATCAAGTGCTGCACTCATTTTATCTTTTCCCATCTCTAGGTGTCTATAGATATTTTCCCCAACAACAATCGCTTCATCTACTAACATACCAAGAGCTAATAAAGCACCTAACAATGAAAGCATATTTAAGCTATATCCTAATTGCTCTGCACTGACAAGTCCAATCATAAAGCTTGTAGGGATCCCTATAGCTACTACTAATGCTATCCTTGCATTTATAAAGAAAAAAAGTGCCGTTGAGAGTAAAAATACACCAAATAATATATTAGAAACAACAGTATTCAGTCTATTTTTAATCCAAATGGATGTATCTGTATATGTATCAAACTGCACATCTTGAAACTTGGATTGCTCTTCATTTAGAATATCTTTAATCTGTTTTACAAGAGATATACTATCTCCCCCTTTCCCTTTATTAATCCCAATAGACATATCATGCTTACCATTAAAGTGAGATATATTAATAGTATCACCAAGCTTATATTCAATTTTGGCAATATCTTTTAATCTTAAAAATACAGTACCAAATTTTAAAATCATATTATTCAATTTTAATAAATCTTTTTCCCCATTTTGACTACTTAAATAATAGTGTGTCCCTTTGTCTTTGATAATACCTGCAGGAAAAATAGAACTCATTTGGGAAAGTGTATTGATAACTTGTGTTCTATCTAAATTATATGCTTCAATTTTTGCATCATCGAAAGTTATGATTAACTCTTTGTCACTATCTCCCCAAATAGTTACATCACTTAAATCTTCTAAACTATTGATTTTTGTCTTTAAATCTTTTGCAATTTCTAAAAGTTCTTTATTACTTTTATCTCCAAAAATTGCTACAGTAACAAGAGGGAAAGAGTTCACTATCTCTTTTACAACTGGTTCATCCATATCTGTTGGTAGATTTGATTTTGTTTTTGAGATAATATCTTTTACATCATCAATAATATCAGATACTTCATAACCACTTTTTAGATCAATCCTTATATTAAAAAAACCTGTTTTAATCACTGTGGATATCTTTTGAGCTTCACTTAAACTTTGAAGTTCATCCTCTATCTCTTTTACTGCAAGCTTATCAAGGATATCACCACTAGCACCTGGATAACTACCAGTGACACTAATGGCGTCTAAGGATGCTGGGGGAAATATCTCTTTTGGAATTTTAAAATATGAGAAAATAGCAAGTATTAATATAAATGATAAAAGAAGATAGTTTAATATAGGCTTTTCTAAGCCAAATTTAATAATATTCTTAATCAAACTATCCCTTTTAAATTTTTAGAAGTTAGGATTAAATCCAAAGTCTGGAGTGCCACCTACATCAAAGCCACCGCCAAAGTCCATACCACCACTACTAAAAGCTGGATCCATATAACCATGTTGAGCAGATGTATTTCGAAGCTTCATAATATCATTTTTGATATCTATATTAGCAGGACATACCATAGAACAATTTCCACATAAAGTACAATCCCATACACCATTTGTCTGTATCGCATCTATATGAGTTTTTATATCTTGCTCTTTTTTATCATTGATATATCTAAATGCTCGTGTTAGCGCAAATGGTCCTAAAAAATCAAATTTTACTTCATATACAGGACAGGAACTATAGCAAGAATGGCATAAAATACAATTTGATTGTATATCTATTAGTTTTTCATCCTCTTTTAAAATAGTACTATTACTATTTGTATTTAAGTATCCAGTTGCATCTTTTAATCTTTTTGATTCATGTGACATATCTACAACTAAATCTTTTATAACTTTACTATTTCTTAATGGCTGTATATCATCACCATCATTACAACTTGTGGTACAAGCAAGCCTTTCAACTCCATTTACCACAACAGCACATGATCCACATACGCCACTTTTACATCCAGATCTAAATGTAAGCTCTTGATTTTGTGAAGATTTAATATGCTTTAATGCAGCAAGTATAGTATCCACTTTTTCTTCTATAGAGTATTGTTTATCAATTATATTAATATTCATCGTCACTCCTATAGTGTGCACCTAGACTTTGTTTTCTTTTTTGTGCTGCATCTACTATTTTTAAAGCAAGATCAATACTATTTCCAAGCTGTAAATACTCAACTAGGCTAGTATTGTAAACTTTACTTTTATCCTTGATTCCTGATCGTTTATATTGTCCCAAAATATGCACTACAGTATCATGTGCCTCATCTAGACCACTTTCATCTCTAAATAGACCTACATCTTTAAACATCACATTTGCTAGAGATTTTTTAATATCATAGAAATTATTCTGTGTATCCATACTAAAAATATCATTCACTTTTGATATATCATTTTGCAATACATTATCATCTTGTGGTATTATAAACTCTATATTATTAGATATATTGTTTGCTGCTACTTTTCCAAATGTAATTATCTCTAAAAGTGAATTTCCACCTAATCTATTTGCTCCATGTACATTTATATTTGCACATTCACCTACAGCATATAGATTTTCTATATTTGTTTTACAATTAATATCAGTAGAAATACCACCCATACTATAGTGTGCAGCTGGTGTGATAGGTAAAAGTTCCTCTTCTATTTTAATACCAGAAAACTTTAGTGCCAAATCTCTCTCTTGAGGCATAGCTTCCATTATCTTTTCTAGTCCCAAGTGTCTAAGATCTAAATAGATTTTATCTCCATTTAGTATTTTAGTATATATTGCCCTTGCGACCTCATCTCTTGGTTTTAATTCATCTATAAACCTACTACCATCTTGATCTACTAGATAACCACCCTCACCCCTTGCTGATTCACTAATAAGTACTGAGCTTCCTAGCATTGAAGTAGGATGGAATTGTATAAACTCTAATCCTGATACATTTACACCAGCCCTAATAGCAGCAGCAACACCATCACCACTAGATGCTATAGAATTTGTAGTATGGCCATCATATATAGCACCATATCCACCTGTAGCTAAAATTACATTTTTTGCAAACAATGCTTTAACTTCAACATTATTAATATCTAGTGTAGTAATACCCTCAATAATATTATCTTCAATAATAAGATTTAATAACATATGTTCATTTATAAACTTTATACCATCTTTTATAGCTGTATCATAAAGAGTATGAAGTATCTTTAATCCTGTATAGTCACTACTGTAGCATGCTCTTGGGCTTGATGCACCACCAAGTGATCTTTGAGCTATATTGCCATTCTCTGTTCTAGAAAATGGTACACCTATCTCATCTAACCATTTAATAGTATTGGGTGCTTCATTACACATAAAAGATATTACATCAATATCCCCTAATCCTTTTGATGACCTTAATGTATCATCTATATGTAACTTAATATCATCTTGATCTACTGCACAATTTATACCACCTTGTGCTTGTGAAGTTTGAGAGTGAGTTGCTAGTGTTTTTGATACCACTACCACATCAAGACCTTTTTGCTTTGCTCTGAGTGCAGCTGTTAGCCCTGCTCCTCCACTTCCAACAACTATTACATCATATATATGATCTTTTATCATTTACTAAAGTCCTTTATATTATTAATGATTCCATCAATTAATCTAAGTCTAGCTTCTTTAGAAGCCCATGCGATATGAGGTGTCATCAATAATCTATTTTTATTTTTTATTTTTAATAGTGGTGACGATTGCTCTATTGGCTCTTTTGAGACAACATCTGTAGCAAAATAAATTTCTCTTGAATCTAATGCATTTGCTATATCTTGTTCATTTACAATACCACCACGACCTAAGTTTAATAGTATAGATTTATCTTTAAGTAGTGATAAATTTGATTTATTAATTAAATTCAATGTTTGATCATTAAGTGGTGAGTGAATTGATATAATATCACTTGAACTAAGTAAAGTTGCTAAATCAACTTGACTATAAGTATCATTTGAATTATTTCCACTTGTAGAGAAATATTGTATATTGCACCCAAAAGCACTAGTAATTTTAGCAACTTCTAGTCCAATATTTCCAAGTCCTATAATTCCCCAAGTTGTATTAGCTAAATCATAAAATGGCTTATCTAAATGTGTAAAAATATCACTATTCTCCCATCCTCCATTTTTGGAATAATCATCATAATATGAAATTTGATTTATAAATTGCAATGCAAACGAGATAGTAAGCTGAGCTACACTAGCTGTAGAATAGCCTGCTACATTTTTTACTACTATCCCTTTTTGTTTTGCATACTCTAAATCAATATTATTCATCCCTGTAGCTGCTACACAAATTAATTTAATATTAGAATTATCCATAATATTTTGATCTATTAGCACTTTATTAGTAACCACAATATCAACATCTTTAATTCTATCTAATGTCTCTTCAGGTTTTGTAGAATCATATATAACAACTTCACCAAACTGATTAAATGAATCTAATGATATATCATCACCTAAAGTTTTTTTATCTAAAAATACTATTTTCATATATCAATAACCTTAGCCATGCCACCTTTTAGCTTTTCCATCAAGTCAAGCACACCATCTGCTAAATACTTTGATTCAATACCAATTGAATTTAAATATGAACTAGCCATTATACTTCTATCAGATTTAGGACAAGCACATACAATTATTTTATCTTTTGGTAATTTATCTAAATTATCTGGTAATTCATTTGCAGGTATTTGAAGTCCAAAATTAAGCTGCCATACCTTAGTCTCAAAATCCATTCTAATATCTACAATTTCAACTTCACCATCATTGTACATATCTATAAAATTTGTCGTACTTAGCCTATATTCAGACATCTTCTTTGGTGTTAATTCTTTTATAAAATTTTCCATTAATTCTCTTTCTTATTATTTATATACTTGTTTTCTATGTGCTATTCGTGATATTAGTAATAGATCGTTCTCTTCATAAATAATCACTCTGTAATCACCTATTCTTAATCTATATGCACCATCAAATGGTGTCTTTAATTTTTTAATATTTGTTAAAATTGGATTTTCGATATGGCTTTCTATCCCTTCTAGGATAATTTTAGCCTCATGTTTATTTAATTTTTGTAATTGTTTTAAAGCTTTTGGATCATATATAATCTTACAATCCAAGAGAAGCCTTCACTTCATCATGTGATACTGAATCAAGTGTACCCATTTTATAGTCTTGTACAGTTTTTGTAACGGCATTTACATCAAAATAATCTTGCAATGCTTCCCTTACTACTTGAGCTTTTTTCTTACCCGTATCCATTGCAATTTGACCAAGTTCTTCTATTAAACTTTCTTCTAGAGTGATTGTCATTTTTTTAGTCATGATAAGTCCTTTTATTTACCATACTTTACCATATTGTTATATTTTTGTCAAATACTATCTTTAGTGTTTATAAGTAATTTAAAATTCTATATCCAGTAGTATACTAAGCTGCTTATCAATTTCTAATATCTCTTTCATTGAAAGTGTAGCTAGACTATTTCCTATTATTCTTTGATTATCAATAGCTCTTATTTGATCACATAAGACATCACTATTTTGTTCTAATTTATCACGTTTTGCTATTCTGTATCTTAGTGGATATGTATCATCTATAAGAACAGTTGAAATTGGTAATATAACAGTTGTTGGGTGTTCACAATCATTTAATAAGTTTGTTTGATATACTAATACTGGTCTTATTTTGCCAACTTCATTTCCCTTTTTAGGGTTAAGTCTAGCTAAATAAATTTCACCTTTTTTAAACACTTTTCAAACCATCTGCCATAGTTTCATCAAATTCATTTGAAACTTTCAAAGACTCTTCTCGTACTTTATGCGATGCTTGTTTGATTTGTTGTTTTAAGGCTTCTTTCTCCAATGCACCTTGGTAATACAAAACAGATTTTCTAATCAAGTCACTTTTTGTAGTGTCAAGTTTTTTAACCATATCTGTAAGAGTTTCATAAAAATTATCATCTGATTTTAATGTAATTGTATGCATATCTAATCCTTTATACTTAAGTATATCAGATTAAACATTAAGGTAATATTTTAGTAATACTTACTCTATGTTTCTATCACTATTCAATCTATAAATAGCTTTAATATTTTTAAAACTATCCTTGGCTTTTTGAGTATCTAATATAATAGTCGCACTTTCAAAAAACTCTAATTTAGTATATTTATCTTTAATATTATCAAGTACACTAATTAGATGTTTAAAACTTTTTATTTTTATACCATTAACACTTTTTAATACACTAGCCCAGTTTGAATATCCACGATTTACACTATGAGGAAATACAGTAGGTATCATTGTAATTGCTTCTTGATAATTTTCTGATTTTTTCTTTGAATGTAATTTTTTCTTTATAAAATCTGATTCTAGTTTTGCAAGAGTAGATAAATAATTTTTAGTAATTGGTGCAAATACCAATCCACCATATAATATATATCTTGGATTTTTTGCAAATTCATAATTTATTAGATTTGATACTTTTCTTATGGTATGTGATACCTTAATATGTTGTTTATCTCTTAATACATCAAGTATTATAGTATCTCCAATTTGTTTAGTATTGTAAATGTGTGAAAAAGATATTCTTCCATATTGAGTTGAGACAGTTCCATTATTTGCTATATCTTGACCATCTACTGCCAAAATAATATCATTTAGCTTTATATTGTTATCATATTTATCAGCTGTAGATATAACTACACCATTACCATTTTTTAAACCATAAAATTCTTTTAGTGTATTATTTTCAATTGCACTAAAAAATGTATTTTCTTTACTAAATCCATCTACCATTCCATCTTTCACATCATCTAAAAATGTATTTATAATTACAGTTGGTACTATATAAGCAATATTTTCTACTTTTAGTTTTTTCATCATAGCTATACCAATTAGTTCATTATTATCATTTACAACAGCACCACCACTATTTCCACTATTAATTGCGGCATCTACTTGAATAGCTAGTAAACTTTCAGCACTATATACATAATATTGTTGTTCTATTCTAGATACTACACCTGTAGTAGTAGATACATTTTTACCACCTATTGGATACCCAACAACAGTAACTTTATCTCTTACTTTTGTATTTATTGATAGTTTTAATTGTTTAGTATTTTCAAAAAAGCTTTTCTCTTGAATCTCTAATATTGCTAAATCTGCTTGATGTGATATGTACTTTAGAATAGCTACATATTTTTTAGGGTCATTTTCTTTTTTTACTTCTAAAAGTTTTGCACCTGCAACTACATGAGCAGCGGTTAATATTCTATTATCACTTATTATTGCACCAGAGCCTGTATATTTAGCTATTTTACTTGTTTGCCAAGGATACTTATAGTTTGGTGTTGATATAGTTGCAAAGATTTTGACTATTGATTTTGTAGTGTCGTTTAGTGTATTTGATAGTAATACTGTTGATAGTAGTATTAGTGCTAATAATATTTTTTTCATTTATTTTAGGTACTCCTTTAATTCATCTTCTATTTTTTGTTTTAAATTTAATGGTTCTAAAACTTTTACATGTGGAATCCATCTTTTGATTAAGTCTTCCACTTCCATCTCTTGAGTTACCCTATAGCTTACTATTAGAGAACCATCATCTTTTACTTCATCTATATTTTGAGACTTTAAATATCTCTTTGATTTAAAGAAAAATACTTTTTTACTGCTAACTTCTAGTTTTATATCAATAAGATGCTCTTTATAGTTAGGTGTATATCTGCTAAATGGTGTTTGTATATCTTTTATAAAATTATCAATATCATAATTTCTATGATATGTTCTAGAAGTATCCTCTATAGTTTTTATTTTTGATATTTTATACATACTAAAGCTATAATCTTCATGCTCAATTTCACAAGCCAAATAAAAGTTTTCATTTATAAAAAGTATCCTGTAAGGCTTTACTTCTATTTTTGTTAATTTGCCAAGATTTGGATACTCTATGATGCTACACTTTTGATTTTTGATATTTCTTTCAAGTATTTTAAATATCTTACTATCTGATTTTGCATTTTCAAACGGCTTATTTTTAAACTCATAGATATTATTTAATTCATTTATTTTTTTAGATATGATTTTTTTATCATCTATATTTAAATCAAAGTTATCAAATAGATCACTTTTACTAGCCATATTAAATGTTTGTACCATAAGAGATAATACTTCTGGTTTCATAAAGTTTTCAAAAGCTTCTTTTGTTATTGCTTTATAGCAGCCTTTCTCACCTTTTCCACCTCGTATAAGTTCGAAAGATTTTGGAAATACTTGTTTAATCACATCCAAATCTCTTCTGATACTTTTTTCACTCATTGGTTCTTGTGTTTTATCACTCCACCATAATGGATCATTCTGAAGTGTTTCTATACATACTTTTTGACCATCATTAAATCTTTTTAGTAGTTCTAGTACTCTTACTGTTTGGTTAGTCATCTATTTTACCTTTTATATTTATTGTTCAATTATATTTTATACTATAGACTTATTAAAATGGACAATCTTTACCATCAAATATATCATCTAAATTCATATCATTATTATGTTCAAAGTCTGGTATCTATCCTAATATATTTTTAAGTAGATTGTCTACCTCATTATGTTTTTTTACACTATCTATTATTAATGATTCCATAGCGTTACCATCTATGTCTATTTTAGGTATAAATATTTTAATATGCTCTCTTGCTCTAGTAATTGCAACATAAGTTAATCTATACTTTTCATCATCTGATATATAGCAATGATCTGCTAGTGAAAAAAGATCAATATATGATGAATCATAAGTACTACCTTGAAGTTTATGAATAGTAGATGAAAATATATACTGAACATTTGCAAACATATCTCTTGTGCTATAATATGCATTCCAATATTTTTTTCTTTCTAGTCCATATTGTGATGATTTTGCTAGTTTTATTATAGCTTGTAGTTTATCATTAAATATCATCACGCTACCTGGATCTACAACTCTAAATATTTGTTGTTCTGATGCACCTACAACTTTACAGTCCCAATACTCAATTTGTAAATATTCATGAAATTTTAGTGTTGCTTCCTCTATTGTTACAACCTGACCATTATGATACATATTTACATTTGATACACTATAGCTATCTAAAAATCTTAACATATCTCCAGATAAAAGTGTAGGTGGAGTTAATTGACCTTTTTCTCTCCAATATTGACCTCTAATTGTTCTATTGAAGCCATCTACTGATTGATTTGTATAAGATCCAAGAATTTTATCCTCTTTGTACCAATTATCATTTTTGTAAAAGTCACTTAAAAACTGCTCTTGATTATGAAAAAACTCAATTTCACTTTCAAAGTTTTCTTTGAAAAATTGTTTTAGATTTATAAAGTCTTTATTTGCAATTCTTTCTCTTAATTTTGTAGCAATTTTAATGATATAACTATCTTTAGCTTGTCTTACTATCTCATTTAGTTGATATTGTTTTTTCATACTAAATATCTCAGTTTTACTATCATCGACTGGAAGTAACTGATATGGATCACCTATAAATAATACAGTATTTACTCTTCCAACTTCCATAGCTTCAATAATATACTCAAATAAATTTGCAGATATCATAGAGCTTTCATCCACAATTAGAAGTGTAGCACTTGGTGGATTTTTTACAGTTTTATCTATAGTGAATTTTTCCTCACCATTATTATCATTTCTAAATGGTTTAATACCTAAAAAAGAGTGTATAGTTCTCGTAGAAGCTTGTATTTTATTTTCTCTTAATATATTTGATAAAACACTTACTGCTTTATGAGTAGGTGCGGTAATACATACTCCATCATCTAGTATCTTTTCATTCTCTATAAAATATTTCACTATATGAGTTGTTAGATATGTTTTTCCAGTTCCTGCAGGACCCCATAACGATAATAAATTATTATATATATCATTGGTTTTTAAAATACTTTGAGCATTAGAAGTTACATCAAATATTATTTTATTAAATACATCTTGTTGATGTTGTGTTAATGGTGTTGTATTATTTATTAATTTTTCCATGTTGTAATTATTCCTTTATATTTGGTCACATCTTGTCTATATATTTAATAAAATTCCATATCTTTTTGAATCATTTCCAAGAATCTTTTTAAGAATATCTTTTCTTTACTATCCAATCTCAAACTATTAAAAGTTGGTATATAGTTACTTTTATTTATATTTTTTAAAGCAAAATATGTTTTTGAGAACTTTTTGATTTCATCTGATTTATATTGATTCTTAAACCTACCAAAACAACTTTTTACAAATGCATCTAAACTATATAAAAGAGTCATATCATCTATTAGTGCAAAGAATCTTAACCAACCATATTGTTTATCATCATAAATACATCCAGTTATTTTTAGATTTAAAACTCTATAGAGTTCTTTTTCACTAACTGTTTCTTTAAATATATCTACAATAGATGACCTTAGATTATCTAACGATGATTCTCTTACAGATACAGTATCGTTATAAAATTCAAAACCTAAAAATTGGAACTTATCTTTATCTATCATACCAATAGTTGATTTATCACTATTATCTTGAAATATATGTATATTTAGTTTTAGATTATTTGTATCTTTTAGTATCTTATTTTTTATATTCTTTACATCACTATTATTACATAAAATTAAAATATCATCAACAAACCTATAGTATGAGATATTTGTTTGTTTATAATACTTTTTATCAAAATCAGCAAAATATATATCTGACAATATATTAGAAAATGAAACACCTTGTGGGACACCTTTTAGTGTTAGTAATTGTTGAAATTCTTTTTTTCTACCTTCTGATATGGTTTTATTTGATATTGCTTTTTCTATTAATGATAAAGCAATATCATCATCTTGTAAGCCTCCCCAAAAGTTGGACTAACTAAAACGGAATAATTCTGCTAAAATA